>FR897849.1 GCA_000437495.1 Prevotella sp. CAG:485
CTGTGGGTTTTACGGCACTTAATATAAATCTAAACCTTAAACACCTATGCTACACAAACATCTGATGCAGACTATAGCGGTAATGCTGGCGGCAGGGAGCGCCACGGCCTACGGTCAGGACCTTCCGGCACCCTCTTTCCGCATGGAACCTGCACGGACGGCTCCTCTGGAGCTGCGGACACCGGTGCAGCAGGGAGAGACGACGGCACGCGGCGCAACGGCAACCGACCGGGGCACGCAGGCGGCGTTTACTCTCGAAGCGCCGGAAATGAGTGTGGGACGTGGCCCGTTAAAGGCCATCGACCGGCCCAAGAGCACCCCTAAGCCGCGCGGCGCGGTGTCGGGTGTAACCGACCTGCAAGGACAATGGATAAACCAGTATCCGTTCCTGCTCACCAGCCTTACGGGCGGTTCAACAGCCGTGATAACGCCCTTAGAAGGAAGTACAACAGCCGTAACCATCAGCAACTTCTGGCGTTCGGGCGGCATTGTAAAGGCCATCCTGAACACTGAAAACAGCACGCTGACAATTCAGAGCCAGACGGTGATAAAACGCACCGACGGCACGTCTATGTCGGTGGCGCCTGTGAATATGGCCAACGGCAAGCCCATACGCACACAGGCTCTTGTGCTTACCATCAATGCCGACGGCAGCATGACCTCGGATGTGCCGTGGGGCATTTTCTATGACCGCGACGACCCCAACGGCGGCGATGAACCGGCTTACGAAAAGGATGATTATGCCAACGTCTATTCGTCTATCAGCTTCGAGCGCGGCACATCAATCATGTCGCATATCAACAAGACGCGCGGCGACACAACGTCTTATCCGGTAATAGCCACTCAGACGGGCGCTAACGTGCTTGAAGTCAAGAACTTCCTGGGCTACGGACAGACGGTAAAACTGCTGATGAACCGCAACCACACTTACACCTGCCGCTCGCAGGTGGGTCTGGTGGAAGGCAACACAGCCTATTACACGCGCGGCGACCTGGTGCTCAACGACAAAGGTGCGCCTGAATCGTGGAGCGAGACTTTCAGCTTTGCCGAGGGCGGCGACCCCAAGGTTGTTCAGTTTGGCAACATGAGCCTTTTCTACGGCAAAAGCTATTGGGTAGGTCTGATAAGCAGCGCCACGCTGAATCTGGCCAAGGCTCCCGACTTCCCCGCGCCTCTCAATCCGTTAGAGGGAGAAGGAACGCAGGCAAGTCCCTATCTGATAAAGAATTACAACGACCTCTGTCAGGTGCAGGAAACGGTGAACTCCGACAACAATTTCAACTACACCTTAACAACTGAAACTGACACCATTCATTATTCGCGTCCCTATCTGGGCAAGTATCTGAAGCTGATGGCCGACATTGACATGACCGGCTATGACTTCACTCCCATAGGCAACGGCACACACTACTTCGCCGGCCATTTCGACGGCAACGGACACACCGTCAAGGGTCTCGATGTCTATGCAGGCGAAGGCTATGCGGCCATGTTCGGCGTGGTCGACAAGGAGGGTAGTCTGAGCAATCTCACGCTCGACGACATCTATGTGCAGTCGAAATATGTATATGCGGCCGCTCTGGCATCGCGCTGCGAAGGCCCGGTAACAAACTGCCACGTTAAGAACAGTACCATTCTCCTTGCCAATGGCACACAGGGCGCCGGCGGCATGACGGGCACCTCTTACGGCATAAGCAATTCCACGGTGACGAACACCACAGTGCAGGCAGCCGACGGTTATGGCGGCGGTCTCACAGCTCAGGCCTTCGGTCCGATAGTGAATTGCCACGTTACCAACACCACCGTGGCAGGCGTCATGTACAACGCCAACACCATTCCGCCCTTCGGCGGCATTACAGCCACTTCCACCAACGCCATCACCGATTGCTCGTTTGCCGGCACAATAACCATACCTAACGAGTATTATCCGGTTTGTATGGGCGGTCTGGTAGGTATCATCCAGGGACTCAGCAACGGCACAGGCATAACGCGTTCAGTGGCTTCGGGCAATTTCCTGGCCACTCCGGGCAACTACTCCAGCTACAACCGCGTTGGCGGTCTGGCAGGTATCTGCGCGGCCAACATCACCGACTCCTATTCATCAGGCTGGGTGCGTGCCCGCAATTCTCTTACGTCAGGCACCATAACGGGTCTTGTGCAATATCTTTCAAACGACAACGGCACCGTGCAGCCGGTGTTCAACCGTGTCTATTCATCGGCATGGCTCGATTGCGGCACTGTAAACTACAACCATCAGCCTTCCTCTTGCATGGAGCTGTTCGGTTCGAGCGACGCAGCTAATCCTCCCACGATATTCCATTCGTACTTCAACAGCGACATCACCGACTTAGGCAGCACCGAGCACCGCATGACCACAGCTCAGCTTACTGCCGCTTCGGGTCCCGCGGGCTTCAGCACAAGCGACGCATGGACAATGCAGGCCAACACTTATCCTCGCCTGAAGGCCATGATTAATCTGCCGGTTAGCGACATCAGCGGTTCGGCAGTGCTTTATGTATCGCCGGCCACACGCACGGTTCTGCAGCGCAATCTGCAGCTCAATGCCATCGACGACACTGAGTTCGGCTTCCTTGTCAACGGCAAATTCACCACCAAGGGTCATTATGCCTCCATTGAGGGCGGCACGCTGAAGCTCAACAGCGACCTTCAATTCGGCAACGACACTTTGGCAGTACGCAACGGCGCTCTGATGCAGCAGTATGTGGCGCTTATGGCTCCCATACCCTGGCAGGGCGACGGCACGGCTGCCTCACCATGGCTCATCACCAACAAGGCCGATATGCTGGCGCTTGGCAAGATGACCAGCGAGAGCCGTGTCTCCTTCCCCGGCACGTATTACAAGATGACGGCCGACATCAACATGGAGTATGACGAAACCTTCAACGGCATCAGCTCGACCAATACCACCGGCCGCACTCAGTTCCACGGCACTTTCGACGGCGACGGACACACCATCAGCAAGCTCAAGATTGGACGCCTGGTATGGACTGTAAAACCGGAAGATGACCCCAAAGGCATCGGCACGGTCAACACCACTCTCTCAAGGGCCACTTACATAGGTCTGATTGGCGACCTGGCCAAGGATGGTGTTGTGAAGAACGTAAACATAGCCGCTGACTGCAAATATGAGGCTTTTGCCTCTGTAGGCTCTATAGTAGGCTACAACTACGGTTTGATAGAAAATTGCCGCAACTATGCCGACGTCTTCGGCTTCAGCTCATGGATAGGCGGCATCACGGGCCAGTCGGCCAAGGGCGGCGTTATCCGCAACTGCTTCAATGCCGGCGAAGTGTCGACGGGTTACCGCAATGTAGGCGGCATCACGGGTCAGACGCAGGGCATCCTGGAGAATTGCGCCAACACAGGCTCCGTCTATGCCCTCAGCCGTTATCAGGCTGCAGGCAAAGACCAGATTCGCTATGCCGGCGGCATTGCGGGCGGCATGAACGGCGCCCGCGTGGTGAACTGCTACAACTCCGGCTCGGTGTACGCTCTTGAGGGCTACGCCGGCGGCATCACGGGCACTTCGCCCAAAACGTCTACTTCGGCCAATTATCCCAACGACATCATTGGCAATGTCAACACCGGTGTTGTTGATTGCGGCGTTCAGAAATATGTGGGCGGCATCTCGGGCGGAACAGGCACCGAAGGTACCGTGGAAAACAACTACTACGATGGCATGCTGGCTCCTTCGGGAGCCATAGAAAGCGCTCCTATGACGGGCATGACAGGCCTCACTACACAACAGTTTACGACCGGAACACCCCTCAGCGGGCTGGAGGCAAGCCAATGGAATACGGCGGCTGNNNNAAGCCAATGGAATACGGCGGCTGACAGCTATCCGGCTCCGTCAGCATACGCAGCAGAGCCTTCGGTGGCAGCAGCACGCCATCAGTACATTCTGTTCGGTGAGAATGAGAACCGCTCGGCTGTAACGGGACCTGCCACGCTGTCAGCGGCACAGGGTCTGAGCTGGAGCGTTCTCTCGTCGAACGGCTTCACCATTTCAGGCAATACCCTGCAGATACCGGCCAACGACAAGGCAACGGCTCTCGACACCGTTCAGGCTTCTCTGAACGGCTACAAGCGCCTCATCCCGGTACAGTTCGTACCCAAGGCTCCGTGGAGCGGTTCGGGCACGGCTGCCGACCCGTATCTGATACCTACACCGGAGCTGTGGAATGCCATAGGCACCCGTCAGGAACAGACAGGCACCAACTATGAGGGCAAGGTGTTCAGACTCACCGCCGACCTTGACTTCGGTCAGCAGCCCATAAACATCATCGCCGCCGATCCGGCCTCTTTCAACGGCATCATTGACGGCAACGGCCATTCGCTCAACAACTATGTGCTTGACATCACATCCACTTACCGTGCGCCGATAGGTGTGCTGGCAGCAAGCGGCGAGATACGCAACCTCACCGTCAACGGCACTCAGACGGTAACGATGACTTCGGGAAATGCCTACACGGGGGGCATAGTGGCAAAATGCTACGGCAAAATCACCAACTGCGTCAACAAGTCGACGATTACGTCGAAACGCGGATACGTCGGCGGCATAGCAGGCTATGCTTACACAGGCTCCGTATTCACCGAATGTGTGAACCGTGGCAAACTTGAAACGACAGCCTCGGCCGGTTACATTGCCGGCATAGTGGCATTCGGTCAGGAAGGCGTATCGTACATCAAATGCGGCAATGAAGGAACGCTGACCACCACCGGCACCACGGGCTATATAGCCGGTATATGTGCCGAATCGTCGGAATCGCGTTTCGAGGAATGTTACAACAAGGCCGACATCAATCTGGAGAAGGTGCTTTACTTGGGCGGCATCGTAGGCCGAATGTCAGGCTCCAAGAATGCCACCCAGATTTACAACTTCATCAAGTGCAGCAACAGCGGCAATATCCGTGGCAAAGCACAGATTGGCGGCATCAGCACGTATGCCTCGTCGACGGTAGGCGCCGCCATGGGGCAGTACACGAATTGCGTCAACACGGGCAATCTGGAGGCCGTGAGCAACACTTCTTCCAGCTCCTCACCGGCAGCAGCCGGCATAGCCGCTCAGTATAAACCGGGCAGCTATTATCTCAACTGCAGCAACTCGGGCACTATTTCGGTAACCGACAAGGCTTATGGAGCTGGCGGCATCTTAGGTACCACTTCTGGCGTCGCCACGCAAGACTACACCATAACGGTGGAGAACTGCCTCAACACGGGCGAGATAAAGGGTCTCGGTTCAAGCTGTTACTGGGCCGGCGGCATCATAGGGCATGCCAATGACTTTGTGTTGATAAACAACTGCACAAACACGGCTCCTGTGAGCGCCCAGTATGGCGCAGGCGGCATCGCCGGTGCTTTGTGGGGCAAGAACGCCCGCATCGATGACAGCCGCAATACGGGCGACATCACCGTTGACCGCCGCATGGCGGGCGGCATTGTGGGCACACAGGGTGTTGTGAATGCAAAGACTGCGTCGGCCGTCATCAGCGGCTGCTGGAACTCAGGCACCGTAAAGAGCCTCAGCACCACAATAGGTGTGGCGACAACGTCGGCAGCTACCGATGGCCATGCCATAGGCGGCATCGCCGGTCAGTTCCCCGGTCTGATTGAGAACTGCGCTAACTTCGGCGCCGTATCCGGTCCGACCATGGTGGCAGGTATCCTCGGCGAACCGGTTATGAACAAGTCGTCGCAGAGGTCGCAGGTGAAAGACTGCTACAATGCGGCTCCTGTGGAATGTATGGAGGGCGGTGTTATGGCAGGTATCACCATCACCAGCCAACCGGCTTTCTGGAACGATCTCAACGCACTGTCGAACTGCTATTATGCTACCGACTGGGGCAATAAGGGCGAAGTATCACCGGGCACCACGGGCGTTACTTTGGCTCAGCTCTGCAACACCAATATCAGCGAAGGCTGGACGCTCCTCGGCAAGAATATTATGCCTGTGCCGGCAGCCATGCGCCAGGACAACGGCTGGAAGTGTAATGCGGCAGCGGTAATTCTGCGCTCTGACAATTCGTTCGACAATGTTCGCCGCAACTTCAATGTGGGCATTCCTGAGGGTGTAACCTGGACCATTGACCCGGCTACGGCTCCGCTGGAGCAACAGGGCGATTTGATGAAATGGACCACCGAAAATTACTCGGGCGCCGTTACTCTCACGGCTCGCTGCGGCGATTTCACACGCAGCTGGAAGCTGGAGGCTAAGCAGGCCACAGGCATCGGCTACCTCGACGAAACTGTGCAGGATATCCGCACCGAGCTTTGGTTTACCCCCGACGGCTTGCAGGTTCCGGCTCCGAAGAGCGCCGACGGCAAGATTTACATCAAGGTTACTATCTATGACGACGGCACGCAGACCACGCGCCGTATCACCAACAGATAATAGCTATTTATAACCACAGAAAGTGTGCCATAAAGGAGCCGAGGCTGCCTTTATGGCACACTCTTTTTGCGGTTGCCCCTTACCGGCACCCCTTTCTCGAAGCCCCTTATGCGACGCATTTATTCGACGCTAAAGCGTTCGCCTGCACCAAAATTAAAGAAAGTGGCGGATAGAAAAGGCGGATAGGCCTGCTGAAAAGGAAAGAGGGAGGAGGGGGGTTAGAGGATGGGAGAGAAGAGGCGGAGGATGGACTCTAAGGCACGCTGGGGTAAGGGGCGGCTGCGCCAGGTCTTGTAGGTGAGTTTGGTGCAGTGCTGAAGGTCGCTGAAGAAGATGTCGCGCATGTGCTGGTTGAGGGTGCGGTCAAAAATCAGCAATGTCGACTCGAAGTTGTGCTCAAAGCTGCGGAAATCGAAGTTTGCCGAGCCGCCAACGGTGAGTTCGTCGTCCACAATCATCACTTTTGAGTGAATCATGCCCGTTTCGTAGAAATATACTTTTATGCCGGAACGCAAGCACTCGGTTATATAGCTGTAGGAAGCCAGGTTAAGGAGGCGCGAATCGCTGAAGCGCGGCATCATGATGCGTACGTCGACTTTTGCCAGGGCTGCGCTCTGCAACTCTTTGAGCAAGGCATCGGTGGGCAGGAAATATGGCGTCTGTATATACAGGCGCTTGCGTGCCGATGAAATGGCTTTCTGATAGGTAAGCGCTATGGCAGGCCATTTGCTGTCGGGTCCGGAGGTGAGCAGCTGTACGGCGGTGTCGTTGTCGATGTTTTCGGGCGTGAAGTTTATCTCCTGCCTGGGCAGCGGCCGGCCCATATAGCTCCAGTCGGAAGTAAAGGAATAGAGCAGTGTGGAGACGGCGGCTCCCCGGATGCGGAAATGGGTGTCGCGCCAGGGTGGTTTGTTGCCTTGCGGCTCCACGTATCGGTCGGCTATGTTCATGCCGCCGATGTAGCCGGTGACGCCGTCGATGACCACTATCTTGCGGTGATTGCGCCAGTTGATGCGGTTGGCCAGCTGCGGGAAGGTAACGCGCAGAAAAGGCTGCGCATCAATGCCTGCCTCGCGCATGCGTTTGAAGAACTTGCCCGACACGGAGAAACTGCCCACATGGTCGTAGATGACCTTCACCACCACTCCGGCTTTGGCTTTCTCAATCAGTATGTCGGCGATTTCGTGGCCTATCTTATCGTCGGTGAAGATGTAATATTGCAGTAGTATGAACCACTTTGCCTCGCGCAAATCGCGTTTCAGAGATTCAAATTTATCCTTTCCCTCGGTGAATACCTGTATATCGTTGCCCACGGTAACCGGGGTGTCGGACATTGTCTCAGACAATATCACAATCTGGCGGTTGACGTCGTCGATGTTGAGCTGTGCCGCCGGCAAAGTACGCATGGCCACCCTGTGCAGGAGTTTGCGTTTGTTGTGCCGGCTGAGACGGTGCCTGCTTTTGGGGTTGCGGCCGAAAAAGAGGTAGAACACCAATCCGGCAACGGGCAGAAAGAAGAGCACGGTGACCCAGGCAAGCGATTTTATGGGATTGCGGTTTTCGCTCAGCACCACTACTATGCAGCTGATGATGGTGATGAAATACACTATCGCCAGGATGGTGTAAATCCACGTTTGCAATCGTATCATCAGCAGAATTTCCATAGATAGGGACATCAGGCCGTAAAGTTACAAAAAAATTATTGTTTGCAAGGCTCTTTGCAAAAATTTTTAATCCATTCCGGTTTCCTGCGCCTGAAAAATGCGCAATCCTCAGGGGTAAAAGAAAGAGGAACGCTTTCTCAAGCACTCCTCTCTGTAGCTTAACTAAATAGATTCTTACATGTCAGGTCTATAGGCTATGTTTCCTAATCCGTTGCAAAGTTAACACAAAAACCTGAGGGCGGCAATAGTACCGGGGATTTGTTAACTTAATTTAACTAAAGGTGCCTTTTCAGACGTGCTTGAATCTTTTGGTTTCGGCATCTGATTGCCTTACTAAGAGACGATTTATGCGTCTCAGAATCGGGGCAATCACGGGCCGGAGTTATTTCTTACCTTTCAGCTTTTCGAGCTGACGTTCGAGTGCTTCGAGGCAGAGGTCGATGGCTTCCTCAAAGCTGTCGGCGGTTTTGGAGGCGAAGAGGTCTTCGCTGTTGGGGACGGTGAGCAGCACGGCTGCTTCTTTGTTCATGGAGGTTTCGGGCTTTACAACCTTCAACGTTACGTCGACGCCGGTAATGGTTTCATAACGGCGGCTCAGCTTGTCAAGCTTCTTGTTGATAAAGGCGGTCAGCTTCTCGGTGATGTCGAAATGGATCGCGTTGATTTGTACTTCCATGGTTAATTCATTTTTTTGCCTTGGGATGGGCCTGATTATAATTTTTTTTAAGTTCCTCAACCGACAGATGTGTGTAGATCTGCGTCGTGGCGAGCGACGAGTGGCCAAGGAGTTCTTTTAACGTTCTGAGGTCGGCACCTCCGCGCAACATTGCTGTGGCGAAAGTATGACGCAGCGTGTGCGGCGATTTGCGCGACACGTGCGTTGAGCCAAGCTCTATCTTTACAATGCTTGCAATGGAGTTAAAGTTCAGGCGCTTGCCCCGGTTGCCCACCAGCAGCGGCCCGGGAGCGGCAAAAATCACGTCGCGGGCAGCGCGGTATTCGTCGATATGCTGCAGGAGCTGCGGCGCCAGAGGCAGGATGCGTTCCTTGCCTCGTTTGCCCCTGACTTTGAGGGTGCATTGTGCGGGGGAAATGTCGATGTCGTTGAGACTGATGATTTCAGCGCGGCGCATACCGGTGGCATAGAGCAGCTCTATGATGAGGGCACCGCGCAGGCGACTGAAGCGCTCCAGCGACGTCTCGGCAGGAGGGGCAATTGTGTCGGCCGCCAGCAGACGCTCCATCTCCTCTTCCCTGACGGGCGTGGGGAGTGCGGAACTCATTTTAGGGAGCTTCAAGTCCTGACAGGGGTTGCGGCTGATGGTGCCCAGACGCTGATGATACCGGAAAAAGGCTGCGAGGGAGGAGGCGAAACGCCTCAGGCTGCGGGGCGAACAGCCTTCGCGTGCCCGCTGAGCGAGCCAGGCTCTGACGTGGCGCTGCTCAACAGCGGCAACACTGAATGGGATGTGTGTGTCTTCAGCATACCACGAGGCAAACCGGCGCAAATCAGCCATATACACATTCACAGTATATTGCGAGCGGTTGAGCTCATAGCGCAGATAAGCCTCGTAATCCTTCATATCGCCGTCGCTTTTACATATTTAACGTGCGGCGGAAGCTTTATATTTTACCGGCCACGGATTAATTTTTCCCGCACCGTGTCAGTCAGGGAGCCGTCAGAAGATTATCTGCAGGCGAGCCAGGAAAGTGCTGAGGTCGACTTTCGGACCGAGGTCTGAGTCCCAGCGATGCGTGTAGGCATAGCGGAACCGGAAAATCATGTATTTGTTGATGTAGTAATTCACCGTGGCGCTGACGTCGTTGAGTCGGCCGCCCCAGATATCGGCTTTTGGCGATGTGAGGGTTGTGTAGTTGTAGCTCAGCACCAGCTCAAGGCTTTTGGGAGCAGGCGTGGCAAGACCCCCGTCAACCATGTTATAGCCGTATTTGGAGCCAAGCAGCAGTCCTCGCAGCATTACGTAAGCGCCCTGGCCGGTAAAGGCATGGATATGGCTGCGGCGGTTGTAGCGGTTGAAGAAGTACTGCGATTCAAGGGCAAAGCGGTCGTAGCTGAGAAGCAGCTCGGGGGTGAACTTAAACATGTTCATGGCATTGTCGACGGTTGCTCCCACAGCCTTCACCTTGTCCACGCGCACCGGGAAATTGGCGCCGAGAGTGAAGTTGTGGTGATTCAGCCCTTCGTCGGAACTGTAGATGGGAGTGCCGAAGCCGCCCGATATGCCGAACTGCAGCGTTTTGCCGTCGGAGTGGAAAGGCCTGGCGATGACGCGCGACAGCACCCCGTAGCCCTGCTTGCCCATCTGATTGGCGGTGAGGAACATAGACTGCGTCTCAACATGGAAAGAGGCCGTAGCGAGCCATTTGTCGGCCGAGTGTTCATACATGAACCCAAGCTGACGCGGTGCGTTGAAGACCTCGTTGCTGGTGGGTTCCTCCATGGTTACTTTCATTGACGAGGATGTGGCGCTCTGCAGGCCATATTGATGAATGAAGTTACCGCCGCGTATCAGGTTCTCATCGTCAAAATTATATTCAATATATATGTCTTTGAGACCGACTTTGCCGTAAGCATAACCTATGTCAACTTTGGCCGTCCAGTTACCGTAAGAAGCCTTCACGCCTGCGCGGGCGTCGGGGATGGCCAGACCCGGTTTGAAAAGGTCGCCGTAATTGCCGGCAAAGAGGGCGCCGTCGAGCAGAATGCGGCCCGTGGGACTGACTTTGAGCTTAGGCTCATCTGCGGACTGTGCCCAGACCGAGACGCCAAAGGCACATAACAAGCATACGAGTAAGATTTTTTTCATGGTTCTCGCGACATTGATTTAACGGTGTAACAGAAAAGTACAGAAAGACCCTTTACCGGCGTTATTTCCGCATGAAGATGACGTCGGCAAAAGGGTTAAAAAGAGGGTTTATTTTGCGTTATGGGGTGCTACCTTACCGGCTTTCTTTAGCCCGGCAAATTCCTTTTTAGCTTTTTCAAGCTGAGCGTTGAAGCCCGGGTCGGCATGGAGGCGAGCCACCACACCGGCGCCTGTGATGCGGCCGGCATCCACGTCGCTCTGGAAGTGATAGCCGCAGATGACACGGCTCTCGCCCATCTGATAGCCGCGCTGCAGAATATCGTTGATGCGGTCGGGGTTAATCTCGCTCAGTACCAACGCGGTGGCCCAGCCTATGGAGGTATGGCCCGAGGGATATGAGCCGTTGGTACTGAGCTCTTCCTGCTGCTCAGGGTTGCACGTCATCTCGCCGTAGAAGGAAAACGGACGCTGACGGTTGTAGTAGTCCTTGGCTGCGCGTGTGGCCAGGTCGCCGGCATCCTCACGCATGCCCACAATGAGCTTGTAGATTTCGGGCGTATCCTGCGGATTGATGTTGATGCCGAAAGCCTCGGAGAAGGCGTCGGGCAAATGCTGTCCGCCGATACGGGCATCCTGAAAGGCCTGCTCGCCGCGAGGAGTGTTGCGCTGCATCTTGCCCCAGTTGTAGCGGGCCTGGTCATAGAGGAAAGCCACCGAGGCAGGGTCGGGCGGCCCGGGAAGAAGCTGAAGGCTGTTGGGCACCTGGTCTATCTCCAGAAAATAGACGTCGGGGTTGGTGCTGTGTCCCTTGACTTTGCCATCTTTGGTCTGCGCCGTTGCCGTCATGCACATCAGACTAAGCAAAAGCAGCAGCAGCGAATTTACTGTTTTCTTCATAGTACGGGGAATTATGTGAATTAAGGTATTGAAAAAACAACCTTCAGGCTACAAAGGTTTGCCAATCCGAGTGTTCAGCTTACTGAACACTCGGGAGCTTCTTAAGCAATTCGGGGAAGTTGTTGGCCCTGTCCACCAGCTCACCTTTGGAGTTATAGAGGAAGAAGGTGGGAAGACCCTGCAACGCATAGTTTCGGGCATTGAGCGAGCCCTGACCGTCGGGGTCAATCACCGTGGTCCAGGGAATGTCGCGAACCTCTTCACGCCATGCCGCTATGTTGGTGTTCAGACAAACCATGTAGAAGTTCATGCTGTTGCCGTAAGTGCCGTAAACCTTGCCCAACTCACCGGTTACCACGGCCGAATTTTCCTGACCCATGGAGGTGAAAATAACCAGAGTCGGTTTGCCGTTTGAGGCTATTGTGGAGAGCTTCTGAGGCCTTCCGGTTTTGTCTTTAAGCTCCATGTCAATCATGGCCGACTCGCCGGCCTGCACTTTGCGCACGCGACCCTGAGCGGAGTTGCGCGAGCGCTGGGCGCGCAGAGCCAATTGCTCAAGAGCTTTGGCGCGCGGGTCGTCGGGACGGTATTGCTGATAAGCGGTGGCCACAGCCGAGAAGGCGCGGGCATCCTCGGGGGTGTTGATGTTGAAGAGCTGCTTGCCGCCTACGTTACAGGTCAGGGCGTAATACTGCAGCACTGTGGGATGTCCCTGAGCCGCCAGAACCACATTACTCAGCACCCAGCGCTTGAAGAGAGCCACCGAATCGGGGTTGTTGAGGTTCAGGCACCCCAGGCGCTTTTGGAACTGGGTCATGAGGTTGGCCTGGTCGGTGCCGACCAGGGTAAAGTCGGAGCCGAACTGCTTGGCTGTGGTGGTAAGCGTCAGGGTCTCGATGGAGTCAACGGGCAGATAGATATACGAGCCGCCGTAGCTGAGGCGGTAAAGCTCGGGTTGTTCAGGAGCAGGCAGGCGAAGCGAGAAATGTCCGTCGGCATCCGTGCGGGCCGAATCGAGCGGCACCCACATGCCCGAGGCATTGGCACACTCAATGACTATGGTCTTGTTGTCGGCGCCGTTCACCGTGCCCTCAACCTTGAATTTGGGGTCGGAACAAGACGAGCTGCCGATTAAAAAGAGAGCTGCGGCCAGGCCGGCCAACAGATTTTTAATATTTTTAACGTTTGAGGTATTCATCGATGGGTTGAATTTGGGTGCAAAGTTAATAAAACCTTTGGAAAAACGCGCCAAATGTATTAACTTTGCACGAATTTTTAGAAGACAAAAAAATCTGATGTTAAAGCCAATCAAAAAAACCATTGAACTTGGCGATGGCCGTGTCATTACCATAGAGACGGGCAAACTTGCCAAGCAAGCAGATGGAGCTGTAGAAGTAAGAATGGGCAACACGATGCTGTTGGCCACCGTGTGCTCGGCCAAAGAGGCCAATGAGGGCGTGGACTTCATGCCCCTCACCGTAGAATACAAAGAGAAATATGCCTCGATAGGCCGTTATCCGGGCGGATTCCTGAAACGCGAAGGTCGTTCGTCAGATTACGAGATACTGACGTCGCGCCTTGTTGACCGCGTGCTTCGCCCCCTTTTCCCCGACAATTATCACGCCGAGACGTTTGTAAATGTAACTCTCTACTCGGCCGACGAGAATGATGCTCCCGACGCTCTTGCAGGTCTGGCAGCCTCTGCCGCTCTGGCCTGCAGCGACATACCTTTCCACGGACCTATCTCGGAGGTGCGTGTGGCTCGCGTTGACGGCGAATGGGTCATCAACCCCACGTTCGCTCAGATGGAACGCGCCGACATAGAACTGATGGTTGGCGCCACCTTCGACAACATCATGATGGTGGAAGGCGAAATGAACGAGGTGAGCGAGGCTGAGCTCCTCGAAGCTCTCAAAGTAGCTCACAACGCCATCAAGGAGCAGTGCAAGGTGCAGGAAGAGCTGATGCGCGAAAGCGGCCACGAGCAGAAACGTGAATACAACCACGAGATAAACGACGACGCTCTGCGCGCCGACGTTCATGCCAAATGCTACGACAAAGCTTACGCCATAGCCCGCCAGGGCAACGCCGACAAACACTGGCGTGCCGACCAGTTTGAGGCTATCTGCAACGAATACATTGAGCAGATGCCCGAACTCACCGAGGAGCAGCTGGAGCGGTACAACGAGGATCAGCGCATTGCCATGGTGAAGCGCTATTATCACGATGTGGAGAAAGAGGCCATGCGCCGCTGTGTGCTTGACGAGGGCATCCGTCTCGACGGCCGCAAAACCACCGAGATACGTCCCATCTGGTGCGAGGTGGATTATCTGCCCGGCCCTCACGGAGCAGCCATCTTTACCCGTGGCGAGACGCAGGCTCTGGTAACCTGCACCCTGGGTACCACCAACGACGAAAAGATTGTTGACGATGTGCTCAACCAAAGCAAGGAGCGCTTCCTGCTTCACTATAACTTCCCGCCCTTCAGCACCGGCGAGGCTCGTGCCCAGCGCGGTGTCGGACGTCGCGAAATAGGCCACGGTAACCTGGCTCACCGCGCCCTGAAACGTATGTTCCCCGACGGCTTCCCCTACACCTGCCGCATTGTCAGCGACATTCTGGAATCCAACGGTTCATCGTCGATGGCTACGGTATGCGGCGGCACCTTGGCTCTGCTCGATGCCGGCGTGAAGATGAAACGCCCGGTGGCAGGTGTGGCCATGGGTCTTATCTCCGACCCCGGAAACACCAAATATGCCATCCTCAGCGACATCCTGGGCGATGAAGATCACCTCGGCGACATGGACTTCAAGGTAACCGGCACCGTAAACGGCATCACCGCCACTCAGATGGACATTAAGTGCGACGGCCTGAGCTACGAGGTGTTGGAGAAGGCTCTGAACCAGGCTCGCGACGGACGTATGCACATACTCAACATCATCAAGGAGACTATACCCGAGGCCCGCGAGGACTACAAGCCTCACGTTCCGCGTCTGGTAACCATAGAGATACCCAAAGAGATGATAGGCGCCGTGATAGGCCCGCAAGGCAAGGTTATCCAGGGTATCCAGGAGGAGACCGGCACCACCATCTCCATTACTGAGGATGAGGAGACCGGCGTAGGCACCGTAGAGATAGCCTCCAAGGACAAGAACGGCATAGAAGCCGCTCTGCAGCGCATCAAGGCTATTGTGGCCATTCCCGAAGAGGGCGAGACATACCGCGGCAAAGTAAGGTCGATACTCGACTTTGGCGCTTTCGTGGAGTTTATGCCCGGCCGCGACGGCCTGCTCCATATCAGCGAAATAAGCTGGGACCGTCTTCCCGACATGGCCAGCAGCGGCATCAAGGAAGGCGACGAGCTGACGGTGAAGCTGATAGAGATAGACAAGAAGACGGGCAAATATCGTCTGAGCATGCGTGCATTGCAGCCCAAGCCGGAAGGCTATGTAGAGCGTGAGGCACGTCCTCGCCGCGAAGGAGGTCCCCGCCGCGAAGGCGACCGTCCGCGTCGTCCCGAAGGCCGTGGCCCGCGCCGTAACAACGGCGATCGCGGACCCCGTCACGATTAATCCAATAACCCCACCATAGCAGGAGGCAGCCACCGACACCCGGTAGCTGCCTCCTCCTTTTTTCCCTTTCCTCTTTCCGCCTTTATACCCCCCAAGGCACCGCTTTCTAACCTTTGTCTCCCTAATATTATGCGCTTGTATCCCTTTCTAAGGCCTACAAAACGGCGTGTCACAGTTGGTATTTTCAGACCTCATTTTGTGGGCTGAATCCTATTCACTATCGTATCGAGAGACCTTATTCGACTATGAAGCACTGACCAAAATGATAGCCACCGACAAAAGTAAGCTACATCCTTCAGCAGACAACATCAACTATTGGATTCCCGAAAAAAGTGGAAAGCTTGGCAATGGTTGCCAGGGTAAAGTTATGTTCACCACTTAACCATCTGGTAATTTCATTAGGACGCTTGCCAAGGGCTTCGGCCAACTGCTTTCGGTTGAGACCCCGCTGACGCATCAGAGTGTCTATTCGGTTGGATATGGCGAAAGAGAGGCGTGTTTCCTCTCGCTTTTCGCGTGGAATCTCGTCAAAAATTTCTTGCAGAGGAATATTAGCGTTTCTCATATCTCAAAAGGTTTATCGGTCAGTATTTCTGTTTCAGTAATCTGCACGTTGCCGGAGCGCACTTCCTGTTTGAGAAGACGCTCGAACTTCTGTAAATCTATAACGTATCCTTGTAGCTTTTCGTTTTCCTCGTATGTTCGGCTGTTCTTCACATCGCCATTACCGAGGACGAGAATTTTATCAGTCAACCGAAGACAATATAGACGCAACTTTGATTTCAATACAGGGAGTGCAACTACAGAATCGCTCATCTTGCCTTCGCGTCGAAAGTATCGTTCTAATGCGCCATTCGACAATATCTGTTCTACGAATCGCATAATCGCTTGAAAATCGGGATTCAGTTCTGCATCTTGCCTGAATTTAGTGACGAATTTTTTCAAAGACGCTCATATCGTCAGACAAGAACTGTATTGTATACATAGTGCAACTGTCACTGCTGTTGACCAAAAGGAGTTCTACTTCGCTCATAGTGCTTTGCGTTGGAAATTCCAATGCAAAGTTACAAAATATGTTTTACACAAATGTAAGCATTGGAGAATTTTTTCAAGCGTTGCCTGAAGGGGGTGTAACATTGCTGTGGGGGTTGACGTCATATATGCGAATCAAAACTTAAAAATGCTAAAATGAAATCAAAAATCGTTTGTTCGGTGTATCGGTGCGCAGCGGCTGTGCTTTTTATGGTTATGCCGTTCATGATAAAGGCGTATACGATAAGCGGCAGGATGGTTGAGAAGGAGACGGGAGAGGCCTGTCTCGGCGTCTCTTATAATGTATATCTGTTGCCCGACACGGTAAAGCCTATCCTCAGCGGCATGACAGGTGAAGGGGGTCGGTTCAACTTCAGCGCCAGGAAAAGCGGCGAGTATTGTCTCACCACTTCGGCTGCCGGCTATTCGCCGCTCAGGCACATTTTTGAGGTCAAGAGCAACACGGATTTGGGGGTGTTGACGCTGTCGGCAGCGGCGAAAGAACTTGACGAAGTGGTGGTTGTAAGTCGCAGAGACCTTATCCGCAGCGACGGCGCCAAGCTCACCTACGATATGGAGAAAGACCCCGACAGCGGCGCCAAAACGGTGTTGGAGATGCTGCGAAGGGTGCCTATGGTGAGCGTAGACGGTGAAGACAACATAAAGGTCAAGGGTCAAAGCAATTTCAAGATATACGTCAACGGCAAACCCGACCCTATGCTCAGTTCCGACCCCAAGAGCATTCTTAAGGCTATGCCGGCATCATCTATAAAGCGGATTGAGGTGATAACGGACCCGGGCGCCAAATATGAGGCTGAAGGCACGGGCGGCATCCTCAACATCATCACGGTGACGAAACAACGCACGGAAGGCTACAGCGGCAATGCGCGTGCCGGCATGTCGAACAGGGGTTACAACGGGTCGGTATATCTGCGCGGCAAATACCGCAATGTCACGGCAGCAGTGTCAGCCAACGGCAACAACCGACGTGTGATGCAACCGCACACTTACGGTAATTACGAACGCGAGAACCTGACCTCCGACAAGAACCGTTTCTACCGCATCCGCACGCGCCAGAACAACAAATATTCATACACCGGCGCCGGACTGGATTTAAGCTGGGAACCTGACACGTTGAACCTGTTCACCTTTACGGCTCGTTACAGTCATTCGTATGACGCCTCCGTGTCTGACCAGACGCTGTCTATGTGGTCGGTTGACAATGAGCCGCAATGGAGCTATAACCGCCGTATTCTCACGCATCAGGACCGCCGGGGCCTCACTTCTTCTTTGTCGTATCAGCACACTTTCCCCAACAACACGCTCCATTTCCTGGCGCTGACGTATCAGTTCGACTACAACTGGGCGCCGAGAGAGAGCAATACGAGCAGCAGCGACTATATCAATTTCCCGGGTACGGAGGATCCGTTTAACCGTCATCTCACCAACAGCTATATGGGGCACCATACGTTGCAGATAGATTATTCGCTGCCTCTGTTTGCCGACCGCCATACCTTGGAAACGGGTGCAAAAGCTGTGATACGGTCGAACCGGATGAACGAGAGTACGGCTCTGTCGGACAACGGGGAAGTCTTCAACAGGAGTCATTAGGAAACTTCTATAAATTAAACAT
>FR897850.1:0-19429 GCA_000437495.1 Prevotella sp. CAG:485
TCTCATAGCCATTAACTGAATATCCCTAAGTATGTACTCCGAAACGGACATGAGCTATGGAGAAATAGCCGAAGTAAATGGGATTCAATGGCGCACAGTTGCGTATATTATTCGTAACTTCGCGTCTGAATTACCCCAAATAGCGGTTATGCGAAAGAAAAAGAAAGACATCAGCAGCGAAGATTACGATGCACTGAGAGCCGAAGTTACACGGCTGAGAATGTAACTTGTCCCCGTATCTCACGTTGGTATATCCATTCGTGTAAAGTCATATGCGTCATTTTTATTGCAGTTTTCAACAATAATTGTTAAAAATTGCAACTTTTACGCTGCAAAGATAACTAATTTTATTTTGCCGAACAAATAAATGATTGACGCGCAAAATCCCGCTTACAAATAAAAATCATTTCTGTTTCTACTTTGTTTCTTGTTTCAAAGAAATTTTAGTTTAGTTCACTGATATTCAGCTTACTGTTACAAAGATTCGGGGTTAGAGCCTACTTTCTGACGTGTCAGAGCATTAGAAAGACAGTTGGAAGAGGACGTCTATGCGGTCTGCGCAGGCGTGCCGGTGGTTGAAGTTCTGTCGTTTGCCCCAGATATATTCCGCTCCTACCTGCAGGCGTGTGGTGATGTTCCAGAACATGTTCACAGCGCCATAGAGCCCGTATTTGTAATCGGTGGGCAGCACTCGCTTCGAGGGCATATAGCGCGCCTCGCTCAGGGTGATGGCCGAGAAAACGTTCTTGCTGAAATAATACTGAGCGCCAAGTGCCAGCGACCAGGTGAAGGGTGCATACATCTCTCCCCTCTTGTCGAGGTCGCTTATCAGGTCATATCCCGCCACACCAAGGTCGTTGCTGTAACTGCTGATACCCTGTCCCACGTTGGCTATGGCGAATAGGGTCAGGGGTCTCGACACTTGTGTTACGCTGCTGAGCTGCACTCCCCAGCCCATTTTGCTATGGTTTGTGGCATTGACCAAGTCTCTGTAAGTGAGCACGCGCATTATGCCCGACAAACGCAGATGACTCCCTCTGCCATGCTCAAACTGCAGAAAGGCCGCCACATCAGGCACATAGGCGTTCTGCTTAGCCACCGTGGAGTCAACGCCCTGGATACCGAAACTCGGCATTTCAACCGACACTGCCACTTTCCAATGTTTGCGGAAATCGTGAAGCCAGCGCACCAGTGTTGTGGTATGTCCAATCTTGCCGTTTTGGCCGCCGCCGTCTATCACGGGAATCTCGGCTGCCGGGTCGGAGAAAGTAGATTTGGCATAACCCACGGTCCAGTCTCTGAAGGTGACGTATGCCTTTTTCAGCTTGAAGTCTATGTTATTATAGCCCGAGAATCCGCCTTCTATATAAGCCATGAACTTGCCGGCCTTGGTGTTGCCGAGCAGTGTCAGGAAGATGGATGTGCCCGACGGCGATGCTCCTAAGTTGCGTTTATTGGCATCATCTTTCGGCACGGCTATTTCGTATGGGTGGAAATCCGTGTCATCTATGGTGCCGTTCCAGTCATACCAGCCTTTCACCTGAACTTGTGCGCCCATGCCTAAAGCCAGGATAGCGTCGCGGCTCATGAACATAAACGATGGAGCCTCTGGGTCTTGTAAAATGGCGAAACTGGTCCATATAGAACTGTCGCAGCAGCAGGTCCACCGAATCGCGGCCTGCTGTTGAGGCTCCTATCACGCGCACTGTCTTCAGCATGTCTTGCCGGTGTTGCAGCCGGTAGCTTTGGGCTGTGTCGGCTTCCTCAGCGGTCTCAGCCTGCGCCGTAAATATTGCTGATGCTGCAAGCAGCAGCACAACGATTTTCAGTATATGTGTTTTCATAGTGCAAAAGGGATTAATTCTTTAGGGCTGATTGCTGTTATATGTCTATCAGATAGCATTTTACCTTACCCACGGGCAGCTCACCCTCCAACTGATACGGCACATAAGGAGCTTTGGTGGAAATCCATGTGTCCATATTGGCACTTGAGGTCTTTCCGCCGTCGTCCGTAAAATTAAACCGCAGATGCAGGGCAGTGACTTTCTTTCCGGAACGCAGCTTCAGGGTCTGCTGACCCAGATTGCGTATGGTGATGAATTCGGCATGAGAGCCGGAAAATATCACCCGTCGGATGCTTCTTCCTTTGGGCAGACGTGAATAGTCGTAGGTGCGCAGGAAATAGAATATGCTCAGCATGTCGTATGCCTCATACTTTGTCGAGAAGTTCTTGCGGGTAACTTTTGTCTTGCCATTGCGCACTTTTGTGCGGTGAACGTTGGCTTTGATGGTGCCTCCGCTGTATGTGTAAGTGATTATGTCGCGATTGTATTTGCCGCCCTCATGCGATATTTTCTCATAGCGTGTGGGGCGCAGTTCGCGCACTGTCATCGTGGCGCGCAAGGTGTCGCGAACCTGGAAAATCTTGTCGGCCCAGGGTTTGGTCTTTGCCGTGAGTACGGCTTGATAATTGCTACCGTGGCTACGAAGGCTCAGGGTTGCTTCGCCGGCATCTTTATGCACCAGACCCCATTTATAGCTAATGACATAATGCAGGGTCTCGTTGCCCAAAGCTGTAGCTTTGGCCGGCACAAAATGGCACAGAGCCATTATTATTACTAATATCGCTGCTATCTGTTTCCTCATAACCGATTGCTGTTTACTTTGTACTATAAAAGGTACTCTGTTCTATCTGAAAAGCTATCTGATTTACAAACTGTATTTTCAAAAAGTCCCCTCCGACTGATTTTTCAATGAGCCGAAGAGGACAGTTTTTTCTCCTTTTGCCGACTCTCTGTTTTACTTGGGTGTAAATTTGAGGCTTGTCGGCTTTTTCTTCCCCATGTCAATAGCATCAACATCGGGATTTTCCGGGTTTAGAAGTATTGATGCAACACCTGAATGAGGTCGTTTGCAGGCTTATAGCCCGACTCGCGCCACTTCAGCTCGCCATCTTTGAAAATCATCAGAGTAGGCACGCTGCGCACCTGATAGGCGGCGGCAGCACGGCGGTTTTCATCAATATCTATTTTTATGATTCTTATCTTGTCGCCCTCTTTCTGTGCCACTTCTTCAAGCACCGGATGCATCATTTTGCAAGGTCCGCACCATGTGGCAAAGAAATCTACCAATACGGGTTTATCGCCCGAAATGATATCTTTAAATGATTCAGCCATTGTTATGTGTGTTTTATTTGTCTTTGTCTATATAACGCTCCAAATCTTTCTTTGTTTCAGTATGGCAGACAACACCCTCAATTACCCACACATATAACACACACCAATACACTTAGCCATGAATCGTCGCCGAGCTGATAAATAACGCAACAGGGGCTGAGCCGTAAGTGAGTTACAACACAGCCTCTGTTGTCTTTTATCTAAGCTTTATGCTTGATTGCTTGCTCTGGGTGCATCGGCCTGTCGGCAAATGCTCTCAAAAGTAGCCACCAAATCAAGCCTGAGCGCGATCCTCGTTGAGGATGCGAATCATCTCTATTGCTGAGTGAGGAATGCGGGTGCCGGGGCCGAAGATAGCTGCTACGCCTGCCTTGTAGAGGAAGTCATAGTCCTGAGCCGGGATAACACCACCTGCCGTTACCAGAATGTCGGGACGGCCAAGTTTCTTCAGCTCTTCAATCACCTGAGGAATCAGGGTCTTGTGGCCTGCTGCCAGCGACGATACACCAAGGATGTGAACGTCGTTCTCAACAGCCTGACGGGCTGCCTCGGCGGGTGTCTGGAACAGCGGACCCATATCTACGTCGTAACCGCAGTCAGCATAACCGGTGGCTACCACCTTGGCGCCGCGGTCGTGGCCGTCCTGACCCATCTTGGCTATCATGATACGCGGCTGGCGGCCTTCGCGTTTTGCAAAGTCGGCTACCATGCGACGTGCCTCTGCAAATTCGGGATCTCCCTTCTCTTCGTTGCTATACACTCCGGATATAGTTTTGATTACTGCTTTATAGCGGCCCACAACTACCTCGCAGGCATCTGAAATCTCGCCAAGAGTTGCGCGCAGACCGGCGGCCTTAACTGCCTTGTCAAGCAGATTGCCCTTGCTCGGGTCTTTCACAACCTCGGTTATCTCGGCAAGTGCGGCCTTAACGGCTGCCTCGTCGCGGTTGGCCTTCAGGTCATTCAGACGCTCAATCTGTTCTTTGCGAACCTCAGTGTTGTCAACCTCAAGGATGTCGATGGGGTCTTCGTGGTCCAGACGGTATTTGTTGATACCCACGATGGTCTGAGTGCCGTTGTCGATGTGAGCCTGCGTACGTGCGGCAGCCTCTTCAATCTTCAGCTTCGGCAGACCGGTCTCGATAGCTTTGGCCATGCCGCCAAGCTTCTCAATCTCCTGGATGTGATCCCATGCGCGACGGGCTATCTCGTTGGTCAGAGCCTCTACATAGTAGGAACCGCCCCACGGGTCAACCTGCTTCGTAACGTAGGTTTCCTCCTGGATGTATATCTGGGTGTTACGTGCAATACGTGCCGAGAAGTCGGTAGGCAGTGCTATAGCCTCGTCAAGAGCGTTGGTGTGCAGCGACTGGGTATGGCCTAACACAGCGCCCATAGCCTCTACGCAGGTACGGCCAACATTGTTGAACGGGTCCTGCTCGGTGAGCGACCAGCCTGAAGTCTGGCAGTGCGTACGCAGTGCCATGGATTTCGGGTTCTTCGGGTTGAACTGTTTTACTATGCGGGCCCAGAGCATACGGGCGGCGCGCATCTTGGCTATCTCCATGAAATAGTTCATCGAGATGCCCCAGAAGAAGCTCAGACGCGGTGCGAAGGCGTCAATGTCCATACCGGCGTTGATACCGGCGCGGATATATTCCAGACCGTCGGCCAGTGTGTAAGCCAGCTCGATGTCGGCCGTGGCGCCTGCCTCCTGCATGTGATAGCCGGAGATGGAGATGGAGTTGAACTTCGGCATCTTCTGTGAAGTGTATTCGAAGATGTCGGCGATAATCTTCATCGAGAATGCCGGCGGATAGATGTAGGTGTTACGCACCATGAACTCCTTGAGGATGTCGTTCTGGATGGTGCCTGCCATCTCTTCGAGCTTAACGCCCTGTTCCAGACCTGCGTTGATGTAGAAAGCCATTACGGGGAGTACGCCGCCGTTCATGGTCATCGACACCGACATCTTGCCAAGGGGTATGCCGTCGAAGAGCACCTTCATGTCTTCAATAGAGCAGATCGACACACCTGCTTTGCCCACGTCACCTACCACACGTTCATGGTCGGCGTCATAGCCGCGGTGGGTGGGAAGGTCGAATGCTACCGACAGACCCTTCTGGCCCGAGGCCAGGTTGCGGCGATAGAAAGCATTCGATTCAGCAGCTGTGGAGAATCCGGCATACTGACGGATGGTCCAAGGACGCAGAGGATACATGGCGCTGTACGGACCACGCAGATAAGGAGGTATGCCCGACACGAAGTTCAGATGCTCCAGACCCTCCAGGTCCTCTTTGGTGTACACCGGTTTTACCGGTATCAGTTCCGCCGTAATGTAGCCTTCGCCGGCGGATGCCGGTACGGTTGCCGGCGCTATTTTGGTGATGTCTATTTCTTTAAAATTCGGTTTCATTGTGCTTTCTCCCTCCTTATTTCAGCAGTTTGGCGTTGAAGTTTACAAGCGTGTCAAGCACGTTGACGCGAACATGGATGAAGTGTTCTATGCCCAGAGCTTTCAGCTCGTCGGTGCATGCCGGGTTGCCTGCTACGGCAAACATGGCGCGGCCGTTGAGATACTTGAATGCTGCAGGTGCATATTCGGCATATTCGTCGTCGCTTGAGCAGAGCACTACAACGTCGGCGCCCTTTTCCATAGCGGCGTCAATGCCCTGTTCTACGGTGTCGAAGCCAATGTTGTCTATAATCTCATAACCGGCGCAGCCGAAGAAGTTGGCCGAGAACTGGGCACGAGCCAGACGCATGGCCAGGTTGCCGATGGTGAGCATGAATACCTTCGGACGTTTGCCTGAACGCTCGGTGTCCAGACGAAGCTGCTCGAACTGGCTGGCAGCGCGGTCGAAGATGAGCCAGTCAACGGCGCCATCCTGAACATCCTGCTTGTCGGAGCAGCCGCAGCCGCATGAGCAGGCGTCATTCTCAATCTTGTCAAGCGCTTTCTCGTTGAAGTTCGGGAACTGGTTGGTGCCCAGCAGATTCTCTTTGCGACGGGCAACATCCACGTGGCGCTTCACGCCGCTGGCGTTAATGTCTTTCTGCACCTCGCCCTTGCGGAGCATGGCCAGGAAGCCGCCTTCCTCTTCCACTTTGTTGAAAATCTTCCAGGCCACATCGGCGATGCTCACCGTCAGAGTCTCAATGTAGTAAGAGCCGCCGGCCGGGTCAACGACCTTGTTCAGATGGCTCTCTTCGCGCAGCAGAAGCTGCTGGTTGCGGGCTATGCGCTCGCTGAACTCGTCCGGACGTTTGTACTGCAGGTCAAACGGCAGAGTCTCTATGGAGTTCACACATGCCAGAGCGGCCGACATCGTCTCCGTCATGGAGCGAAGCAGGTTGACGTGTGCGTCGTATATTGTCTGGTTGAACTGGCTGGTAGTGGCGTGAGCGAACATCTTGGCGCTCTCGTCGTCTGCCTTGTAGGCGCGAACTATCTCGGCCCAGAGCATACGGGCGGCGCGGAACTTGGCTATCTCCATGAAATAGTTCGACGAGATGCCCATGTTGAATTTGATGCGGCGAGCCACCTCATCGGCGCTGCGGCCGGCTTCGGTGAGCAGTGTCATCCATTCAGCACCCCATGCCAGAGCATATCCAAGCTCCTGAGTGATGAAAGCACCTGCGTTGCAGAACATTACGCTGTCAACGGGGAGGCAGCGCAGATTCTCCACATCCTTAACCACGTCGAGCAGCTCGCAGCCCATAGCGGCGATGTCGCCCTTGAAGTCGAGGCCGTGACGAAGCAGACGTTTGAACGGGTTGAAGCTGATGGAGCCGCGGAAGGTCTTCTGTGCATTCTTGCCGGCTATGTAAGCCACAAGCAGCTTGGCCACCTCAATGGCTTTGCGCGGGCAGCAGTCGATGTTGATTTCAATCTTCTCAATGTCGATGTCTTTGAGCAGAGCCTCTATGAAGGCAGCGTCAACATCGCCTTTCAGCTTGAAACCTACTGAGTCGCAGCCACGGTCAATGGCATGGCGTGCTTCGTCGTTCATCTCCGTGGCGGTAGCGCCGCAGAAGCTCTGACGGATGAGCCAGTCATTGTTATCGCGTGTGCCGCGAACAAACGGGAATTGACCGGGATATGTGTTGATGGTCGGCAGGTCTTTCACATCTTCCAACCGGTAGAAGGGCTGTACGTTGAAACCCTCGTTTGTGCGCCATACCAGTTTCTTATCGAAATCGGCGCCTTTTAAATCGGCAATGATTTTTGCTTTCCAAGCTTCGGTGCTGGTCGGCTCAAACATGTCGAACAACTTTTCTTTCTTCTCTTCTGCCATTTCTCAAAACAGCTTTTCTATGAGTATTTGTAAGGTTATTTATCACTTTTACTCCCCTCGCTCTCGCCTCTTTCAAGCAAGAAACGACGGGGGCGGTTTGCGACTACAAAGTTACAAAAATCTTATCACCCCCACAAGTATTTTAAGAAAATATTCAGCTCCCGACCCCTTTATGCCCAATGCCACAAACCATGTCAGACCTTATGCCGCAAAAGATGTCAGACCCTTTGCCGCAAAAATTGTCATCTCCGGTGTCTTAACCCGCCAGTGATTTGTCGGTGATGGTAATGGAGCGGGCCGACAGGGTCTGCACAAGCTGGTGATTGTGGGTGGCCATGAGCACGGCTTGTCCGCGCGCCGGAAGGCTGTGAAGCAGTCGGGCAATCATCATACCGCTTTCGGGGTCGAGGTTGCCGGTGGGTTCGTCGGCAATGAGCAGCTTGGGTTTGTTGAGCAACGCGCGCGCTATGGCCACTCGCTGTTGTTCGCCGCCGCTCAGCTCGTGAGGCATCTTATAGCCGCTGTCCGGCAGTCCGACCAGTTCCAGCACCTGCGCCACGCGCTGACGTCTCTCTGCTTCGCCTCGCCAGCCGGTGGCTCGCAGCACAAAGTCAAGGTTCTGTTCGGCCGACATCTCCTGAAGCAACTTGAAATCCTGGAACACTATACCCAGACGCCTGCGCAGCATCGCCACATCGCGGTGGCGCAACCCAATCATGTCAAAGCCAAGCACATGGGCTTTCTTCCCCGACTCTATAGGTATTTCGGCATACAGGCTCTGCAGAAGGGTACTCTTGCCGCTGCCCACTTTGCCCAGCAGATACACAAACTCGCCCTGCGTCATGCTGAAGTCGATGTTGCGCAGCACTACTCTCTCGCCCTGAGCCAATGTAACGCCCCGGTAATCTATCACTCTGTCGGCCATAATTCCTGATTTTTCTGTTGCAACAGTCTTGCGGCCTCCGCGGCGAACTCCTCATCGGGCATGGTTGCCGGAAGCCAGTGAATCTTGAATCCTCGCCTCTCCATGCCGCGCAGCCAGGTCATCTGCCGCTTGGCAAACTGATGTATGGCGGTCTCCAGACCCTTCTCCATCTCGCTGCGGGTAATCTTGCCGGTTACGAACAGGGTTATGAACTTATATTCGAGGCCGTAATAAATCAAATCGTCGGGTCTGACGCCCTGAGCAATCAGTTTTTCCACCTCTGCGGTCATCCCTTCGGCAAACCGTTTCTCAAGCCGCCGGGAGATGCGTCTGCGCCGCTCGTCGCGGTCCAAATCGAGGGCTATCAGCACATGCTCCACAGGCTTTACCTGCGTGCGGTCGCGCAGCCGGTTTTGCTCCGGATGATGCAGATAATAATCCTCTATCTCTATGCCTCTCAAAGCTCTTTCGCGGGTGTCGGTGTCAGTTGTATTGTGCAGTTTCTTCATGTTGCCCAACAACTCCGCCAATTCCTCCAGGCTCTTGTCGGCGAGGCTTTGCCGCAGTTCCTCATTCACGGGAATGTCGGGCATCCTCACTCCATCGAGGGCGTGCTCCACATACATTCCTGTGCCTCCGCAAAGCACAGGCACTTTTCCGCGCTGCCGCACTTCTCGCTCGGCCGCGTCATAGTCGCTGAGAAATTCCTGAAGATTATATTTGTATCCGGCTTGGCGTATGTCTATGAGATGATACCTCACCGGCTCGCTGCCGCCTTCCCTGTACTCGTCAAGGTCTTTGCCTGTGCCGATGTCCATGCCGCGATACACCTGCCGCGAGTCGGCACTGATAATCTCGCCCTCAACGGCACGAGCCGCCGCCACAGCTTTGCGTGTCTTGCCGCTTGCCGTGGGACCGGTAATGGCCAATACGACTCCTGAATACTTCACACCCAAACTTTGAGGGCGCTGCCGCCGAAGATTTTGCGCATTATGCGGCGCACTCTGAACAGTGGCTTGTCGCAGTTCAGCCGTGCAATGTTTATCCACTTGTTGCTCTGGAAATCTATCTGCGTGTTGCGGATATCGCTGATGCGCAGCTGCGGCACGTACGATTTGATTTTGTAGCGGCGGAAACCGCGTTCGTCATACAGCTTCTCGGTGCGCATTATGGTAAGCATACGGCGGGCATCGGCCAGCAGATATGATGACAGGGCATGTGGGCGCCGTTGGTTGATACGCGTCAGCTGCTCCATGTTCATCCACTCGCCCTTATCCTCACTCAGGGTGGGATAATCGCTGCATTTGCCGTCAAGGAAATAGAAATACCTCAACACGGTGTGTTGCCGCAGACCGGGAGCCGAGAAGCTGCAGAAGAAGCGCAATTCGCCATTCTCCACGCCGCTCTCCTTCTCTATTGTCTTGCGGGCTTCCGGCTCGGTTACCATCGCCCCAGTCTGCGAGGTAAAGAAGGGTGTGTCGAGCACCTTATGAGCCTGGAAGTCGGGGTCGTCGCAGTCATAGCTCACAAAGAGCTTATCCTCGCATATCACAAAGAAGCGCAGATAAGTCTTCGGACTCATGCTGCCGGCTTCTGCGGGGGTCAGCAGCTCGCCGCGCTGTTTCAGCTCCAGGTCAAGCTCGTAGTTGTGCACAAGCAGATAAATCTCATAAACCGCAAGACCGATAATGTTCACCCAGAAGAAGATGTAGAGGTCTTTGTTGTTTATGGAAGCATCGTTGAAGAAGAAGAGGAAGTATACCCAGTTGATTACCGACAGGATGCCGAAGAGCATTATCAGGTTGCGCACCTGAATACGGCTCTCGCGGGTGAGAATAGCGCCTAATTTACCCTTCTGGAAAACGTCGCTGCGCACGCCGAAGTGGTTGTCGAGATAACGGTGCAGCGAACGCCTGCGTATGTAACATACCGACAGGGTGAGGAAGCACACAGGCGCCAGAACCAACACCGAGATGGTGCGGGGACCCTGGAAAATGTCAAGGTGCTCGCCAACATGTATTATGCCCCATGAGCTCATGGAAGAGATGGTCATGAGTATCACGGTATAGGCTATAATACTTATCATCAGGGCATACCCAACAAGCATGTAAGTGGGGTGATGGCTGGTCTTGTTTACATATATCCGCACATAGATTATGAACGCGCAGATAATGGCGGTGAATATCGAGAAGATGGAATGAGTCCAAGTGCTGACCGTCAAAAGCACCATCAACAGCAGCATCGCTATGGAAAGGTTTTTCCAGAACAGATACAACTGCACGAGATTGATTTTCTGAAGGTCTCTCATCGTTTTTTTCTGATTAGGCTTTGATGAGGTTTTATTTGAGATTCAAATCGAGGAAATCCTTGATTTTTCTGTACAGCATTGTGCGGGCGTTGCACATACGCAGGCTGTGTTCGAATCCCGTATAAGCCATCATATCGAAGAGTTTGCCCTCCTGTGTCAGCTTCGACGTAAAGCGCAGCGTGTTGTAGAAATGCACGTTGTCGTCGGCTGTGCCCGACATGATAAGGAGGCGCGCCTTGAGGTTGTCGGTGCGGAGCAGCGTTGAGGCCTGGTCATAGCCTGCCTCATTCTGCTGCGGCGTCAGCATATAGCGTTCAGTGTAAATGGCGTCGTAATAGCGCCAGTCGGTTACAGGTGCCATAGCCACGCCGCATTTGAAAGGCGAGTCGGGAGCGGTGAGCTCCATCAGCGACATATATCCGCCGTAGCTCCAGCCGAAGCATGCCGTGCGGTTGGCGTCTATGTAAGGCTGAGAGGCGAAGTAACGGGCTGCCGCCAGTTGGTCTTCCGTTTCATACTTGCCAAGCTGTTTGTAAACGGCATTGGCCCATGCGCGACTGCGGTTACCTGTGCCGCGACCGTCCACGGTGGCAATTATGTAACCCTCCTGAGCCAGCCAGAAGAGGCCGTCGAGCTTCCATGCGTCGAGCACTTCCTGCGAGTCAGGACCGTTGTATTGCTGCATCAGCAGCGGATATTGCCTACTCGGGTCAAAGTTGGCAGGCTTGATTACAAAAGCCTCCATCTCCTCGCCGGCGGCATTCTTCACCTTGAGGAATTCCTTGCGGGGTGCCGACGCGTAACGGGCGGCATATTCGCGGTTCATCTCAAGTTCGGCAAGCTGTTGGCCGCGGGCATTGCACAGCGTATACTGAGGGGGTGTTGAGGCGTTGCTGTAAGTGCGCACAAAATACCCCATCGTTTCAGAGAAGCGTGCCGATTCGGTGCCTGTGCCGGGGTTGAGGAGCGTAAGACCTTTGCCGTCGGCGCGAGCCACGTTGCGGTTCTTCGGACCATTTTTTGTGCACTGCAGATAATATGCCCTGCTCTTGGGCTCATAGCCGTAAAGGGCGGTAACGTTGTAATCGCCCGACGTTACGGTGCGCAGCAGCGTGCCGGCATAATTGTATTCATAGAGATGCCGATAGCCTGAGCGTTCGGAGCCTATCACGAAGGCATCGTTGCGATAACGAACCATCTGATAGGCAGCCGGGCTCAGCCATGCCTCGCTGCGGTCTTCATATATCTGGTGAGCCACCGTGCTGGCCGGATTCACCTTATACAGCCGCAGATGATTCTGGTCGCGGTTCAGCACCATTACCATCAGCCTGTCAGGCGCGCCGCCATATTCCAGGCTCGGCACATAGTCCTTTTCGCCAAGACCCAGGTCCATGGTCTTCACCGTGCGGTTGTCGATGTTGTAAGTCTGCACCTGAACCACCGAATTGTTATATCCGGCCAGCGGATATTTGTAGTCGAAGCTGCCGGGATAATATTCATATTCGGGCATCGGCTCACAGAAATTGCTGTAGAGGTCGAATCTGTATTGCGGCACTTTGCTCTCGTCGAAACGTATGAACGAAAGGGTCTGGTCGTCGGGACTGAAACGCATTGTGTTGTCAATGCCGAATTCCTCCTCGTAGCCCCAGTCAGGCACACCGTATATTACCTTGTTGAGCTCACCGTCGGTTGTTACGGCTATGTCGGTGCCGTAATCGAGGTTAGCCAGACGGATATTGTTGTCGAGTGTATAAGCCACCATGCGGCCGTCGTGACTGAGTATGGCGCCGCGCAGATGCCCCTTTTTGTTTACGCAGGTCAGCGTTGACCGCATCACATCATATACATAGAAACTTGCGTAAAAGCTGCGGCGATAGAGCTTCTCAACGTTGTTCCACAAGAGAATCTTGCGGCCGTTGGCCGAGATGGAATAACCGTTGAACTTATCAATCTTCAGCTCCCCTTTCACATTGTCGAGGCTGAAGAGAACCCCGGTTTTCTGTCCGGTTTTGTAGCTGAATTTCTCTATTGACCGGCCATCGTCGCTGACGGCGGCATATTCCTGCCCGCCGCTCAGCGGCCTCATGTCCTTGATGCGTGCCGGCGAAGATTTCTTTATGTCGCAAAAATCTTCCACGCTCAGCGTCTGAGCTTCAACAGTCATTGCGCTGCCGAATGCCAACACGCCAGCCAACAGGCTTTTAAGCAATATATGTTTTGTCATGATGCGGTGCGATGTTAAGTGTTAATAGGCTCGGGCAAAGAGTGCGCGGCGATGCGAGGGTTTGCCGGTAAGCATATCCACGCCTTCCTCTTCGGGAGAGTCGTAGGGGATGCAGCGGATAGTGGCTTTCGTCTCCTCCTTGATGCGGGCTTCCGTTTCCGGAGTGCCGTCCCAGTGGCAGAGCAGGAATCCGCCCTTTTCTATCTCCTTCTTGAACTCGTCGTAGGTATCAACCTTGCGAATACGCTCGTTGCGAGCCTTCAGAGCCTTCTGATAGATATTTTCCTGAATATCCTTGAGCAGCTGGCGGATATGTTCCTCAATACCCTCAATCTGCATCGTTTCTTTCTCCAGCGTGTCGCGGCGCATCACCTCCACGGTGCCGTTTTCGAGGTCGCGCATACCCACTGCCAGACGCACAGGCACACCCTTCACCTCGTAGTCGGCGAATTTGAAGCCCGGACGACGGTTGTCGGCGTCGTCATAACGCACGCTGATACCCATCTCCATGAGGTTGTCGACAATGGGTTTCACGCGTTCGGAAATCTTCTTCAGACCCTCGGCATCCTTGTAGATAGGCACTATGACAACCTGAATCGGGGCCAGACGGGGAGGAAGCACCAGACCGTTGTCGTCGCTGTGCGCCATGATGAGGGCGCCCATCAATCGGGTTGACACACCCCACGACGTTGCCCACACATACTCAGGCTTATTATCCTTGTTCATAAAGGTTACGTCGAAGGCCTTGGCGAAGTTCTGTCCCAAGAAGTGGCTGGTGCCGCTCTGCAGGGCTTTGCCATCCTGCATCATAGCCTCTATGGTGTAAGTGTCGAGAGCGCCGGCAAAACGTTCTGTCTCGCTCTTCACACCCTTTATCACCGGCACTGCCATCCATTTCTCTGCGAACTCGGCATATACGTCGAGCATCTTGAGGGCTTCCTCCTCGGCCTCTTCGCGGGTAGCATGGGCGGTATGGCCTTCCTGCCACAGGAATTCTGCCGTACGCAGGAACATGCGGGTGCGCATCTCCCAGCGGAACACGTTTGCCCACTGATTGACCAGGATGGGAAGGTCGCGGTATGAGTGAATCCAGTTCTTATAGGTGTTCCAGATTATGGTCTCTGACGTGGGACGGATAATCAGTTCCTCTTCGAGCTTTGCCGCCGGGTCAACAACCACGCCGTTTCCGTCGGGGTCATTTTTGAGGCGGTAATGCGTTACCACGGCACATTCCTTGGCGAAGCCCTCTACATGGTCAGCTTCGCGGCTGAGGAATGATTTGGGTATAAGCAGCGGGAAGTAAGCATTCTGGTGTCCGGTAGCTTTGAACATAGCATCGAGCTGGTGCTGCATCTTCTCCCAGATGGCATATCCGTAAGGCTTTATCACCATACAGCCGCGCACTGCCGACTGTTCAGCCAAGTCAGCCTTAACAACCAGTTCGTTGTACCATTGCGAATAATTATCGTCCCTTTTGGTAAAATTTTTCAGTTCTTTAGCCATTGTGTGTCAGTAGAATAGAAGTGGGTTATGACCAGAGCCTGTCGGCGTTTTTAATTTTTTTGTGGTCGGCATTGATGCCACGCCAGGCCAGAATCAGCGCCACTATGGTGATGAAAGGAGCGAAAGCGAGCGATGACCAGCTCACTGCCACGCCCTGAAAAGCTGTATAGCCGAGCATAGCGGCATCGGCGGCTGTGAAGATTGTCAGCAGCAGCGTTACCAGGCAAACGCGCTTCTGGAGCGGCAGATTGCGGTAGAGGAAGATGTCTATCAGTGCCAACAAAGCAGCCAGACCTGATATACAGCTCAGATAGATGGTGTATATGGGTTGAGGTTTGACAATGCCGGTGTTCTCGCCTTCGGGGAAAATACCCCACGACATGAAGTTGTATGTAAAATCAAGCAGCTGCCACTGACCGAGCGAACATAGCGTAAATGCCAGCATACAGCCAAAGGCTATTATCAAAAACACCGTCTGCCATCTTTGTATTACCATATTTTTCTCTTTTTAGCGAAAATCACATCCCTTGAAAGTTATTAGCTCTATCGGCGTGCAATTTTCAATCATTTCATTCATGTTGCAGTACACCGCAACTGCCGCTGAATTTCAACGGCAAGGGTGTGGTGTAGATTCTTGTGCAAAATTATAAATATTTTGCGGTTCTTGCAAGTGTTCACATATATTAAGCCACGAGGGTCAATTATTTTGGCTTTCGGGTTTTTCTTTCTTCTCCTTCGTGTAGGCAGAAGTGGAAAGGGAGGGTTATTTTCGGCGACAGAGACGTTTTCTTCAGCATCAATCGTTTTTGGCGTAATTTTTGTTACTATAAATATCAAGGAAGAGGGTCGGCAGTATAAAGTCCCTTTTCCAAACTATCTTTCAGCAACTACTATGCCTTCACAAATCGACATCACCGACATACGCAGTATCCTTAAGAACGTGAAAAGCGGACGGATAAAAGAGGCTCTCGACACGGCAAAGCGCTGTGCCGTTGCTCTTGGGCTCTGGTTCGAACTCGATAAATTATCTTCGCACGAACGGGTTTATCAGGCCATCACTGAATATATGGCCAATGAAACGGATTCCAAGCAACGCAGCCGCGAGCTGGCCAACATAAAGGAGGATTTGCTGCGCCTCTCAGACATCATCCGTCTTGAAATGCAATTGCGCAATCCGGCTCCGGGGCGCGAAAACGACCTCTATGCCTCGGCGGTGAGGACGCGCCGCATAGCCGACGAGGTGAGTTTGTCGAAATATTTCGACCAATTGCTGAAAGCGGGTCCGCAGGAGCGTTTCGACATCATCGACCGGATGTTTACGCAAGTTGCCACCACGCAACATCTTAGCCGCGATGATGAGGCTGCGGCAAAGGCTTTCCTGAATGATCCGTCGGCCGATTTCGAGGCTCGGGCAATGCTCATCAGCGCTCTTTCTTTGGGCAATCTCTATTATTACGACCGGGCCAAACTGATGTTGTTGCTCAGTCTGCCCGACTATGAGCCTGTGGAGCTTCAGGCGCGGCGGCTCACGGGTATCTATCTGGCGCTTTGGCGTCATCCGTCGCGCATCGGCATGGATGTGGCTGTGGGCGAGCGAATCGGTTTGCTGATGGCTGACGAGGCTATGCTCCGGGCCATGCGCAAGGTGGCTGCCGCCTTTTTGGCTTCGCGCGACACGCAGCGCATCAACAACAAAATGCAGCAGGAGATAATTCCTGAGCTGCAGAAGCTGCAGAAGGATCTCACCGGGCGCTTCTCGTCGGTTGCCGATATGGCCGAGCTGTTCGACGCCGAGGGTAACCCCGAGTGGGAGTCAATGATAAGCAACAGCAACCTGGGCGAATCGCTGAAGGAAGTCAGCGAGATGCAGGAACAGGGTGGCGATGTGATGATGCTGGCGTTCTCCAACCTGAAGAATTTTCCGTTTTTCCATCGTCCGGGAAACTGGCTTTTGCCTTTCAACATTTCTCATCCGGCTCTGCGCAAGTCAATGGAGCTGAACAGCGAGATGCTTACACTGCTGCGCGACTCGGCCGATTTCCTCTGCGACCCCGACAAATACTCTTTGGGTCTGGCGCTTGAACGTGTGCCGGCAGGTCAGGGCGATATGATGATAAATCAGCTTCGCCAACAGTTTGAGCAATACCGCGAGGACAAAGCCACGTCGTTTCACAAGGAGACGGAGCCCAAAATCAACGTAGAGATTACGCTCTATGTGCGGTCTTTGTCGCGCCTCAGCGCTCTTTTCCCACACCGCGGATTACGGTTACCGGATGCTTTCTCCAAGGCTATCATTCCGGCGGAACTGCCTTTCCTGAAGGATGTTATGAGCACGGAGGATGACCTGCAGACGGCGGCTGAGTTTCTGTTTGCACGCAACTATTATCAGGAGGCTCTGCCGGTGTTGCAGCGTCTGATGGAGATTTCCGAACCGACGCCGCTGCTGATGGAGAAGATGGGTTTTGCACTGCAGCATACCGGCGATGCCGAGGGGGCGTTGGAATATTACCGTCGGGCAGAGGCGCTTAACGACAAACCCGGAATATGGCTGATACGCAAGCTGGCCATGCTCAACCGTGCCTTAGGACATCACGATGAGGCTGTGCGCTACTGGCAAATGCTTGACGCCATGAAGCCTGATGATGTGAAGACGACAATGCATCTTGCCAATGCGCTGCTCGATGCCGGAAAGACGCAGGAGGCGTTGAAGAAGTATTACAAGGCTGATTATCTGAGCGGAGGCTATGCGAAGACTTGGAGGCCGATAGCCTGGTGCGAATTTCTGGAGGGCCATTACGACAAGGCTCAGCTCTATTACAACAAATTGTTAGCTATGGTTGCAGATGCTTCCGACCTGCTCAACGCCGGTCATGTGGCAATAGCTCAGGGTCGTATGCAGGAGGCCATAGACTTATACACGCGCTCGGCCATCAGCCATAGGGATGGGCTGGAGGGTTTCCTGCAGATGTTGGAGGACGACAGGGAGATTCTGGCAAAGTTCGGTCTGAACGATGAATGGCGCGCTCTTTTGGCCGACAGGCTGCGTTTTATGCCGGAGTCGCTATTTGACAATAAAAATAAATTACCTTTCTAAGACTCAGGTGAGGCTGTATCCGCGGTTGTCAAGACCTATATAGCCTTCCTGACAGAGAAAAAGGAGAACCGGCGCCACTCTGCTTTTCACTGAGCTGAAGCGCTTTTCCAACTGCTGCAACGTGAGGGGGTAATCGGCCGCCGAAAGTAAATCGAGCAACGCTTCGGCCAGTTGCCGGTCTGAGATGGTTGATTTGCGCCGTTTCAGACAGACATCGCACGTGTTGCAGTCTTTCTCCTCCTCTTCGCCGAAATATTTGAGCATACGTCTTACGCGGCACGAACCGTCGTTGAAGATATAGTCTGCCATGGCCTTGATTCTTGTCTCCATGGCTTCGCGGCGTTCCTCGTAAGCGGCTTTAGGAATGGTGATATAGCGAGGCTCCTCGCGCCTGCGGGGAAGAAGGACGTAAGGGGTGCGCCGCCGGGGGATGAAATGAATCACTTTCTTCTTCGACAGCTCTATAAGGGCTTCGAGCACGCTCTGCACACTCATGGCTCCTTTGCCGGCCAACAATTGTTCCGACACCATTACGAAGTCCACAAAAAGTCCGGGATAATTGCGCAAGAGGACTTGCAGAATCTTGTCGGCATTGGACGAGAGGGGTATGTCGTAGAGCTCATGGCGTTCGCAAATCACCATGACGCGAGGCGCCGAATCCGTCTCCTCCATAAAAGTAAGCCACTGTGCGGCAGTGAGTATGGCCAAGGCTGCTTTCACCTGCTTTTCCTGCATGCTGAAGGTGGCGCAGAATTTATCCAAATCAAAGGGATAGAGGCGGTCTTCACCCTCACCAAGGGCAATATGCAGAAAATTGCACACCCTTTCGTAGATTTTCAGCACAATCTTCTTGTCGGGGAATGCCTCGGTGAGGCGCCTTTTCAGGGTTGCCTTATCGCGCTCCGACCTCAACAACACGGCGTAAGAGCGTTTTCCGTCTCTGCCGGCGCGTCCGGCTTCCTGATAATATTCTTCGAGGCTTGGCGGCGGGTCAGCGTGCATCACGAGTCTGACGTCGGGCTTGTCGATGCCCATGCCGAAGGCGTTCGTGGCCACCATTACCCTTCTCTCGCCGTTAATCCACCGGCGCTGCCGGTCATTCTTCTCCTCCGGCTCCAGACCGGCATGATAAAAGGTGGCGTTAATGCCGGAATTAACTAAGAAATCGGCCAGTTCATGGGTCTTGCGCCGCGACCGGGCGTAGATAATGGCGCTCCCTGTGGTGTTGTTCAGGATGTGGAGCATCTGCGACAGTTTCTCGGCCGCCGGACGAACCACATATTGCAGGTTGGCACGCGCGAAACTGCTTTTGAAGACCTGTGCGCCCGGACGGAAATCGAGGCGTGCCTGAATATCTTCGGCCACTTTGGCCGTGGCGGTGGCTGTCAGGGCCAGACAGGGCACATCGGGACGCAGCAGTTTGCGCAATTCGCCGATAAGCAGATACGGAGGACGGAAGTCATAGCCCCACTGCGAGATGCAATGCGCCTCATCCACCACAAGCAACGAGATGTTGAGGGTGCGCAGTTCGTTGCGAAACCGCTGCCATGTAAGTCGTTCGGGCGACACATAGAGGAATTTGCAGCGGTTGGCGGCCAAGCGTTCGCGGGCTTTGCGGGCTTCCGCCGAGGTCATTCCGGCATGTAGCGCCACAGCCGGAATACGGTGGCGGCGGAGAGCGTCGACCTGGTCGAGCATCAGCGAAATCAGCGGCGTAACCACCAATGTGGTGCCGGGGAGTATCATTCCGGGCACTTGGAAGGTGATGGACTTGCCGCCGCCTGTGGGCAGCAATCCCAATGTGTCATGACCGCTGAGTACGGAGTCGATTATCTCAGCCTGAAGGGGCCGAAACGAGGGATAATGCCAATAATGCTGTAATACCTCTAAAGGCGTCACGA
>FR897850.1:19498-21378 GCA_000437495.1 Prevotella sp. CAG:485
GAGTTCAGGCCTGTCTTGTTGTGCTTTGCTTGCTCAATTGTGTAGCAGATGTCCATGGGTTTGTGGGCGTGGATATGCTCGAAGTAGGGCGCCATGTTGAAGGCTATGGCGTTGAGTACCCTTGATGTGGAATTGTCTTCCAGCTCAAGCTTGATATGCTCCATGTTCTTGCCCACCAGCTTCGAGGTGCCGAAGTCGAAGACGCTGCGCGTCATGAACACCGGTTTCTGATTGCCGGGTCCGTAGGGATTGAATTTTTTGAGCAGCGAGAGGAACTCCGGGGTGATGTCGGAGAAAGAAATGCAGGCGTCGATAACGGTCTGAGGAGAGAGTTGGTCGGGACGGATGTGCTTGGCCACATACTCTTCAAAACGGCGCGAAAATTCGGGAATGTTCTCCTCCTTCAGCGAGAGGCCGACAGCGTAGGTGTGGCCGCCGAAGTTCTCGAGCAAATCGCGTGCGGAATCCACGGCCGAATAGATGTCGAAGCCCTGCACTGAACGCGACGAGCCGGTTACAAGTCCGTTGGAGTAAGTGAGCACCACGGAGGGCTTGTAGTAAAGCTCCGTAAGACGCGACGCCACTATGCCGATAATGCCTTTATGCCAGTTCTTGTTGTAGATGACTATGGAGCGTTTTCCCTGCACAATCTCCACATTCTTTTCTATGATGTTGTTGGCTTCAAGAGTTATCTGCTTGTCGAGCTCCTTGCGGTCTTTGTTATACTGGTCAATGGCTCTCCCCTTCTCGTAAGCATCGTGAAGGTCGCGGCTCACCATGAGGTCGACGGCTTCTATGCCGCTCTGCATACGTCCGGAGGCGTTGATGCGCGGGCCAATCTTGAAGATGACGTCGCTGATGGTAATTTCTTTGTTGGTGAGTTTGCAGGTACGGATTATGGAACGCAGGCCAAGGTTAGGATTGAGGTTTATGCGCCTCATTCCGTGATAAACCATTATACGGTTCTCACCCACAATGGGGACGATGTCGGCGGCGATGCTCACCGCCACAAGGTCGAGCAGCGACTCCAGCTCGTTGTGATTCTGCAAACCGTTGCTCTTGGCAAATGCCTGCATGAATTTGAAGCCTACGCCACAGCCGCTGAGATGTTTGCAGGGATATGTGCTTCCGCTGAGTTTAGGATTGAGTATGGCGGCAGCCGGCGGCAGCTCGGGGTCGGGCACATGATGGTCGCAGATGATGAAGTCTATGCCTTTGTCTTTGGCATATTTGATTTCCTCATTGGCCTTTATGCCGCAGTCGAGTACGATGATGAGCTTGACATCGCGGCCGGCGGCATAGTCAATGCTTTTGCGCGATATGCCATACCCCTCCTCGTAGCGGGTAGGGATGTAATATTCTATGTTGGAATAGTAGTTCTGCAGGTATTTGTAGACGAGCGCCACGGCGGTGGTTCCGTCCACGTCGTAGTCGCCGTAAATCATAATCCTCTCTTTGGCGCCCATGGCTTTGTTGAGGCGATGCACCGCCTTGTCCATGTCGGGCATGAGGAAAGGGTCATGAAGGTCGTTGAGCGATGGTGCGAAAAATTTCTCGGCTTCTTCGGCTGAGGTGACCTGCCTGCGAACCAGCAGTTCGGCAATGGCAGCGCCGACGCCTGTTCCGGCGTCAATCTCTGCCGCAGCCTGTTTTTGCTGGGGTGTCAGCGGCTGATAGTTCCATTCGCATTTCATGGCAGGTAAAGATTGATTCGCTTATTTCACTGTTACAGACCGGCAAGGCTACGGAATTCGGCTCTGAGGGCCGGATCGGTGGCGAAGGTGCCGGTATATTCAATTGTGGTGGTTTCTGACTGCTGTTTCTCCACGCCACGCATCTTCATGCAGAGGTGTTCGGCAGTGCATGCCACTATGACGCCT
>FR897850.1:21400-37059 GCA_000437495.1 Prevotella sp. CAG:485
CGCCTTTGGTGGGTATGGCGGCCGCCACGGCGCTGCAGATCTGTGCGGTGAGGTTTTCCTGCACCTGAAGCCTGCGTGCAAAAGCATCAACTACTCGCGGCAGTTTGCTCAGACCCACAATTTTGCCGTCGGGGATATAGCCAACGGTAACTCTGCCGAAGAAGGGCAGGATGTGGTGTTCGCACAGCGAGTAGAACTCAATGTCGCGCACAATGACCATTGATGAGCCGGTGTGTGAAAAGATTGCTTTCTGCATCAGCTCGTTGGCATCGAGATGATACCCGGCGGTAAGATCGAGCATGGCTTTGGCTGCCCTAACCGGGGTTTTTAGCAAACCTTCACGCTGAGGGTCTTCCCCAATCAGGCGGAGTATGGCTTCGTAATGCGACGCCAGTTCGGCCACCAGCGCCGGATCGTGTGATTCTTTTCGGCTCACTTTATCGTAAGATAACTGTACATTTCACTGTTCGCATTTCAGATGCGAATGACGGGAAAGCCCTTTTAAGCTCCATGAGCGCTGCATTAGCCTCGGCGGCGGTGCGGAAATTGCCCACACGGCAATACCAATTGGGCGAGGTGGAGAAGGTGTAAATCTGACCGCGGTATTTTGGGAAACGTGCTGCCACAGCATTGCCGCGGGCACGGGCGCGAGCCGCCAGCGTTGAGGGCGACGAACCGTCAGAGAATACCTGTATGCGCCATCCTTGCGCGCGGCCCACTTTGTGTTTGTGGGGCCTGGCCTGTTGCGGCTGGCTATGATGAGGCAGGCCGTTGATGATGAGGTTCTGCAACTCTTCGGGCATGGTGATGTTTACCGTGCCTTCCGAGCTTTGCTCAATGGCTTGCTCAATGGGGTTTGAGGGCTGAGACTCCACCGGCTCTTGCGCGGCAGCGGTCATTACCTGAAAGAGTAATGCCACTACGGCGCAAAATGCGGCAGAGATATGTTTTTTCAAAGTAAACATCAGTCGAAAGCGGCGATGATGCCCATGAAAGAATCGGCTTTGAGAGCGGCGCCACCAATAAGGCCGCCGTCAACATCGGGTTTGGCGAAGATTTCGGGAGCGTTTGCCGGCTTGCAGCTTCCGCCGTAAAGAATGGTGGTGTCGTCGGCCAGAGCCTCGCCATATTTTGCTGCAATGGCTTCGCGGATGTTTTTGTGCATGTCCTGAGCCTGGTCGGCAGTGGCAGTCTTACCTGTGCCGATAGCCCAAACCGGTTCGTAGGCAACAACTATCTTGGCGAAATCCTCGGCCGGAAGGCTGAAGAGAGCCTCAATCTGTCCGCGAACAACGGCGTTGTAAGAGCCGTCTTCGCGCTGCTCAAGCACCTCGCCAACGCAGAAGATAGGTTTCAGGCCGTTGGCCAGAGCCATCTTCACCTTTGCCAGAAGCTGCTCGTTGTTCTCGCCGAAATACTGGCGGCGCTCGCTATGGCCGATGATGACGTAACCGGCACCTGTGGAAGCCACCATAGAGGCGCTGATTTCGCCTGTGTAGGCACCTTTGTCGTGCTCGGAGCAGTTCTCGGCGCCGAGGCCAACTATATTCTGATCTATAACAGCGGCAACGGGGCAGAGATGCGTTGCGGGCACACAAATAACTACGCCGCAATTAACCTTACGCCCTGTGAGGGCTTCGTTGATTTCCTTTGCCAAAGCGACACCTTCAGGTACTGTGGTGTTCATCTTCCAGTTGCCGGCTACAATCTTTTTTCTCATAGCTTTTACTCTTTTTAGCGTTGAGCGGCACGCACAGCGGCACTAACAACCCGTGCGTGCGGCTATATTTGGCGCAAAGTTACTGCTTTTTGCCCGAATATCAAAATACCCACCCCACTTATTATTATAAAATGCTCAACATGGGGCTCTCAAAGAATATCACCGGACCTATCCGAAAGCCAACTACGCCGTAAATAACGCCAAGACTATAATTTTACAAATATATAACTTTTCAAACGGTCATAATCGCATTTGCCCCCCTAAATGCCAATATTATGTTGTATAACATATAAAAATTGATTTGGTGCATATTGATTTTTTAATTACATCGAAAACGGTTTTAAGAACCTAAAACAAGAAATCTATCCATTATCCGTTCCTCCGGCGAAGGATAATTAATCAACAACCTAAAAAGAAGTGAGACATGAAAACAAAAGTAGCCATAGCGCTGGCGCTTCTTGCCGCACTGTCAATAGCAGCGTGCAGCGACAATGACGAGTCAAAGCCAAAACCCGAACCGACGAAGCAGAAATACACGTTAGCCGACTCATACGTGATGCCGACGTCATTAAAATTCTTTTCGGATAGCGTCATATATCCCGACGGCACCAAGTACATCGAGATATGGATTGAGTTCTCCGGACAGCAAATCACTCCGGAATCTGACTCAGAGGCTTTCGACAGAATTTCGCGCCTTTACGGCGACACGGCATGTACTTGGAAAGCAAAGGACAGGTGGCAAAAAAATGCGCGGATTTTCTTGGGCAATCCATTAGTATCTATAAAGGCTATAGCCGCCGATGACTCATGGGGAAATGATTATCCAAAAGGTGCTGATATATCAGAGATGTTCCTTCTCCGCCCTGTAAATGCCACAGAATACATCAAAAGTGGCTATTTTAAAGCACTTGCAGAGTTAAACTTGGAGCGTATTCCCTACGTTAAGATGCCTCAGTGGCAGCCCGCCAATGGCTATGCCATGGTCAATCACCTGATTTTTAATCAGATGAAACCGGGTAATAAATTCGACCTGAAAATGACATTCGCCAACGGAGAAGAGTTGGTGACAAAGGATTGCAAACTGTAAGGATGCAAGTCCTCAGTAGCAGTTAACGAAAGAAATTCTTCTAAAGTTTATGGCGGATTGACTCTTAATGGTGTCAATCCGCCAATTTTATGCATCGGCATTAACTTGCTCCGTTTGCGGAAACGGTGTTTGCACTGAGGCAAAAATTTTATTAACTTTGCAGTCCATATCTCCCATAAAAATGAAGAACAACACTCTCAACATATTACTTTATAGCATTATAGCAGCAGTCATGGTGATAGTGGCCGGTGTGCCCGGCGCCATGGCCGCCAGGCAGAGCAAACAGAAGTTCGTGGTGGTGATTGACGCCGGTCATGGCGGCAAAGACCCCGGCGCGCAAGACAATGGCGTGAAGGAAAAGGATGTGAACCTCGGGGTGGCGCTGAAGCTCGGCGAGTTCCTGAAAAAGAATCTGAAAGACGTAAAGGTAATATATACGCGCGACAAGGATGAATATCTGACTCTGCAGGAACGTGCGGAGAAAGCCAATAAAGCCAACGCCAATCTCTTTATCTCGCTTCATGTGAATTCGGCCGATGCTGCCAATCCGCGTCGCATCAGTCTTGCCGGCTCGTCGGTGCATGTATTGGGACAGAGCAAGGACCGCAAGAATGCCGATGTGGTAAAGCGCGAAAATTCAGTAATTAAGCTTGAGAAGGGGTATGCGGAGAATTATCAGGGCTTCGACCCCGACAGCGACGAGAGCTACATCATCTTCGAGATGATTCAGAAACGCCAGCAGGAAAGGAGTCTTGACCTTGCGCAGGAGATTCAGAAGCAGCTGAAGACGGTGGCAGGACGGCGCACCCGAGGTGTTACGCAAGAGCCGTTTTGGGTGTTATGGGCCACCTCCATGCCGGCGGTACTTGTGGAAATGGACTTTATCTGCAATCCCAATTCAGCCAAATATCTGGCATCCGAAACGGGTCAGAACCGCATAGCCAAGGCTCTTTTCAACTCCATACGCACATATTACACTCAGGAGCTTGCTTTGGCCCGTGAGCCTAAGGCGACCCCGGAAGCTGAGGACGAGGAGATAAACATTGCCGACGGACAGACCTACGTGAGCGATGGATTTGCCATCATAGGCAGCAGTGTGTCGCCCGAACGCAAGGTAACGGCGTCGACAGGCGGCAAGACCTCCACTCGCCGCGTGGCAGGCTCCAGACGCCGGTCGGCAGCAGCGCGAGCCGCTTCGGCATCGCTGATACGCGAGCAGAAAGAGATGAATGTGCGCACTCACGCCGAGCCGGAAGCGCTGTCGGCAAAGAACGCTCAGAAGCCCCGCACCACAGCATCGGCAAACACTGCGGAAATGACTGCGGAGAAGTCCTCCAAGCCCGACAAGAAGGGTAAGAATAAGTCGGCCAAGGCCGACAAACAGAAGCGGAATAAGGAGAATCAGAGCGCCTCGGCAAAGAAGGCAAAGAGCAACAAACGCCGCGGACAGAAGGCGGTGATAGTAATGCCGTCGCAGGCTGCCGCCACAACTCAGACTGCTCAGACTGGTCAGACAGCTCAGACGAGTCAGACGAGTCAGACTGGTCGGACTGGTCGGACAAGTCAGACTGGTCAGACAGGTCAGACAAAGGGCACTGAGAAAGTAGAGGCCAAAGCAAGCCGCAAAGAATCTCAGACTGATGCTGAAATAAAGAGGGCTTTCCAAACGGATGTCAAGGTTCAGGCCAAGGCAGAGAAAAAGGTTCAAGCCAAGGCAGAGAAAAAGGCTCAGCCCAAAGATCCGGCAAAAGCCGAGGCGCCGAAGGCCGTAAAGGTACAGGCCAAGGCAGAGCCCAAGAAGGAGAAGAAAGCAAAGAATCAGGAGAAGCTCCCTCAGCCTTCACAAGCTCAGGCTAACGCTTCAGCCGTAAGCCACAAAGCCAAAAGGGCCCGTTTGAATAAGACTCATTGACAAAAAAACTAAAACCATAAGCACAACAACGCCACAGCCGTCATATCTGTTATGAAGAAAAAGTTTATCAACAAAGAGGTGATAATCGGTGCCTCAGTACTGGTAGCATTAGCGATACTCTTCTTCGGTATCGACTATCTGAAGGGCATCAATCTGTTCAAGCCGGTGAACTTCTATTACGTGAATTACGACCGCGTTGACGGCCTTGAAGTGGCGGCTCCGGTAACTATCGATGGCTACAAGGTTGGCCAGGTGCGCGACATAGAGTTCAACTACGAGCATCCGGGCAAGATAAAAGTGTTGCTGGCTCTGGATCCGAAACTGCATCTGCCTCAGGGCACCAAAGCGGAAATCTCGCAGAGTCTGCTTTCCGGCGCCAGCATTGCGCTGCATTTAGGCTCCTCCACAACGATGATAGAAAAGGGTGGCGAAGTGCCGCCAATGACGGCTCCCGACCTCATGAGCACCGTCAGCGACCAGATTCTGCCCACCGTAAACAGCATTCTGCCGCGCGTAGATACGCTGATGTTCAACCTCAACACGCTCACCTCCCACCCGTCCATCTACTCGTCGTTAGGGCATATTGAGGGCGTAACGAACAATCTCTATCACGGCACGGTGCTTCTCAATTCCACTTTAGGCAAGATTGACAGTTACACACCGGCCATGTACGGCCGCATCAACAATATCGCCAATAATCTCGACACCATAACGGGCGACCTCACTCACCTTTCGGGCACGCTGCGCGACCTGCCGCTCGACAAGTCGGTGCAGAACGTCAATGAACTGACCGAAAGGCTGATAGCGTTCTCCAATACGCTCAACAATGAGAAATCTACGTTGGGTCTGCTGATGAACGACCCGCAGCTCTACAACAATCTCTGCAAGGTGAGCGCCAGTGTGGATTCGCTGATTCTCGACATTAAGAAAAACCCCAAACGCTACATTTCCATCAAGCTTCTTTAAGAGTGTGTGGATTAGTATAAGGAAGAAAAGTAAGCACGCTCTTAAAAAGAAATGAATAACGGCCGCCCCACAGTATCGCCAGATCTGCAGCAGAAATGGGAGTTGTTTCAGCGTCTAATCCGCGCCTCGATAGGCACGGAGCTTTACAACAACTGGTTTTCTGAAACGTATCCGGTGTCGCTCGAAGATAACAAGCTGACGCTTGCCATCCCTTCCATCTACGTACGCGAGCAATATGAATATCGCTTCTGGGAGCCGTTCAGCCAGGCTCTCGACAAGGCTTTCGGCCAGGAAACGGATATCTATTGGAGTGTGGGCATTGTGCAGGATGACGAGGCGGGAAACTTAGTGGTAGCGGGCACGGGAAGCGCCGCTCGCGCCCGCAAGGATGCCCCTGCGCCGGCTGGTACGGATTTTGAGGAGACGTCGGGGCTGAATCCGGCCTATACGTTTGCCAATTACTGTGTTGGCGAGAGCAACCGGTTGCCCTACACCATAGCCCGCGCCATTGCCGACAAGCCCGAACGCAACGACTTCAATCCGTTCTTCCTCTACGGACCGGTGGGTGTTGGCAAGACTCACCTCATCCAGGCCATTGCCATAGCCATAAAAATGCGGCATCCGGAAGCGAGGGTGCTGTTTGTGAGCATGCGAAATTTCCAGAATCAGTATCAGGTGGCGGCTCAGCAGGGCAAAGTGCCCGACTTCATCAACTTCTATCAAAGCATTGATGTGCTGCTGATTGACGATATGCAGGAGCTGAGCGGCAAGAAGGGCACCATGGATACCCTCTTCCCCATTTTCAACTATCTGCACGGCTCCAACCGCAAGCTCATCTTCACGTGCGACCGTCCGCCGGCAGAGCTTGAAGGCATCACCGACCGCCTCATCGACCGTTTCAAATGGGGCAGTACGGAAATGCTGTCGAAGCCTGATTTGGAGCTGCGGCGCACCATTCTGCGCCACAAAGCGGCCGCCGGCGGATTGGAGCTGCCAGAGAATATCATCAACATCATAGCCGAAAACATCACCGGGTCGGTGCGCGAGCTGGAAGGCGTGGTAGCGGCGCTGACGTTGCGCGCCATAACCCTGTCGGTGCCCATCACGGCCGAACTCGCTCTGCAGGAGGCCCGCAAGATGATACGGCCGCGAGCCAAGAGCATCAACTTCGACATGATTGTGGAATGTACCGCCGAGAGCTTCCGCATCAACCCCGACGTAATCTTCTCAAAGAGCAAGGTGCGCGACATTGCCGATGCCCGGCAGGTGATTATGTATCTGGCAAACAAGCACTTACAGCTGTCGCAGACGGCCATAGGCGACCGGCTGCGGCGTAAGCACTCCACCGTGCTCCACGGCATAAGAACCATTGCCAACCGCATGACCGTGGACCGCGACCTCTGTGAATCCATTGAATGGATTGAAAAAGAACTCCTACGATAAAACTAACCACATAACCCCATTTTTCTTTTCACCTCTCCCCTCTTAATTCTCCCCTCATAACTGCTCTCATATCCACAAATTTGCCCTGAAGCTATGCCGGAAAAATCCACATTCAAATATTATGCTTTTATAAGCTATAACTCCAAAGACACGGCTTGGGGCAAACGGCTTCAGCACAAGTTAGAGCATTACCGCATGCCTGCCACGTTGTGCAGTCAACGCGGATGGAAGCGCAAACCCATTGACCCGGTCTTCTTCGCCCCCAACGACATTCAGCCGGGTAAGCTGACCGACGAGCTGAAGAGCCGGCTGCACCAATCGCGCAATCTCATAGTTATCTGCTCACCAAACTCGGCACAGTCTAAATGGGTGGGAGAAGAGATAGATTATTTCCACTCTTTGGGCAGAGACGACAACATCCATCTGTTTATAATTGACGGAGAACCGAACAGCGGAGACCCGGCCACGGAATGTTTCAATGCCAAGCTAAAAGAGCTGCAACTGCCCGAAATTCTCGGCGCCAACATACACGAAAAGATTTATCGGTGGCCGTGGCTGAACCGTCAGCGCGCATACGTACAGCTCATCTCCAAGCTGCTCAACGTGGAGTTTGACAGCATCTGGCGCCGACATCGTCGGCAACTGATACAACGACTGATATTAAGCGTTGCTGGCATCCTTGTCATTCTCGCCGCCTTTGTGGCATTATGGCTGATGACGCGCCCTGTTGACGTGAGTGTGAAACTGAAAGAAGCCACTGTTCACAACAGCCAGCTGCCCCCACTGCACGATGCCGTGGTTACGCTCACCATAGACAACGAGACAAAGGCCGATACCCTGAAAAGCCTTGACGACAAAGGCTTCTTCCCCAATATCCCTCACCGCGCAATAGGCAAAAAAGCACGGATAACCTTTGCCTGCAACGACTGGGAGCCGTTAGACACCACATTGTTACTTTCGGACCAAAACATCATTAATATCCGCCGCAATCCACACCGCTACGGCGACGTCTCCTTCTGCCTGTGGAATCTGAGTACCGAACAAGGCGTTGGAAACACACGCCTCACCATAGCCGGGCAGACAGTAACATCAGATGCCGACGGCAAAGTGTCGGTGTTCATTCCTTTAGCACGTCAGAATGTTGTCTATACCATAGAAAGCGAAAGAGAATTGGAAGACAATAAACTCACTATGCCAACCACGGAAAGCACCGTGATATTAACCAAATAAATCCACAAAAACTCACCCTACTTAAAATCCTAACTTTATGAAACGTCAAGCTCTCTTTATCATCATCTTTGCTGTTTTGACAGCCATGTTCGCCGATGCACAGACAACCCAGAAAGGTGTTGTCTACCGTTATAACGGCAAGAAACCGCGCACCCCGATAGGCCAAGTTTATTTAAAACCGAACACCTCAGCCAATGGTGTACTCAGCAACGAGAACGGTGTCTTTAAGCTATCGCTCAACAATCTGAGCATGGGTTCGCGCATAGGCAAGGTTCGCGTAACCAAACAAGGCATGATGGTCTTCAATCAGCAGGCTGTGGACGAATGGAGCGTGCGCAAGGACCCGCTGCGTCTCATTCTATGCGATGCAAACGAGTTCCAGCGTCAAAAGAAACATCTGATAAGCATAGGCGAACGCCGTGCCAAAGAGAAATACGACAAAGAGCTGGCCAAGCTCAACAAAATCAACGAAAATCAAAGCATCAAGATAGAAGAGTATTACGATAAGCTCGATTCATTAGAAAAAGAGTATCAGAATGCTCTCAAGCACATGGATGAATATGCTGATTTGTTTGCCCGCATAGACGAGAGCGAGGTCGACACGCTGGCTCAACGAGGTATAGAACTCTTCAACAAAGGTGAGTTGGAAGAATCGTTGCGCCTGTTCGAGAAAGGCAATTATATGAGCAAACTCAAAGAAGCCCTGCGAGTAAAAGCCCAGGCCCAAGATATGCGTCAGCTGGCTGATTCAGCCGAGATGCTTGCCGACAAAGACATCGAAACCTACACTCGAAGCCTCAAAGCCCAGATTTCCACCTATAAGCTCAACAACGACTGGGAAAAAGCCGGCGCCCTCCTCAAAGAGCTCGCCGACACCTTAGGCTCCTACGAAGCGATGGAAGAATACGCTAACTTTTGTTATAAACAATACGACTTTACAGAAGCTGAAAAGTATTATCAGAAATGCAAGGAGCTTTTGACAAACAAGGAATCTTGCATAAAATCTTCAGATCTTGCCTTTGTTTACAAGAACCTCGGAATTATATATGATAAAAACCAACAATATAAAGAAAGCGAGACGATGTTCAAAGAAGCGTTGAAAATATACGAACATCTTGCAAATAAAACGCCCGGTACTTATAAAAATGAAATTGCTCTGACACAGAAGAAACTTGCGGATTTATATACCACAATTAAACATTTTGAAGAAAGTGAAATACTTTTCAAGAAAGTATTAGAATTCTTTCAAAAACTTGAGAATGAAACACCTGGAACTTATAAGAATGAAATAGCAATGAGCCAACATAATCTGGCATATTTATATTCCGAACTTAATCGTTTTGCAGAAAGTGAGGCTCTTAACAAAGCTACTTTAGAAATCTATCAACAGCTCGCCAAAGATAATCCAGAAAGTTATGATCCTTATGTAGCTAAATCTCTAAATAATCTTGCAAGTATAAATATTACGTTTAGTCAATATGAGGAGGCGGAAAATATGTTCAAATCCACATTAGCAATCTATGAACGGCTCGTTAAAGATAATCCCGAAGCTTATGTTTCATCATTAGCCGATATTCAATTGAACTTAGGAATTTTATATTTACAGACAAAACGGTATCCGGATAGTGAAACAATGCTCAAATCAGCCTTACATAACTATGAGCAATGCACCGAGAAAAACCCAAGGTATTTGAACATAATTTAGCACAAACACGCATCTCTCTTGCAAATTTACATAAAGGCCTTAAAAAGTTCACAGAGAGTGAATCACTTTATAAAATATCATTACAAACTTACGAGCTTCTCTATAAATTATATCCTGCAGTTTATACTCGATATTTAGCATCGACACGAATAAATCTTGCTAATTTATACTCCGATATGAGACGCTTTGTGGAGAGTGAAGAAATGTACAACGCTGCTTTGCGTTCATATGATAATATCATCGAAAAATATCCTGAAGTTTATAAAGCTGATGAATCACAAATAGCAACGGCTCAAATGAATTTGGCAAATCTTTATATACAGACGCGACAATATGACAAAAGCGAAACTTTGCTTAAAACCGCTTTAACAACATTTGAGCGTCTGGCTAAAGAAAATTCCAAAGCTTATGAAACATCTGTATTAGATGTGCAATTTCATCTTGCAACAATATACGCAATCTCCAACAATTATAGAGAAGGACATAAGCTCAATTCTATACTACTACCAAAACTAAAAGAAAATTTGATTAATAAATCTACATATTTCTTAGAAGTATACACGCATTTAATAATAAGTCAATCTTATTATTCAATTCTTTTGGGTCTATTTAAAGATGGTGAACAATATGCGTTAGAAGCATTGACAGTAGCACCGAGCTTTAACATTATCAACACAAATTTAGCGGCGGCATTACTATTTCAGGGAAAGGTTGAGGAAGCTGAAAAAATCTACCGTCAATATAAAGCCGAGTTAAAAGATAGTTTCTTGGGCGATTTTGCCGAATATGAACGCCTGAAGGTGATTCCGGAAGAGCGGAAGGCAGATGTGGAACATATCAAAGCTATGCTCAACGAACAATAGAAATAATCTGCGCGACAGATCTGCCTGACAAAGAGCTACAACGCTGTATAATACTGCTTACTCATCTTAATTATGTAAAGATGGCAAATTAGGTAAGCTAAGAAAGTTAATCTGATAAGGGAAGAGGACAGAGAGGACAAAAAAATCCTCTTCCCTTATTTTTGATTCACAAAAAAGTGTTACCTTTGCAACGCAAAACGATGCGGCAGTAGCTCAGTTGGCAGAGCATGAGCTTCCCAAGCTCAGGGTCGCGGGTTCGAGCCCCGTTTGCCGCTCAAGGATAAAAGCAGAGACTGTGTCAGGTGGTTACCGGCACAGTTTTTTTTTGATGCGCGGCGGCTTAAGGGGATGGAATATACAAGGCGAGGAAGAAATGAGGGCGTGTCTAAAGGGTCAGGTATGGTGGTAAGGTTCGCCGCGGAGGATGGTGAAGGCGCGGTAAAGTTGCTCGGCAAGGAAGAGGCGTATCATCTCGTGGGTGAAGGTCATTTGCGACAGGGAAAGCATTTCATCGGCGCGGTCGTAGACTGCCTGCGAGAAGCCGTAAGGGCCGCCAATGATGAGTACAAGGCGTTTGCGCCCCGTCGACATTTTCTTCTGCAGCCATTGTGAAAATGCCGTTGAGGTATACTGACGTCCGCGCTCGTCGAGCAATACGACATAATCAGAGGGTTGAACGGCATCGAGCAGCATCTTGCCTTCGCGTTGTTTCTGTTCGGCTTCGGGTATGGATTTGCCGCGGCGTGTGTCGGCAAGTTCATACATCTTTACGGAGGCATAGTGAGTGAGTCGACGAAGGTAATCGTCGAGACCCTGACGCACGTACGGCACGCCGGTTTTGCCTATGGTGAGAATGGCTATTTCCAACCTTGTGAGGTTTAATGGCAGCCCCTGAGGATGAGTTTTTGCGTCAACAGGGGGTGCTTTTCAACATTAATTATTATCTTTGTGCAAAATTACAAAATTCTTATGAAAACTGCAGAAGAGCTTTTTAAGGCATTGTTGGATTTGGCCTTTGCCGAGGACATCGGCGACGGCGACCACACTACGCTGTCGACGATACCGGCCGACGCCATGGGCGAGGCACGTCTTTTGGTAAAGGAAGATGGTGTGCTTGCCGGCGTGGAACGCGGCATAGCGGTGCTGAAGCGTCTTGACCCTACAATAGAGACTGAGGTGTTCATCACCGACGGCACGCCTGTAAAAAAGGGCGACGTTGCGTTCATAGCGCGCGGACCTCAGCGTTCGCTGCTCACCGCCGAACGTACCATGCTCAACATTATGCAGCGTATGAGCGGCATAGCCACCCTTACGGCACGCTATCAGAAGGAGCTGGAGGGCACGAAGGCGCGTGTGCTCGACACGCGCAAAACAACGCCGGGTATGCGCATACTGGAAAAGGAGGCTGTGGCCACCGGCGGCGGCGCCAACCACCGTATGGGTCTCCACGATATGATTCTGATAAAGGACAATCACATTGACTTTGCCGGCGGCATCGAGAAGGCCATAGACCGCGCACGCGATTATTGCCGCAAGAATGGCAAGAATCTCAAGATAGAGGTGGAAACCCGTAGTCTCGACGACATCCGACGCGTTCTCGAACATGGCGGAGTAGACAGGGTGATGTTCGACAATTTCACGCCTAAGCTGACCAAAGAGGCCGTGGCGCTTGTAGCCGGGCGGGTAGAAACAGAATCGTCAGGCGGCATCACGCTGGAGAATCTGCGCGAATATGGTCTCACCGGTGTGGATTTCATCTCGGTGGGAGCGCTCACTCACAGTGTCAAGGGCCTCGACCTCAGCTTTAAAGCCATTAAGAAATAAATGTTGCAATGACCAACTCGAGATATATGGGCCGCGGTGTGTCGGCCACGAAAGAGGATGTGCACAATGCCATCAAAAATATCGACAAAGGGCTTTATCCCAAGGCCTTCTGCAAGATTATCCCCGACATTCTCGGCGGCGACGCTGATTGGTGCAACATAATGCACGCCGACGGAGCGGGCACAAAATCGTCGCTTGCCTACGCCTACTGGCGCGAGACGGGCGATATGAGTGTCTGGGCCGGCATAGCCCAGGACTCGCTGATAATGAATATCGACGATTTGCTGTGTGTGGGAGCCACCGACGGCATCCTGCTCTCGTCGACCATAGGGCGCAACAAACTGCTTATTCCCGGGTCGGTAATCGCTGCCATAATCAATTCCACAGAGGATCTGCTGGCCAAGCTGCGGAGCCTTGGCGTGGGCATTAACAGCACGGGAGGCGAAACGGCCGATGTGGGAGACCTGGTGCGCACCATAATAGTAGACAGCACTGTAACCTGCCGTATGCCGCGCAAAAACGTCATCGACAATGCCAATATCCGCCCGGGCGACGTGATTGTGGGTCTGGCAAGCTATGGGCAGGCCACTTACGAGGAGGAATACAACGGTGGCATGGGCAGCAACGGCCTTACATCTGCGCGCCATGACGTTTTCTCGCATATCCTTCAGGAGAAATACCCTGAGACGTGCGACCCGAATCTGCCGGCCGAGCTTATCTATTCAGGCAGCCGGAAGCTGACCGACGCCGTTGAAGGTTCGCCACTCGACGCCGGCAAGCTCGTACTCTCCCCCACCCGCACATACGCCCCTGTGGTGGCCCGTATCCTCAAAGAGATGCGCCCGCACATTCACGGCATGATACACTGCTCAGGCGGCGCTCAGACCAAGATTCTGCATTTCCTCGACGATGGCATGAAGGTGGTGAAAGACAATCTCTTTCCGCTGCCGCCGCTTTTCCGCCTGATTCAGCAGGAAAGCCAAACAGACTGGAAAGAAATGTATCAGGTGTTCAACATGGGCCACCGGTTTGAGATTTATCTGCCCGAAGAGTACGCCAGGAGCATAATAGAAATCTCGCGCAGCTTCAATATCGACGCACAGATTGTGGGACGCGTGGAAGCTGCCCCCAACCAATCCGCCTCAGTGGAAATACACTCTCCTTACGGCGAATTTCACTATCAAAACTAATCACTAAAACCAACCAACAGTATGCGCAAAATCACACTGTCAGTAATAGTAAGCCTTGCTTGCTGCTTCTTCTTCAACTCCTGTATAGGCAGTTTCGCCCTCACCAACAACGTCTTGAACTGGAATCGCCAGGTAGGGTCCAAATTCGTCAATGAGCTGGTATTTTTCGCATTCTGGATTCTTCCGGTGTATGAGGTAACAGCCCTGAGCGACCTCCTCGTGCTCAATTCGATAGAATTCTGGAGCGGCAACAACCCTGTAAGCGCCTCCACCAAAGTCATCGACACAGACCATGGCCGCTATCTGGTGAAATGCGACGGCAAAGGCTACGACGTAATCGACGAAACCACCGGCGAGACCGTTCGCCTTAACTTTGACCAGCCCACTCAGACCTGGTCAATAGAAATGGGCGACGAGGATGTGCCCTTCATGACGTTTGTTGACGACACCCACGTGAAGATGATTACCCCCGACGGCAGTTTCAACGTTTACGAAACCAGCTCCGAAGGACTCATGGCATATCAGGCCGTAGCCACCCAATCGCTGCTTTCGCGCAAGTAATACCCTAAAACCCTACAAATCAGACAGTTAACTCCAATAAGACGAGAAGCTGATTGTTAACGTTTGTTAAAAATCAAATAAATTCGGGGCAAACCCTTGCAGGGTAATAAAAAAAGCATTAACTTTGCACCGCATTTGGGAAGCAACCCCTCTTAACAGCCACAACAACAGACACTGTGGCATCTCCCTCAGAGATAGAGGAAACGAACCCAAAGCCTCTTCGGGGTGTAGCTCAGCCCGGTTTAGAGTACGCGTCTGGGGGGCGTGTGGTCGCAAGTTCGAATCTTGTCACCCCGACTGAGACAAAGTGCTGAATTTTCAGGTAGTTACTGAGATTCAGCACTTTACTTTTACACCCAATCTACCCTCCCCAGGTGATCAAAACTTTTCAATATGGTGGTATTTTTGGGGCAAAAAAGCAAATTACGTGCAAATTTTAGCGGGGTAAATTGGACAGTATATTGGCACGGGAGGTAGAGAGAAGGCGCATGATAAAATACATGTGTTTAGACATAGAGATTTCAGCGGCGGAAGATGAAAAATAGCCTCTAATACAACTGAAATGGGCTTCGTGGGCACTTTATAAGTTTACATATTAGAATATAGGTTCAACAAATAATCGGGTGGCTATTTTTCTGAGTATTCCAAATTCGTTTGTTATCGGCTAACTCAATTTGGTCTAAAATCGCTTACAGGCACAGCGCATCAGCTCGCCCACCTGCTCATCGGCGGCGGTCTGCTCGGCGTAATCCATGTAAGCTGTCTCCATACCCTTTTACCGCCGCGGTGCTATCAAAGAAAAAGCCCGGCTAACCATCTGGCTAACCGGGCTGCGCACCCTGCCTGCTCTGACCGGAAGGAGCGCTATGTAATCAAAAACTATCAGAGCTATATCTTATCTGCCGTTTCCTCCAACATCACTGAAAGACGGCGAAGCGCATTGCGTAATACTTCTTTCTGTTCCGCTGTAAATTCACACTCTTTGCCGTTACCGTCATATCCATTCAGCCGCTGGTAAATCCACCCACGGGAAAAACCAAAAAAATCTCGTGATATATTGCCCCATTTCAGATACGGCAAAACGTCTGCAAGTGCTTGTGTCAACTTCTCCATATTAAGTTTTTTTTGATGGGAGTGTATCGTAATTCGATTTTTGCG
>FR897851.1 GCA_000437495.1 Prevotella sp. CAG:485
GCCACGGAATTACGCCGCTGCCCCGGAAGAACAGAAACTTACGGAACAAGAGAGCATACTCCTGATTACGGAGATGATCTCGCGAACAAAACGCCGCAAACTCGACAACGGAAATATCATGCTCCTGTGGGGGTATCTCTCGGTGGCCGTTGCCACTCTCGTCTGGGTCCTTTTGGCCTGTACTCACAACGCTGTGTGGAACTGGCTGTGGCTCCTGATTTGGATAGTGGGTGGCACGTTTACCCCGATAATGGCCAGGAAACAACGCCGCGAAGAGGGTGCATCCACTTATGTGGACAACATCAGCAATGGTCTCTGGTCAATGATTGGCTTTATGGCTATAATTTCCACCTTTATATGCCTTGCTTTCTTCTTCTTTGGCGGCAAATGCTCTTGGAGCACAATGATTGTGTTTGCGCTTTGGGGCGTGGGATTCGCCGAAGCTGTGCAGGGAATAGTCGTCAAGATGAAAGCCTTAGTGATTGGCGGATGTGTGGGAATAGTATCGGGATTGACTGTACTCGCCGCCATTGCCGGCAACGTGCCTCTCTATATCGACTGGGTAATGCCGCTTTTCATAGTGTCTTTCATCTGCATGATGATAATTCCCGGTCATATTATCAACGCTAAAGCCCGAAAAGCAAAATGAAAGAACTGAATCCGCTGTTGCATTCTCAGTTGCGACGTATCCGTCCGAAAAAAGCCGACTTT
>FR897852.1 GCA_000437495.1 Prevotella sp. CAG:485
AGATAAAAGTGAATGTCGTCAAATATATTCTGGCAAACCATAGTTGGGAATGATGCACTTCATTCTCCTCTACTGAAGTTCTTGAATATTCGGGATGCAAATATTCCGACAAGGGCTCCTACAACCATAAAGAGGATGATGAGCATAGTCATGATGGCATTGTAGGCAAAGATGTTGAGATAGTGTTCAGACGGTGTTTCGGAAGAATTAAACTGCAAGTAGCTGACGAGAGCCTGGATTGTACCGTATGCGTACATTCCAGGTATCATCGGCAATAGGGCAGGAAATGCCAAAACCTCGTAGGGACATCGATAATGACGCGAGGCAAACGATGATATTATGCCTATGCAGATGCTTCCGGCAAAACCGGCAAGAATGATGTTGATATGAAAGGATGAATTCATCATGGCAAAGCGGGTTGCATGACCTATGGCAGCGATGAGTCCGCACCAAGGCAGCAAACTGCGCGGGGTGTTGTTGATGCTTCCAAAACCTATTGCCGCCATACAGGCAAAGAGTCCATCGGTGAATAGTGTAGTTATTTCCATTGTATATTTAATGTGAGTAATGCAAGACAAAGGCCTAACGAAAGGCAGATGGTGGTAATGACAGCATCAGTCATCCTGCTTTGCGACACGACATAGTGGCCGTTGGTCATGTCGCTAATAGCATTGATGAATCTTATTCCCGGTACGAGCCACAACACAGATGTTCCCAAGGCTGTCTGTGGAGTGCTTCCAAAATCAAAGATGAAACACGACGATCCGACAATAGCGGATATATATGCTGCCACAATGGTTGTGAATCTTATGTCCCAATGCCTTTCAAGCATATAGTTCTTATATACATTGCCGATGACAGTGGCGGCAAACACCACTCCCATAGCATACCAGTCGCCATCAAACAGGCGGCAGAATGAGAGATTGGCCAATGCCGTAAGCATAATGACAATACATTTGTTCAGGCGTGGTTTCGATGTGATGATTTTCATCTGTTCGCAAGCTGTCTCAAGGGAAATGTCGAGGAATGACAAGCGGCTCAACTCCGTGACTGTCTGCAGGTTTATGCCGTTTTTATGTGTGTGGCCTACAAGACTGTAAGTATGCCTATGGCTTGTGTCCCATACTGTCAATAATATGCGCGAGGGGAGTAGTGACAGGTCGGATATTATATCATAGCGTTTGGATATGCGCTCCACACAATGCTCTATACGCGAAGTAGTGGCACCGGCAGACAACATGGCCGTGGCATACTCCTCTATAAACTTGCATACATTCTTTATTCTTGTATGCTCGTCAGCTGGTATGGCAGATGGTTCAGTCGTCATATTCGTCATATTCGTCATCATAATCATATATTTTGTTGTCACCATACGAGATGATGTGCAATCGCTTGTTTATTTTCCAAGCCTTAACCAAGATTTTGACAACCGGCTTCAGAAGCACCGTTCCCAATGCAAGCGCCCATACGAGCCATGCGCATTGGCTTGCTGCAGTTTCATCAATAATGTATTCCATAATTCTCTATTACTTAATGATTTTTTTCGGGTGCAAAATTACTGCAAATAATAATAAGCGGGAATATTTGCCTATTGATTGTTTCGATAATGGTTATTTATAGGTATTAATAATCATAATTGATAATATTATCGAAAATAATAATAGCAGACTATTGTGCGTATGGTTTATTGGTTGTACTTTTGCAGCGTTTTTATAAATGATACGATTAGAATGGAATTAAGGCAACTGAAATATTTTGTAAACGTGGCTGAGACGAATAGTTTCAGTGAGGCTTCACGATTGCTCAACATCACGCAAAGCACACTGTCGCAGCAGATAAAGCAGTTGGAAAATGAGCTGGGAGTAATGCTCTTTGAGCGTTCTTCCCATCGCGTATGTCTTACAGATATTGGGGAGGCATTCCTTCCCGAGGCCAAACGCACACTGCATGCCGCGGATGTGTGTATAGACAGGATGAACGATATCAAAGGCTTGAAGGCAGGCAGTCTTAACATCGGATCTACATTCTCCTTTATTCCGCTGCTCAAGGACACGGTGTTGCTCTTTATGAAAGAATATCCCGACATCAAACTCAATATTCATTGTCATAATATGGAGACCTTGATACGAATGGTGAAAGACCGTGAACTTGATGTGGCATTGAGTTATAAACCTACAAGCATAAGTCCTGAGATAGAGTCGCACATATTGTTTGACAATCAGTTGGCTGTCGTGGTTTCCGAGCATCATCCTCTCGCTGGGGCAGAAAAGGTTAAGTTCGCCGACCTCAAGCGCTTTCCATTTGTAATGCCAGCCAAAGGACTTCAGGCCCGCAATGCTTTTGATCTTCTGACAAGAGGCTCGGAAAGCCAGTTTAATGTAAGGTTGGAAATTAATGAAGTGAATGTCATCATCGACCTTGTCAGGTCGTCGAAGTTTCTTGTTACTGTTATCAGTCAGGCAGCGGTAAGTCATATTACTGGCATCAAGGTCATTACCCTCGACCATCAAAACACGCAGATGGAGGGTTCGTTCCATATCCTCAAAGACAGTTATACCAAGCGCAGTACGAAGGAATTCCTCAAGATGCTTTGCGAAAACAAATCCTATAACATCGCATTGCTTGACATGCTGTAAAAATCGTTCGTAAAATATTTCATGTGGGATTGCTTTGAACTTTTGCAAGTAAATGAAACACAGATGGAAACATATTTGATTGAAAAAAATGCCCCAACAATAGAAAGATTGAGTTTGAATTGAAATTGGTGGTGATGAGATTGCAAAAGTACTTGCTAAAGTACAGTTCTTGTGTTCCATATCGTCTTATCCTCCGTTCTATCACAGGGGATTTAATTGAAACATTATATATACTGACAATTCCAGACAAAGAGAGGTCGTCTGAATTATGGAAAAGAGAATTGGAATTTGTTGTTCACACTAACTTATATGGGGGCAGCGGCGTAATTCCGTGGCA
>FR897853.1 GCA_000437495.1 Prevotella sp. CAG:485
GTTCAAATTTTTGTCATGTACTTAAATTGTGTTTTTCTTGTTTCCGTTAATCTTTATATCCTTTTAACAATTACTGCCTCAATATGGTTTGCCCATAATGTCAGGTCTTATTTGTTAAAAGCCTCATTTTTTAGAACCGATATTTCGGCACGATTTTTGATATATTTTCTTTGAGAGAAAAACAGCAATGCCTCTCTCGTTGTTTAATAAGAAAAAAAGAAAAACACATTAATATTATGGCACAAGGCAAAATCGGTGTAACCACCGACAACATTTTTCCGGTCATCAAGAAGTTCCTCTATTCCGATCATGAAATCTTTCTGCGCGAGTTGGTCAGCAATGGCGTAGACGCATGTCAGAAACTGCGCACTCTGGCCGGTTTCGGCGACTTCAAAGGTGAGCTTGGCACGCTGCAGGTTACTGTGAAGATAGACAAGGAAGCCGGCACTCTTACAATCTCCGACAACGGCATCGGCCTCGATGCTGATGAGGTTGACCGCTACATCAATCAGATAGCGTTCTCCGGCGCAGAGGATTTTCTGAAGAAATACAGCGAAAACGCCAACAGCATAATCGGCCATTTCGGCCTGGGCTTCTACTCGGCGTTCATGGTGGCCAAAAAGGTGGAACTCATATCGCTCAGCTACAAAGAGGGCGCAAAGGGCGTGAAATGGGTATGCGATGGTTCGCCTGAATATCAGCTCGACGAATATGACAAGCAGACGCGCGGCACCGACGTCATTCTTTATATCGACGATGACGACAAACAGTTTCTGGAGCAGACGCGCATTGACGGTCTCCTGAAGAAGTATTGCCGCTTCTTGCCAATCCCCGTTCTGACGGCTAAGGCTGACGGCAAGGAGCTTTACACTGTCAACGCCACTGAGCCTCTGTGGACGCGCAAACCCGCAGAACTCACCGACGAGGACTACATGAAGTTCTATCATGAGCTGATGCCCGGTTTGGCCGACCCGGAGTTCTACATTCACCTGAATGTGGATTATCCGTTTACGCTCACAGGCGTGCTCTATTTCCCTCATGTCAGCTCAAACATAGAGTTGCAGCGCAACCACATTCAGCTCTACTGTAATTCTGTTTACGTTACAGACCAGGTTGAAGGCGTGGTGCCCGAATTCATGACTCTGATGCAGGGTGTGATAGATTCTCCGGACATCCCACTTAACGTCAGCCGTTCATATCTTCAGGCCGACACGGCAGTGAAGAAAATCTCCGCCTACATCTCAAAGAAGGTTGCCGAGAAGCTGGCTAAAATGCAGTCGGATGACCGCAAAGCTTTTGAGGCTCGCTGGCCCGGTATTCAGATTTTCATCGACTACGGCATGCTCACGGACGCCAAGTTCTGCGACGCCGCCATGAAATTCTATCTGCTGCAGGATGTGGAGAAACAGTATTTCACCCTCGATGAATACAAGAAGCTTACCGAGGCAACGCAGACTGACAGTTCCGACACTCTCATCTGGCTCTATGCCACCGACCCGCAGGCTCAGTACAGCTATATAGAAGCTGCCAAAGCCAAGGGCTACAATGTGCTGCTGATGGACGGTCAGCTGTCTGCCCATATCATCTCTATGCTTGAGAGTAAACTCGACAAGACTCGGATGGTGCGTGTCGACAGCGACAATATCGACAATCTGATTGTCAAAACCGACACAAAGAAGGCTGAGCTGACACCTCTTCAGGCTGACGTTCTGAGCGGAATGTTCCGTTCACAAATGCCCAAGATAGAAAAGACCGAGTTCATGGTAACGTTCTCTGCCACCGGCGAGGAAGATGCGCCTGCCATGATAACGCAGAATGAATTCATGCGCCGTATGCGCGAGATGAGTGCCATGCAGCCCGCAATGGCCGGTCTTTATGGCGAGATGCCGTCGGCTTACAGCCTGCAGCTCAACACTCTCAATCCGGCTGTAAGACATATCATTGAGTTGGCTACCTCAAGTCTGGAAAGCCGCATTTCGCCTATCCGCGCTCAAATAGACATCCTTAATAAGGAGGCAGAAGAGGAGCGCAAAAACAGCGAAAAGGAGAAGGAAGCTACAACCGTAGCTACCAATCCCGAACGTGATAAAAAGCTTGCAGATCTGCGTGCGGAAGAAGAGAAGATTGTGGCTGATTATGCCAAAGAGCAACCCGAGGTGCGTCAGATCATCGACCTCAGCCTGCTGCGTGCAGGTCTGCTGAAAGGTGAGAACCTTGATGCCTTCATCAAGGCTTGTTACTCATCTCTGACCAAATAATCGGGTCATAAGCTATCTTATAGCTTAGAATAATCAGAGGGATGTCATATAGTTTGACATACCCTCTGATTTCTATTTTGTTTCGTCAATGTTGCTTATTGCTTCATCTTCCTGGCGAAATTGTAGCTTATTGAGAACATAAAGTAATTGGGGATATGCCGGAAGCGGGTTTCCTGCCGGTAAGAGGCTATTACGTTGCTGGTCAGGTTGCGGCTCTGGCAGAGCATGTCATAACCCTCTAAAGCGAATCGCAAAGCACCTTTCAAGATGGATTTTGAGATGGTGGCATTCCAGATCAAACGGTCTGTGTTTTGCGACGGTTCTGAATAGCCTCTCCAGCTATACATGCGCAGATTAGTGGAGATTTCTATATTCCATGGCAAGCGTACCAGGCCGCGAACGCCATAGCGGAAATTCGTCAGTGTATACGGGTCGAAATCACCTGTGCGCGATACGGCATGATTGACATTGACATCAGCCACAAGAGCCACAGAGAATTTATCTTTATTGTATTGCACTGAAATCTGGTCGCTCCAGTATTCGCGGTGGCTTATGCTACGCTGCAATCCATTGCCGGAATCATCGCCGATAAGGGTTACATAGCGCGTGGGCGAGAAATTAGTTACATTGACCACTGAAAAGCCCTTGAACTTGGTTGAATTGGCACGCAAAATGACCATGAAAGAGCCTTCGCGATTACCCGAGATATTAAACGGCTGAGTTGTGCGCACACCGGTTGCCAAATCATACGTTGTGCCGTAAGTTACGCTGTTTTGGCGGAAAGTATAGCTGAAGTCGAGAGTGGGGAAGAACCAGCCCCAAAAACCCTTCATCGGCCTGTAAGTGAAACGTACTTTATGGCTGAAGCTGTTTTTAAGTCCGGGGTTACCCATAGTCTGATTCAGCGGGTCAGAATTGAAATGTACATTTATCAAGTCCATCATATCCGGCTGCGTCATAAAGAAATTGTAGTGGAGGCGTAAATCCTGCCGGGCACCCGGCGGCACAATTCGTGCCATGAAGTCAATATCCGGTAGCAGCGAATTTTTGCTGATGTTCTGCCGGTCGAAGCCTCTGAAAATCATACTGCGGCGCAGATATGTCAATGTAGGCGACAAATTGAACTGGATGCGGCTGTAGTCTCTGCCATGCTCATCGGGAGTGCGTTTTTCATATATCCAGAAAAGACAGGTTGACTGCTCCAAATTATGCTGAGTATAGTCGTAGCTGTTACGCGGGTCGAGAATTGACGCATAACGTTCCAGCTTTTCTTCCGTGCGCAGCAAGTCATATTCTCCGGCAATAGTGTCGGCAGCCAAATCATAATACATGTCGGAGGAATTAGTATACGATTTTTTTACATAATACTCCGGCCAAAAGTTGAAATGGGAATCCTTACCAAATGGCGACAGGAATGCGAATACTCTTGCCATATAAGAGTAAGAATGGCTTGATTTAGGATTCGTGCGCTTGGTCTGTTGCGCTTTTGAGCCGGCATATTGCACCAAATATTGCTGGTTTGCATCGCTCCAGTTATGGCCTAACTGGCCATCAAGCTTAAAGAGTATGGCATTATCGCCGTAGGTGAGACGAATCTCATATTGCAACTCGCTGAACGCGCTCTTGGCATTGGTGCGGAAAAGGCTCAGATAGCGGTTGAGAATATTGAGAGTGTCGGGCATACCCGTCTCCAGCTAGTGGCGCAAGCCGGGATAATCGGCCGGTTGCAGGCCAAAGTGCCTTCGGTGGTATTATTGCGGTTTTTGCGGTTGCCATACTGGAACCAGAATTTAAATTCATGACGGTCGTTTGAGCTGAAAAGTTTTCGCTGGTCAAACTGTGCCGAATGATAGGTGCGTAACGACAGATTACCCTGTCGGCTGTCGCTCCATCTACGCGAGTAGTTATCACCCTGAGGTATGTAATTTTCACGGTTTGTTACGGAGTTGTCTTCAACATTCTGATACTGGAAAATGGCGTTGCCGTCGTAATATGTTCTGTCGTCAGGCTGGATAAAATAATCCACACCGGCGCCTTTGGTTGTTATTACACCCTTTTCGTCAAACGGGCTGCTCCACGAACCGCTCATATCAGGTCTGCCCGTCTCGTTGACATTATTTGCCAAAGCATAGACAGAAACTCGCGAGCGACCGGTGTATAAGAGGCCGAATCCTCGCATACGATAACGGTTGTGAGTGCCTCCGGCAATCTCTGCGTTGGCAAGCAGACCGGCGTTGAACTCCTTTTTCAGGTTTACATCCATCACCAAATCCGGCTCATTAGACCCTTTGCTGGCCAGCTGGTCTTTTTTATCCTGCTGATAAACCTGCACATTCTTCACCGTGTAGGCCGGCAGATTCTGAAGAAGCACCATTTTATCGCCATTGAAGAAATCCTTACCGTTGAGCAAAAGCTTGTCCACGAAACGCCCGTTGACATAAATCTGACCGTTGTCACGCAGCTCAACACCTGGCAGTTTTTTTCACCAAGGAACTCAGCATGGAGCCCTCGGCCAACTCAAAGGCTTCGGCATTAAACTGAATAGTATCGCCCTTGTTGATAATCTGCACTACCGACGACGTTACAGTTACCTCGTCAAGCATCGTCCCTGCTAAGCGCTTTTTCACCCTCTCAGTTAGTTTGCGCACATTGGCAGTTCCGCTGTAATAATGGGGCAGCGGCGTAATTCCGTGGC
>FR897854.1 GCA_000437495.1 Prevotella sp. CAG:485
TTTTTTCTCTTGCCTGATTCCGGTCAATGCCTTTGTTGCGGAAGATGGAGCGGAGGTTGTCGACAAGATTGTAAGCCTCCTTGATTTTCGGATACAGGTCGAAGAGTAATTTTGCGCGTTGTTTCTGTGCGTCAGACCATTTATCGCGGCTCTTGGACAGAAGTCCGCGGCTTCGCGTAAGCAGCTCGATCTTCGTATCTCCGTTGGAAAGTTCTTCCGGAACAAACTTCTTGCTGAGCCGGGAGGGTTTGCGACCACGTTTCTTCCCCTTATATGTTTTCGGATGCTTTTTACGATAGGCCTTACGGGCCTTGATCAGTTGCTCCAACTTCTTTTTGTGCTCGGCTTTTGCCTTGTTCTGTTCCTTTACGGCATTGCGCTTTTCCTTGAGGCGGATTTCCTCTACGGCCTCTCCACACCGTTTGATTATGTGGAAACAATCGATGATTATCATGGCGTTGGGGAAGACGGCGCGGACTATGCGCATCATTGAATCTGAAAAGTCCATCGTCACCTCCGTGACTGCAAGTCTTTGTTCCTGCGGCAGTTTCATCAACTGCGCAATCACGTCCGATGCTTTTGTGCCGCGAACCATGGCAACTATTGTGCCCGATTTGCCATGGCCGTCCTTGTTGGAGAGAATCGTGAACAGGTCATCGTGCAGCGAAGTCTCATCAATACTCAGTCGAGTCCCGCAGTTCTTGGGTAACAGAATCCAGTCGGAGGCGTGGTCTTTCTGTTCCCATTGGTTGAAGCCGCTCAGAACTTCCTTGTAATTGCGACGGAAGCTGCCTGCATCAACGGTCCAGCGGTGAGCTGCCGAGCAGCAGGTCACCGGAGAGGTTGCCATATACTCCTTTTAAAAAAACCGCGAACTCCTCAGAGTAGCGGGTACCTTCATACACAAGAGGATAGGGGTTGATGATTACGTTGTGCCCCTCCTTGTCAAGCCATCTGCGACGCCTGACATGAAGGACAACCTTACGGTTACGGATTGGGAAATCCTCGATTGTTGTCGGTTCGGTAAACCCATTGGGACGTAATCCATTGAACTCGTCTGTGCGGTTGTCTTTTTCATCAAGATAGATATGGACTATCTGTGTATAGTGGTCTCCGGGCTTGGGTGCAACGACTTCGACATCCATTCCGGTGATATCGAAGAAATCCATAATGGAGGGAGGCAGCACAAGGGAGGCCAGTTGCGAAAGTTGGGT
>FR897855.1:0-12738 GCA_000437495.1 Prevotella sp. CAG:485
AACATTTTTTGTTGAATGGGGTCTAAGAGCAGAGGGGGAGTGCTGTAAGCACAATCCCCGTCTGCATAAGATTGGTCAAAACCGAGTCGGTCAGGCCTCTTTGCTCTCATCTGAGGCCGGCACTTCGGCAACTGTGGGCACCGAAGAAATAGGTACTTCAGCACGGTATTTGGCCTCCCAGCCGAGCGCAGAGGCGCCGAGCACAGCGGCGTCGCTTTCCTTCAGCTCGCTGAGGATGATTTTTGTCTTGCCGCGGAAGACGGGCATGAGCGCTTTCTCAAACTCTTCGCGAAGGGGTTTGAGCAGCATTTCGCCGCTGCGAGCCAGACCGCCGAAGAGCACTATTGCCTGAGGTGAGGAGAAAGCTACGAAGTCGGCAAAAGCGTCGCCCAGCATCTTGCCGGTGTATTCGAAAATCTCTTTGGCCATTTTGTCGCCCGTGGCAGCTGCCTCATACACATCTTTTGAGGTGATGTTTTCTATTTCGAGCTGACGGAGCGAAGAGGGGTCAGTGCGTGTTTCCAGGAACTCGCGAGCTGTGCGAGCCACGCCGGTGGCAGAGCAGTAAGCCTCCAGACAGCCTGTGCGACCGCAACCGCAGATGCGGCCGTTGTTGGGCTTGCGGATGACGTGTCCCAGCTCGCCGGCAAAACCATCGTGGCCGTAAACTAACTGCCCGTTGATGACGATGCCGGAGCCTACGCCGGTGCCGAGCGTTATCATGATGAAGTCGCGCATGCCGCGGGCGGCGCCGTAGGTCATTTCACCTAAGGCCGCAGCGTTGGCGTCGTTGGTAACAGCCACCGGAATGCCCTTGAAAGCGGCGCTTACCTTAGATGCTATGGACAGCGTGCCTGACCACGGCAGGTTGGGCGCGTCAACTATCTCGCCGGTGTAATAGTTTGCATTGGGAGCGCCAATGCCTATGCCCTGAATCTTGTCGACTGCTTCGTTGGCTTCCAGAAGCTTCATGATTTCTGCATGCAGCTCGGCAATGTAGTCATCGAAGTTATGATGTTTTGCCGTTTTGATGCTGCTTGAGGCCAGTACGTGGCCGCGGGCATCGACAATGCCGAATACAGTGTTGGTACCGCCTATATCTATGCCCAATACATAAGGTTTGCTCATGGCTCTATTTTATTATTGTGTTTATCCGAATTTGGAAATTTTGCGTAACTGAGGTTCATTGATTATTTTTATGCGCCGCCCGTCGACCACCAACAGCTTTTCGTTGACGAAATTGCTGAGAGTGCGTATGGCATTGCTTGTTGTCATATTCGACAGGTTGGCAAGGTCTTCGCGACTCATGTAAATCTTCAGGGTAGCCCCGTCATCTTCCAGACCATAGTTCTCGGCCAAAAGGAGAAGAGCCTCTGCCAGGCGCCCGCGGATGTGCTTTTGCGTCAGGTTTACTATCTTGGTGTCGGCCCCGCCCAGATTGCGGCTGAGCTCGTGGATGAAGAACATGGCAACATCAATGTTTGAGCGAATCAGCTGTTCAACCACTTTCAAAGGTACTGCGCCGATTACCGACGACTCAATGGCAGCGGCCGACGACACATAGCTTTCGCGGGCGAAATAGGCTCTGTAACCGAAAAATTGCACCGGTCGGTGCAGCCTTAAAATCTGAATACGGTCGCAGATGCCGTTCTTATACTTTTTTACCTTTCCTTTGAGTAAGCACCAGAGATGTTCGGGTTCGTCGCCTTCGGCGTATATGATTTGGTTTTTTTTGTAATTATGGATCTGGAAGCCGGCAGCAAGCACCCGCTTCTCTTGTCTGGAAAGCACACTCCATATCTCGCCCAGGTCTTGGGCGATGAGGTGCTGCAACATACTTTTAACTATCACTATCTGACAATTATGTTTTAGAACACAAATTTAAAACATTTTTTTGAGACAGAGACCAAAAAAGAGGGTAAAAAAACTCAAGCCGCCGAAAAAAGAGGAGGCGGCGGCAGTCAGGCTCAAAAAAAAGCTGAAAAAGATTGTAGGTGTGGCAGATTCTTTATATCTTTGCGCCAAATATCATAGTTGATTTCATAATGAAACCGACGAGTGATATAGAGAACGCCAATTAACCTAAAGCAATACGCAATAAAGAATCAAAACATGAAAAAGCACAATTTTTATGCAGGGCCGAGCATCCTGTCGCCCTTCACAATCAAGAAGACGGCTGAGGCCGTAATCGACTTTGCGGGCACTGGCTTGAGCATACTTGAAGTAAGCCACCGCAGCAAGGAGTTTCAGGCAGTAGTAGACGAAGCTACCGAGCTGGTAAAGGAACTTCTTCAGCTTCCGGAAGGCTATCACGTGCTGTTCCTGGGCGGCGGTGCCAGCACTCAGTTCGCCATGGTTCCCTACAACATGCTGCAGACAAAAGCTGCATACCTCGACACCGGCACATGGGCTAACAAAGCCATCAAAGAGGCCAAACTCTTCGGCGAGGTTGACGTAGTGGCATCTTCAAAAGCATCTAACTACAACTACATACCGAAGGATTTCGTTATCCCCACGGATGCCGATTACTTCCACTATACATCGAACAACACCATCTACGGCACCGAACTCCGCAAGACTCCGGAATGCCCCATACCGATGGTTTGCGACATGAGCTCCGACATCTTCAGCCGCGTGTTCGACGCATCGAAATACAGCCTCATCTACGGCGGCGCACAGAAGAACCTGGCTCCCGCCGGCGTAACCTTCGTCATCGTTAAGGAAGACGCTCTGGGCAAGGTAACCCGCGCTATCCCCACAATGCTCAACTATGAGACGCACATCAAGAAGGGTTCCATGTTCAACACTCCTCCGGTGCTTCCCATCTACTCGGCTCTGATGACTCTGCGTTATTACAAAGAGCAGGGTGGCGTTGCCGCTCTCGAGAAATTCGACCTCGAAAAGGCTGCCAAGCTGTATGAGGAAATCGACCGCAACAAACTCTTCATGGGCACAGTGGCTGAGGAAGACCGCTCAATCATGAACGTTTGCTTCGTAATGAAACCCGACTATGCCGAACTGGAGCAGGACTTCTTCAACTTCGCTACCGAAAGAGGTATGGTAGGTATCAAGGGCCACCGCAGCGTAGGCGGCTTCCGCGCATCGCTTTACAATGCACTTCCCATGGAGAGCGTTGAGGCTCTGGTTAACTGCATGAAGGAATACGAAGCCAAGCACTAATTCATCACCAATAAAATCAGAAAGCAATGAAGATACTCGTTTTCACCGAGAAACCGTTTGCTCCGGCCGCTGTAAAAGCTATTGCCAACACCGTTGACACAGCAGGCGCAGACCTGGAAGTGGTAGAACAGGGCACACGTCAGGATCTTCTGAAAGCTGTGGCTGAGGCTGAGGGTCTGATAGTTCGTTCCGACAAAATCGACGCCGAAGTTATGGCAGCCGCTCCCAAGCTGAAAGTTATTGTTCGTGCCGGCGCAGGCTACGACAATATCGACCTTGCCGCCGCCACCGAACGCGGCATCGTAGTGATGAACACTCCGGGTCAGAACTCCAACGCTGTTGCCGAGCTGGTATTCGGCATGTTGGTGTTCATGGCACGCAACCGCTACAACGGCAAGAGCGGTTCAGAGCTGAAGGGCAAGACCTTAGGCATCTACGCTTTCGGTCAGGTGGGCCGCAACGTGGCTCGCATAGCCAAGGGCTTCGGCATGCAGGTAACTGCACTCGACCTCTTCGTACCCGACGACAAGATTGAGTGTGAGGGCGTTAAGCCGCTGCATTCTCCCGAAGAGCTCTTCTCGCAGAATCAGTATGTATCGCTGCATATCCCCGCAACTCCCAAGACCCGTAATTCCATCGGCTATGACCTGTGCATGCTGATGCCGAAGAATGGCGTACTCATCAACACTGCCCGCAAGGAAGTGATTGACGAAGAGGGACTGCTGAAAGCACTCGAAGAACGCAGCGACCTGCGTTACATCTCCGACATCAAACCCGACCGTGCCGAAGAGTTCGAGAAACGTTTTGCCGACCGTGTATTCTTCACTCCCAAGAAGATGGGTGCCCAGACCGCCGAGGCAAACTTCAACGCCGGTGTTGCCGCTGCTGAGCAGGTAATTGCTTATCTGCGCGACGGCTGGAACAAATTCCAGGTCAACAAATAGTCTGCCTATAGGTACATATAAGATTAAAGTTAGATTAAAAGAAAATTAGCGGGCGTTCCGGACAAAGCCGGGTGCGTCCGCTAATTCGTTATTTATCAACGATATACGATAAAGATAAAAGCAGGCAAGCGGATGAGAGGATATTATTGGGTTATGGAGTAGAGTAGATGTAAGGGGCTTTTGCGGAAAGACTAAAGAGGAGGTAATCGATGCAACCAATGAGCTGGACCAAGTGTTAATCTTTAATAAGATTGTGGCACAAAAGAGCCACGTTTGATTAACTATGAGAAACCTGTCATGAACAATATTGTTGTTAGCGGGAGCATGTGCGCTGACCCTTGCGGCCGAATCCCCGCATACTAAGTCGAGTGAGAGACTTGCCATGGCCGATACCTTGATGAGTCTGCCTGAGATGGCAGATACCCTCAAGGCCGATACCATAAGTCAGATTTTACCCCAAGAGCAAACCCTGGAAAGCTGGAAATATGAGGCACCTGCAGAGATGCCCGACCCCTCGGTGCAAGGATGGTGGAAAGGCTTCCATGACCCCCTGCTCGACACATTGATTTCTGTGGCTGTGCATAACAACTATGACATACGCATGGCTGCCCGCAGAATAGAGCTGAACCAATTAGGACTGAAATCCGTGAGAAGTGCCTATTTCCCCACCATCGGCGCAGAAGCCGGATGGAACGGCAGCCGCACATCGGCAGATATGGGTCGCACACACGGCATATCAACCCACGGCAACTATTTCAACTTAGGGCTGAATGCCTCATGGGAGATAGACGTGTTCGGACGCGTGTGGAAAACCCAGGCGCGGATGACCCCTGGGTTTTCCAAGGACTAAGCAGCCTTTTCTTTTTCCTTCGGGGCGCTCGCTTTCTTCGGGCGTCCTCGTTTTTTCTTCTGAGCCTCAATCAGAGGCTTCTCGCGGTAGTCTATGCCGTAGAGAACGTAATCAAGGACGCGACGATTGGCGAGGTCAATCTTTGACGTGTCGCGCTCCACATAGATGTCAAGCACCGAGTTTTGTGCATGGCCCAGGCCGATGTCGATAGTGCCGTCGGCATTATCGAGTTTGGCGGCTATCGTGGCCCATGTGTGACGCGCCCAGTACATCGTAAAGTCGGGGACCTCAACCTCCTCGTCCTTACGATTTTTGTTAATATGCGTGCATATCTTGTGGAGCGCTTTCGACAGTTTATCGTTGAAGTTGCGGTAGTCGCGTCCTTCCGCAAATTCGAGCATCAGTTCCTCGCCGGAATACTTTTCGATGATTGCCTGCATCTCCGGTTCGATTTTCAGCGACATGGGGATGCCGGTTTTGGTGCGCCGCCACTCAACACGACCATTGATGGGCTTAGGAAGAGAGCAGAGGTCTACGGTATTGAGACCGCGCAACATGAACGAAAGCACGAAGAAGTCGCGGTGCCGCTCCATCCACGGCTCCAAGTTCTGCGCAAAAACAATCTTGCGCAGTGCTTCGACGCTCATATTGCGTTTTGCCGTCGGATTGGTCTTGATGCGGTAGCGGCGGTAAGGGTTGCGGTCGAGCACTTCGTGGTCGATGGCATAGTTGATGACCGCTTTCAGGTTAGCGTGGTGCATCCTGCGTCCGTTGGGCTTCGGTGCATCGACAGCGAGGAACTTGTCGAAGTCCTCAATCCATGCCATGTTGATGTCCGAGAAGTGCAGATGGGCGGCTTCTTCACTGCCGAGCCATGCCTCGATGCGGCGCCAAGTGACGCGATACATTTCAGCTGTACGCTCTCGGAGACCCTTGTTCTCAATGTAGCGAGTGAAGAATTTCGCTACCGTATTCGGGTCTTCCTTTTTCGGCTCAACCTTTTCTACTTTCTTCGGACAGAGTACTTCTTTGACGGCATTTTTGATTTCAGTTGCCGTCATGGCTCCAAGGCCACCGGGGCGATTGATAAGGTCATTGATGATGTCCGTTATCTCCACGCGGCGGCGAGCGATAATCTGATTGTAGGAAGCACGGTTTGGGTGTTTTAAGACCTTCTCACCATTGGCATCCCATTGGTCGGGAGTAAGGTTGATGTTGAGAGGCAGTAGCGCAGTTCGACGCTGGTGTCCGATTGACACTTTTAGAGGAGCGGCAGCTCCCACTTTGACTGCTCGGCAGTCGAGGATGAATTTTACAGTTGCCATGGCCCAAAAATTCGCCTCGAATTACGTCATTTTTGCTGATTTTGGCGATTTGCACGCAAATGATTTGCGTGCAATTTGCGTGCAATTCTCTGCAAGCATCGTTTTTTTATCGCTTTTTTTAGGAAAATTTCGGCAAGTTTCGGCTTTTTTTTTATAGCCATTTGCGGCTTTAGGATAAAAGGAAAACGCTGACTGACGACTCTTAAAATGTCTATCTGTCAGCGTTTTACCTTGCGGAGCGACCGAGATTCGAACTCGGGATACGCTTTTGGCGTATACACGCTTTCCAGGCGTGCCTCTTAAGCCACTCGAGCATCGCTCCTGTTGGGTCTGAATAGGGGAGTTGACACGGGGTGTCTCCCTTTTGACGGTGCAAAGTTAGTGATTTTATTTTATATGGCAAGTGGTTTGGAATTTTTTTTGTAATTTCGCAGTTGAATTTTGTTATAATCCATGATGAAGAAGTTTGTAAATGGCGCTCTGGCGCTGATGGTAGTGTTTTTCATTGTTGCATGTTCCGGTTCGGGGCGTGGCGGTAATGGTGATTTCCCGCGCGATTTTGCAGAACGCAGCGATGAGCAAAAGGTGGCTTACATGATGGAGGCGGTGAGTCCGGATTCGGTGGCGCGCTTCATTGTGTATTCGTCGTTGTCGAATGACGCTGATGTGCATTTGAAATCGCTCAGCGCCGCTTATAACTATGCTTATCAGCATTATCAGAAGATGGGCGACAGTCAGGAGAAATTTATTTTGGAGTTCGACCAGTTTTCAAATGAATTGCCGCTCGACGAAAGGATGCGTCTGATGAAGGCAGTAGGGCAGGAGGATGCCTTAGGACTCGGCCTGAAATTAGGTCTTGAATATTTCAAGGCTCTGCGCGATAAGAAGATGACGCTGCAGGAAGTAGACCGTGAGATTGCTGCGTTTAAGAAGGCTTGCGGCAACGATACAGCCACTTATGTACGTTTCGTGAAAGGCTTTAAGGCTGCTCTGAATACTGACCGTGGCAAGAGTGTGGATCACGCTGTTTATGTAAAATATTCGCAATATCCCGAGTGCATGTAAATAGGGTAGTGACGCTCATGTTCTGTGACTATCCACATACTCAATAACATTTATTGAAAAAAACTATTTTATTACTTTCATAAATATAAAATGATTGATTCAATTTTTAATTTATGAAGACGCTAATATAGCTTGCATTGTTATCCATATTTGTTTTCTCCAATTGTAATCATAAAGGAGAAAATAATTCAATGGCTGTTAATGGAACAGACCATATTGAGGATACGATTGTCTACAAATCAGAAGTGAAGGTAGATAGCATGCTTTATCTGATTCTGAAGATGAACCCGAAGTGTGGGTATGTAGCTATGGCCGACTCTGTCATCCATGACATAAATGATTCGACAATAGCTATGTGTGTCGAAGCTGCCTTTACAGGAGAACTACTAAAAGACTTCAAGTCCACGAATGTTGCCGGTAATTATGTAGTGAACGGCAAGTTAAAGAAGGGATACAAATGCAAGGTCAACACAGGATTCCTCGGAACAGTTAACGGCGTTCCGTTTATCGGTTCGGTCAACAGACTTCAAAATTGGCTTGATGGAAAACATGACAAGGATTACTGCATGTTCCAGCAAGTGCTACTTGTTCAAAATGGTAAAAATGTTTACACAGGCAAACCAATCAAGATTACTTCAAAAAACATATATAGAGCCGCCTGTATAATGAACGACGGGAACTTCGCAGTTATACAGTCGCAAAGTGCCTTACCTCTTGAACAGTTCATCCGCTCGCTGGTCAATTTTGGCGTTTCAGATGCTCTTTATCTTGATATGGGAACCGGTTGGAATTATGGTTGGTATCGGGAGGCGAGAAAAGATTCCCCCACCAGATTGTTTGATTATCGTACACCATATCAAACTAACTGGCTTCTTATCAAGGCGAGAGACAATAATTGATTTAAGACCACATTCAGATACATATAAATGGATCTGAGGATTCGTCAAAATTGATTGACAAATCCTCAGATAGTTGTTTTGTGGTTAGACTGATAAGTCTATTGACTTACATGTTTTCTTCTATGAGGCCAAGAAGCTGACGCAGTGTCATTTCACCGCTTTTGCGCCATATTTCTTCACCGTTTTTGTAGAGGATGAAGGTGGGGATGCTCTCTACGTTGTTCTCTTCTGCGAGTGATCGGTTTTCGTCTATCTCGAACTGGAAAACATTGCATCGTCCTTTAAGTTCGCCTTTTACTTCTTCCACAACCGGCATCATGCGCTGGCAATGAGGGCACCAGTTGGCGTAGAATTCTACGAGTACTAATGAAGAACTATTGATAATGTCGTTATAAGTAGCCATTTCAGTGTGTTTTAAAGTTAATCAAGATTTGATTTCTCTTTAATAACACATGATTCGGACTTATTGTTTGCCAAAGATGATTCTGCCCTTTTTCGCCTCATCAAGCATTTTACGCCCCGGCACGAGATATATCTCGAGGCGTCGGTTGCGTGCGCGGTTTTTCATCGACAGGTTATCAACGCCGGGAAGGGGATCCCAGGAGCCGCTGGCAGTGGGGAAGAGGAAGTTGGTATTGCAGCCTTGATTCATAAACCAGTCGAAGACAGATGTTACGCGTTCCAGAGTTAGCTGGTCGGTATATGCTGTGTTGCCTGTATTGTCGGAATGCATATCAAGGATAACCCAGTACATATCCGGGTCGCGCAAGAAGCGTTTGAAGGGTGCGAGTGCTCGCCAGGCGTTGTCGCGCAACAAGGTGTCGTTGGGAGTGAAGAGTAAAGATGCGGGAATGGTAACAACCAATACTTCGCCGCCTCTGAGTTTCTCAACCGTTATCGGCTCGTGGCGATAACGTTGGTTGAGTTTCTTTATGTCGCCATTGAGAAGCGAGGTACCCTCTTTTTCCTGAAATTTGCGTATCAACACAGCTTCCTTTTCCGGCAATGGATTTGCCAGAAGCAGACCGTTTTTATCCAGCTCGTCAAGACCGGTATTATCCGGCTCGGCGCAGAAGGCAGGAATACCTATTATGATGCTAAAAATTAGAGCCCAAATCTTCTTCATAAGCGATTTCTTCTTTAATTATTAGCGTAAGGTCGGGTAGATTTATTGCTTTAGGACCGTTTTTTGACAATATTTTGTATATGCCTCGGGCTATGGCTTCGGGCTGCAGACGAGGGTCATCTTCATCGTCATCGGGGATATTACTGAGCGAAGTCGCGTCTACGCTGTCGTAATAATCCCATATTGCATCGATAATGTCGTAGAGGTCATCATCGCTGTAACAGGCGCTGATTTCGGGAGATAAATTTTTGCGGATGAAGGCGATTGCATCTTCTTCATCGTATTCGGGAAACTGGTTGTTGTCTGCCATGGTTGTGGTGATGTTTATATTTCGAGAAGTCCCTGAGGGATGCTCATTGTTATTGTCTGAGCCTCGGTGTCGTAACTTTGTATCAAATCATCGGCAACAGGCACAAGCAAAGATTTGCCTTCCGTCGACAGAACCTCAAAGAGCGGATTCATTTCAGAATTGAGATTAACGTCTTCTATTACTCCCAGAGTATTGCCATCTTCATCAAGCAGGGTGAAGCCCTTGAAATCAGAAGCATACATGCCTTCGGAATCCTCTGCCAACCAATGAGTTAGGACATCAGCATCGGTAAAGATGGTGTGATTTACAAATTTTTGAGCCTGTTGCTCATCATCAATACTTTTGAGTTTAAGTAGAGAAGTTGTAGCACCTTTAGGCCTTATGGATTCAATGTAAAAGGGGGTGGGGATACCCTCTATTTCCACGATAATCCATTGACTCTGAATCAGATATTCGTCTTCAACTTCAAGCGAGGCATTTAGCTCGCCCTTGAGGGCATGTGTACGCTTAAAAATGCCGATTGCTTTATAATGTTCGGGTAGATTCATGATGCAAAGTTACGATTTTTTTGTGTACATTTGCATTAGATTTGAATATTTCGAGCATGGGCAAAGAAAAGATGATGGTGAAAAGCTTTGACGAGCTGACCAAAAAGGAGCTTTACGACGCGTTATTCCTGCGGGCCAAAGTGTTTGTGGTGGAACAGGAATGTGCGTATTTAGACCTTGATTATCTCGACCAAAAATGTTTGCATTGTTTGCTGTATGACAAAGACGAATTGGTGGCTTATGCGCGTGTAATTCCGGCCGGCTTGCAGCATGAGGATGTTGGCATAGGACGAGTTGTTACATCGCGACAAGGACAAGGATATGGTTATAGAATTTTTGCCGAAGCTATGAAAGCGGCGAAAGAAAAATTAGGCGCCCGAAGGATTGAGATAGCTTCACAGGCATATATACAGAATTTTTATCGGCAATTTGGATTCCGAGCAGCCTCAGAAGAATATATACTTGAGTTCCGCCCGCACTTGACAATGATTTGGGAAGCCCCAGAGAGTGAAAATGACCCAACTTCCAATAGCTAAGAACATCCAAAGAGAGGAATATAAAATAAATACATAATATCAATTATGTTAAATACCATGTCTGCGAGCTCTACTTCAGCGAAAAAAAGAGATAGCCAGAGGTAGCTGAGTAGCTAAGTTAGCTATTGTAGCTGAGTAGCTAAGGTAGCTGTTTTAGCTTGGTAGCTTGGTAGCTTTGGGAGCTGGGTAGCTATGGTTGCAGAGTAATTATTGTAGCTGAGTAGCTTTGGAGGTTGAGTAGCTTTGGAGGCTGGGAAGCTTTGGTGGCGTGGAGGCATTGGTAGCTGGGAAGCTTTGGCAGCTGAGAAGCTTTGGTGGCGTGGATGCTTTGTAGGCTGAGAAGCTTTGGAAGCAGAGTGGCTTTGGTTGCTGGGTAGCTTTGTAGGCAGAGTAGCTTTGGAGGCAGAGTAGCTTTGGAGGCAGGGTGGATTTGGAGGTTGTGTGGTTTTGGTGGCGTGGAGGCTTTGGAGGCGTGGGTAGCTGAGTGATTTGGAAGCTGAGTAGTATGTGTGAAGGATGAGGGGGATAAGGAGGGGCGGAAATTTTGGAAAGGTGTAGAAATTCGGGGGATTTGTGCAGGTCGAAATTTTTTATTAAATTTGCAGAAAATTAGTGCTCAAAGAGAACGGCTCTACCCTCGTCATTCTCCACCGAAGATTATTCGATGAGTTCATTAGGGTGTTATTCGTTCACGTTGTCGTGTAGATTTGGTGAACGCAATAAGGTTGCCTGAATGGATAGTTAAAACCCGGATAGAAGCGTTGGAGTTTGATGAGATTGAGAATTTTCTGTGGATTAATCTAATATCAGAAAAGCACACCTCAGGTCGTTTGGCAAGGGCATATAGAGAGTTAGAAACAACATAACAACTTAATTATGAGTTTGAAAATCATAGTGCTGGCCAAGCAGGTACCTGACACTCGCAATGTGGGTAAGGATGCAATGAAGGCCGATGGCACCGTAAATCGCGCCGCACTGCCGGCCATTTTCAATCCCGAAGATTTGAATGCTTTGGAGCAGGCTCTTCAGCTGAAGGACCGTTATCCCGGCAGCACGGTAACCTTATTGACCATGGGTCCCGGCCGTGCAGCTGAAATAATTCGCGAGGGTTTATATCGCGGCGCAGACAACGGCGTTGTTCTGTCGGACCGTGCATTTGCCGGCAGCGACACCTTGGCTACCTCATACGCGTTGGCAACGGCAGTACGCAAGATAGGCGACTTTGACATAATTCTGGGCGGACGTCAGGCTATTGACGGCGACACGGCTCAGGTAGGCCCGCAGATAGCTGAGAAACTCGGATTGCCGCAGGTAACATACGCTGAAGAAGTCGGCGAGGTGAAAGATGGAAAAATCACCATCAAACGTCGCATAGAGAACGGCATTGAGACGGTTAAGGCTCCCCTGCCGCTGCTGGTAACTGTTAATGGCAGTGCCGACGAGTGCAGACCGCGCAACGCCCGTTCGCTGCAGAAATACAAATATGCGGCAGCTCCGAGCGAGCTTAAGGATGACGACAAACGCAAACCGCTGGTAGAAGCCCGCGATTATCTGCAAATCAAGGAATGGAGTGCAGATTTCGTAGGAGCCGATAGAGAACAGTGCGGCTTGCCCGGCTCTCCCACAAAAGTGAAGAAAATAGAAAATGTGGTTTTCAGCGCCAAGGAATCGGTTCGCCTCAGTGATGCCGACAACGAAGTTGAAGACCTGGTAAAGCAACTTATAGCCAACCATACCATAGGCTAAGCAACCTGAACAGAGACATGGCAAAAGAAACCAACAACATCATAGTTTACCTCGAATACGAGGATGGCCGTGTGGCCGATGTAAGCCTTGAGTTGCTTACCAAGGGACGCAAGCTCGCCGACGAGCTTGGCGTGGAGCTTCAGGCTGTAGTGGCAGGCGACAATCTTAAGGAGATAGAGAAGCAGGTGATGCCTTACGGCGTCGATACC
>FR897855.1:12803-42558 GCA_000437495.1 Prevotella sp. CAG:485
CTCCCCCACTCTTCGCTTCTCATCAACCTCTTTAAGGAGCTGAAACCGCAGATTGCCTTCATGGGTGCAACCTGCATAGGCCGCGATTTGGGTCCGCGCGTATCGTCGGCTCTTCACAGTGGTCTTACTGCTGACTGCACAGCATTGGAGCTTGGCTCGCATACAGATGCGGCAAAGGGCAAAGATTATGATAATCTGCTGTATCAGATTCGTCCTGCCTTTGGCGGCAACATCGTGGCCACGATTGTGAACCCGGAATGCAGGCCGCAGATGGCCACAGTGCGTGAGGGCGTGATGAAGAAAGAGATTCGCGACCCGGAATACAAAGGAAAAGTCGTAGACCTGAAAGCTGACGACTACACTAAGCCGGAAGATTTCGTCATAGAGATAATCGACCGCCAGGTGGCCAAGTCAAAAGTCAATCTCAAGGGCTCTCCCATCATCGTAGCCGGCGGATATGGCGTTGGCAGCAAAGAGAACTTTGAGCTGCTTCAGCAGCTTGCCGACACCTTAGGTGCCGAAGTTGGTGCCAGCCGTGCGGCAGTGGATGCCGGATGGGTAGATCACGACCGTCAGATTGGTCAGACCGGCGTAACGGTACGACCGAAGCTCTATATAGCCTGCGGCATTTCGGGGCAGATTCAGCACCTGGCCGGTATGCAGGATTCGAGCCTGATACTCTCTATCAACTCCGACCCGGACGCACCTATCAACACGGTGGCAGACTACGTGATTACAGGACGCATCGAGGATGTTATCCCGAAGCTCATTAAGTATTACAAAAAGAACTCGAAATAAGGCAATGGCAAACTTTTTCACCGACAACACGGATCTTAAGCATCATTTAAATCACCCGATGATGCGGCGCATCGTGGAGCTCAAGGAGCGTAACTTCGCCGATGCCGACAAATTTGACTATGCACCCCACGACTTTGAGGACGCAATGGACTCCTACGAAAAGGTGCTTGAGATAGTAGGCGATGTATGTGGCAACATCATAGCCGAAAATGCAGCTGACGTAGATCAGAACGGCCCTCATGTAGAGAACGGTCGTGTGGTCTATGCCGACGGCACAAAGAAGAACATAGAAGCATGCCGCAAAGCCGGCCTTATGGGCATGGCAATGCCCCGCAGGCTCGGCGGACTGAATTTCCCCATCACCCCGTACATCATGGCAGCCGACATTGTGGCCCGCGCAGATGCCGGATTTGAGAATATATGGGGTCTGCAGGACTGTGCCGAAACCATATATGAGTTTGCCAGCCCTGAGCAGCATGAGCGCTACATACCGCGTGTATGCGCCGGAGCTACCATGAGTATGGACTTGACAGAGCCTGATGCCGGTTCTGACCTGCAGAGCGTTATGCTCAAAGCCAGCCAGAAGGAAGACGGCTCCTGGGTGCTCAACGGCGTGAAACGCTTCATCACCAACGGCGACAGCGACATTCACCTTGTTTTGGCACGCAGTGAGGAAGGCACACGCGACGGCCGCGGTCTGTCAATGTTCATCTACGACAAGAACAACGGCGGAGTAACAGTGCGCCGCATCGAGAATAAGATGGGCATCAAGGGCTCGCCCACTTGCGAACTGGTGTTCAAGGATGCACCGGCAGAGCTTTGCGGAGACCGCCGTCTGGGTCTGATAAAATATGTCATGGCCCTCATGAACGGCGCCCGTCTGGGTATAGCCGCGCAGAGCGTAGGCATAAGCGAGGTAGCTTATCGTGAAGCTCTTACATACGCCAAAGACCGCAAACAGTTTGGCAAAGCCATAATCGAATTCCCGGCAGTGGCCGAAATACTGTCGCTGATGAAGGCCAAACTCGACGCATCGCGCAGCCTGCTTTATGCCTGTTCACGTTTCGTGGATATGTATAAGGTCTACGATGACATTAGCAGAGAGCGCAGTCTGACCAAAGAGGAACGCGCTGAGCGCAAGGCATACAACCGTCTGGCTGACGCCTTCACCCCGTTGGCCAAAGGCATGACCAGCGAGATGTGCAATCAGAACTCATACGACTGCATCCAGATACACGGCGGTTCAGGCTTCATGAAGGATTATGCCTGCGAACGCGTTTACCGCGACGCCCGCATCACCTCCATCTACGAGGGAACGACGCAGTTACAGGTCGTTGCTGCCATTCGCCACGTCACCACAGGCACTTACCTGAATTACATCCGCGAGCAGCAGGCTCTGGATACACCGGCAGGCTATGAGGATGTTAAAGCCAAGCTTGAGGCTATGACAGTGCTTTTCGAGAATGCTCTCAACAAAGTTCTCGAGACCAAAGACCAGCATTACCTCGACTTTATGGCACGCCGCCTGGTTGAGATGGCCGGTTACATCGTTATGGGCTATCTGCTGCTTGACGATGTTCGCCGCAATGAGGAGTTCGGACGTTCACTGCGCGTGTTTGTGAACTACGGAGAAGCTGAAACAGCAAAACACTCAGAGTTCATCAGCAACTTTGCAGTGGCTCAGCTGGCCGACTACACCTATTGAGAAAAGAATTCATGAGATGAGGGTGTGCCGGACGAGCTTGGCCATCCTCATCTCTCTTTTTATTAACAACTAACCTGCAGGAGATGAAAAAGATCGCTTTGATGATGATTCTGGCGTTGCTGCCCATGTTGGCCAACGCTTACACATGGACAAAACCCGGCGAGGCTGTGCGCATGACATGGTTTGATACAGCCGCCCCCGATTATTATATGCGTTTGCTGGAAGAGGGCACGGTAAGCAATCCCACCGCTCCCCTCTCCGACCTGAAGTTGCAGGCATCGCCCAAAACAGACGATTCACAGACGCTGATAGTGTTCAAAGAAGATGGCGACGGCACCTTCCTCACTATGGCAAAAAGTGAAAAAGACATCACCATGTATGGCTGCTCGGAAGCCAAAGACGGCCAACGTCTGCTGATAAAGAGCAAAGGCACTCTGCCTCACAATCAGAAACCGCTGAAAGGCGGCTGGCTGCATTTAACCGGCGTTGACGACTCTCCCGAAGCCACTTATCTGTTGCTTCTTTCCTCCGATGGAAAGTATTACATTGTGCAGCTTCTTGAGTCAGACGGCAGCGTGAATTTTTGAGGCAGTCAGAACTTCTTTCTGAATTTGCACAAAGGATTGGAACAGCGCACCCTTGCATTTGATTCAGCCATAAGAAGCTGACCGCAATGCGGACAGATAAACCGCTGATGATGATTTAAAAGCTGATTCAAAGCCTGCGATAATTCAGAAATAGATTTTTTCGGCATCAGGCCGGCCGGTGTTTCCGACAACATTGGTCGGCCTGCAATTTCCAGACAATGAAGCAGGTTATAATGCTCCCATTCTGAGGTGTGAAAGGTGTCCTGAAGATGGTAGGCTGACCGGAAGCAGACGCCTTTTGCGCAACGGAAGAAATGTGGTAAAGAAGCATTGCTGTCTACCTCCATAGGGCTGCAAATATCATAATCCTCGGCATCGTCCGAGCATGTGAAAACAGAAGAACAGAGCTTTGAGTCAGGGAAGTCAGGGCCAAGACACGGTACCCTAAAAATCTCTTTTATCTGCAGCAGCATCTTCCGGGAGTACGGCACAAAGAAGATATTTCCGGCTTGCGGAGAACAGGAAGTAACCTCTTTCAAGCGCTCGATTATGCGGGAAAGCAGCCATTGATTTTCCCAACGAGCCAACGTTTTATCGTCTATTTCCTTCCCTCGGCTTAGCCTGAAGCCTAACACATCATTGCCGAAACAGACATTCCTGCGCGGCCTGACGACAATAAAACTACGCTTCAAAACAGCAGCCATAAGTGTTTCCATATCATGCGGAAAGACCCGTTGCTGCTCGTAATAGAAATACCTCTTGTTGGCGGAATACCGGCGAATCAGGAACTTGTCGAAATAGATAAGCAGCCTGAGCCTAAGAGCCTCCGGGTCATCCAAGATGTTATCTTCAGCGGCAAACATCAGGTCGCAGAATGTGATTTGCGACCGCATGAAGAGATTGATAATCTGCCATCGCACTTCCGGGATATGTCGCATTACCCAGCCCTTGCCGTCAGCATCCTTTGACGTCCAAAGGTCTAAAAACCTGATAGCCAGCGACTTAATGCCTTCAGCCGATGCAATAACAGCATCATTAAGTTGCAGCAGGAAAGTATATGCCACAAAGCCACTGAAATTTTTGTCTGCCCTCACTCCGCCGTTGCATACCGGGAGCAGAGAGCCATTGTCGAAGAAAAGAGTCGGGTTTCGCGGATTGCAAAGGCTGTAGGCAAGCGTCAACATCTCCCCCTCCGACAGGAAACGCTGCCGTTGGTGATTCATATATGCGAGGAAGTTGGCACAAAAAAGCGGCAACGTTATGTTCAGCGGACCTGTGGGGTCAGTGATGCACTGATACCACTCTCCCCAACAATTGTAGCGATTTCGGCTGAAGGCCTCTATGACCTGCAAGTCGAAGTCCGTCTGATGCTTGCTGACAGCGTAGAAATAGCGCAAGAGCAATTTCAGCTGTAAAGAGGGAAGACAGATGCGCAATATGCGCAGCAGCGTTTTAAAATTGCCCAATAGAAAAGAATCATCTGCCAACCAGCGACTTATCTTCAGGAATTCATTGCCGAAATCACCTTTCGCCGCCACATTGCCGACATTTTCAGAGAACGAGATTATGGCAACGTTCGTAAGCGTGAAGATATTCCTGTCGTCATTTTCCGGCTCATAAAGCGGCGCTATTATCTTCATTGCATTACGCAACTCATCGGGCAGGTAAGGCTCGAAGACCTCGCCGAAAAAGTCGATAAGAGTGCTGACGGCGCGCTGACGAGGCAACGACAGCATGGGCGCATAGTGTTTAAACTCGCTGATAAAGAATTGCCGTTTTTCCGGCGACATCTCCTTCATGCACTGCATAACAGGCATCGGCACGAAGTCGCAGTTGTTGAGCACCCACACGAGTTCACGGAAGCCGAAACGCAGCTTACGCTCACCCACGAGGATATAATGCATATTCAGGAGCGTCCCAACGTGCTCCGGATTATATTCATCAAACTCTTCGAGCTCGTAAATATCGGAATCATCGACACGGCGCAACATACACAGCGCCGAATTGTAATAATTGTGCTTTATAAATTCCGCAGGCAAGAGATGGGTGAACGCGGGAGATTCGGCACACCAGCCGGTTCCGTCATTCAGGGAGAAAAAGAACAGATTCAGACCCTGCTTCAGGAGAGAGTCGGCCACCGAACGCTTAACCCGCACCTTCATCTGTCAGTCGTGAAATAGAGCCCCAATCAGATATAGCTTCGGAGGAAGCGTTTCAGCCGAAGACCACTGCAGATCGATGGAGAAAAGGTCATGCAGCAGAGCCTGAAGGTCGAAACCGAGAGCTTCCGGCGAGGGGCGCATCAAGTCGGGATGCCGGCAAGGGTGTCCGGAAAGACGTGCACAGGAATCCTTACACAGACGGCATTTGCCAATGGTGCAAGCTGCCCTGCCGCCCGTTTCATGTTCCAGTCGCATGAGATAGTCAGTTAGCAGCGGATGCTCCGGCTCCATAACTTCCACAGCCTTGTGTGAGGGTGTGCCGGCTTGAACAGGTATTTCCACAGCACAGACCGTTATGGTCTTATAGCCCTTAAGCGACTCAATGTAATCTTCAGCCAAAGGGGGACATGACCATTGTCTGCCGAAATTGGGACATTGCCTGCAAGCCTCTATAAAGCGCCTCGGATGATGATAACGCTTGAAGATGTCGGCCAGACAGGCGTCTGCAGTGAGAATCTTATACTGCATTTTTCTTGCCGAATTTGGGGTCAATCTTCACCAGCAGACATGCCGCGAAAGTAAAGATCGAAGACACCACAACATACGCAAAGAAATTTACATATCCCTGATGACCGCTGCCAAAGAGTTGAACGGAATCCAACAGCTCATACAACAAGCCTGCCACCATGCCCGGAATCATCATGCCAAGAGCCATGAAGGCTGTGCAGAACGCGTAATGAGCCGTTTTCCACGGGCCTTCCGAGAAATATATCAGATAGAGCATGAACGCCGTGAAGCCGAATCCATATCCGAACTGCTCAATGAATATGGCCACGTTAATGAACAGCAATCCTGTTACATTCGTCTCAGGCTGTAACAGAGCCAGAAGGAAATATAATATGCAGGGCAGCGTCAGCGCGCACGCCATAGGCCATAGCCAGAACTTAAGACCGCGCCAGGCAATGACAACACCGCCGAGAATACCGCCCAAAAGTATGCCTATTACACCCACAATACCGTTTGCCAGACCCACATCTGCCGTCGTCATTGCCAGGCCACCCATTTCGCGTGAGTCGAGCAGGAAAGGACCTACCAGCTTGAGGCAGATGGCTTCAGGCACACGGAATAGAAGCATGAAAGCCAGAGCTTCAAAAATGCCTTTCTTGGCAAAGAATGTGGCAAAGGTCCTTCCGAAATTGACAAGAATCTGCCGGAAGGTTTTTTCACGCCTTGGCACGTCAGCAGCCGCTTTGGGCATAAAACGCCAGTGATAAAGGACTAAAAGCAGCATGAAAGCGGCCACAATATAGAAAATAGAAGACCAGGCCGTTTCTATTCTTTCGGGCGACGGCTGAGCATCTTCCGGCAGTCCGTGGACTTCAATAATACCCGCGAGCCATACCAATCCCCCACTCGCCAGGAGCGAGCCAAGACGATAGAAAGTGCTGCGAACACCCACAAACGCCGCCTGCTCATGCTCCGTCAGCTCAAGCATATAATAACCGTCGGCGGCAATGTCATGCGTGGCGGAAAAGAAGGCAGCCAGCCAGAAGAAAGCGAGCGTTGCGGCAAAGAAGAAGGAGGTGGGTATGAGGAACGCGACGCATGCAAAACAGATGCCCATGAGCAGCTGCATATAGAGAACCCATGAGCGTTTGGTGCTGAAAATATCCACGAAAGGACTCCAGAAGGGCTTTATGACCCACGGCAGATAGAGCCATCCGGTGAAGAAAGCCATTTCAGCTTTGCCTATGCCCATCTTGGTGTATAGAAACACCGTGATGGTGTTGACCACTACGTAGGGCAGCGCTTCGGCTACATAGAGAGTGGGAAGCCACGACCAGGGAGTTGCGCGGCGCTGCGGCTTCATTGCGACTGGGGATGAATGCATGTATTAAGATATATATTGGCTATTTGTTCTGACGTCAGTTGTTCGAAATCATTTTCCCTTACCGCCACCATGATGCCCGCTACATCGAGCGCTCCCGGCGAAATCATCGGCTCGGGATATGTCAAAGGGCGATGCCTCAGGCGACGGAAGTGAAGCACCTGCAGCAAACCGTCGTTGCGCTGAAAAACAAAAGTATTGAGCAGCGCCGAGTCGGCAATAGTGCTGAGGGCTTCTGTGTCTTTGTAGAGAAGGCTCGTAAAAGCTGCCAGATGAACCACACCGAGGGCATCGCTTGTCATTTCCGCTCCTAATGACGGATGATGCGCTTTCTCGGCTTTGAGCATCAGCGGCAAAGCATTTTGGCCAACGGCCTGAAAATGCAGATGATCGGGCGCTGAGGCTCCTGCCTTGGCGCCGTTGAAGAAAAACACTAACTGCGGAAAGCGTCGGGCAGCCAGCAGCATAGCCTGCAAAGGCAATTCCTGAACGCGGTGGTCAATGGCAGATATGGTGAAATGAGGATTGAGTATGGGATACGGATTCAGCAGAATCTCGAAGCCCGAATCCATCAACCCCTCATGAACCAGTTGCTCTTTGGGCCTGTTGGCCTGACAGAGAAAACATGGCCTTGCGGCAATGGAGGCGGCATCGACTTTTGCCGCCGTGCTGCGCACGCGAGCCGGATTGAATGTGAGCGTTACAGGCGCGTAGTCATTGCCAACCGGCACGTTGACAACGCGTTGACGACATTCCGTGAGGGCTTGGAAATTTTTCCTGGCCACGGGCCACAATTCCATTTGTCTTGCGGCAAAAGCTTCAAGCGTTTCCACCCTGCTTATTTGTTTCTGCGGTCAGCCTGACGGGCCAGCAACTCGCAACTGCGCACAAAGTCTTTGTAGAAATTATACTCGTTGGTCTTTTCAATGCTCAGGTCGGCATCGGAGTTTCCGCCCCAGCGACGGCAATTATACAAAGGTTCGAAAATTCGGCCTATGAAGTATTCGCGGCTCAGACGCAGCAATACGGCATAATCCTCTCCATAGCTTACGTTCGGGAACAGGAATTCCCTGAGAATGCCGGTGAAAAATGCTCTCGGGGCGCCGAAGCCGTTAAGACGCAACGCATTGTCGGCACCATGGCGGTCTGTCCATTCAGCGTGGTCTATTAAGCCGGGGGGTATGGGGTTGAGGTCAAAATCGGTGAGTACATAACTGCCCACCACGGCGGCACAGTTCGTCTTATAGAAACATTCCAATATCTGACTCAACACATGAGTGCCGTTATACACATCGTCGCTGTCGAGCTGCACCACGAAACGACCGCAGTTTTCGTTTGTTACCGCCTTATTCCAGCAGCCCCCTATGCCCAGATGTTCTTCGGCATCGGGCCGCAGCACAATGAGGCGCGAATCGGTGGCTGCAATGGTGTCGAGTACCTGCGACGTGCCGTCGGTGCTGCCGTTATCCACTACAATGACGTTGAACGGCATGGGGAGAACCTGACTGAGGGCCGAGTGGACGGCATCGCCGATTGTCTTTACCCGGTTGCGGACCGGAATCACCACCGACATCATTACGGGGTAATCGCCCTTTTGGATATCCACTTTGGCTTTGGGACCCGTGAGGGCGCCGATTGTGCGGAGATGGTCGATTAAAACCTTCTCCATAGCTATCTGGTAGTCGCGGTTGCGCGGGTCAACATATCCGTGTTGTTTCTCGCCGCTTTTGCGCATATCCACCCTTGGCATGGTGTAGAGTGTCTCCGGCACGAACGCTATCATGTGAGCCATGCCGAGCGACAGGCGCAGAGCATACCATCCGCCATCGGGCAAATCGGCATCTTCTTCGCTCAAATCATTGACTGCGCCGATAACGTCTGCCACATTCACCAGCACCAGGCCTCCTAAATCAAAATCATCGCGCAGACTGCCGGGCTGATACTCTATGCCGGGATGGTTGGTGTATGTGCCGTCGGGCTCCAGCAACCGATAGCTGCTGAAGACCAAGCATGCGTCGAGGTCATCGGCACACTGGCGCATACGCAAGTCGCAGTTGGCATCGGGTATTATCTCGCGGTCGGTGATGCTCAACAGAGCATACTTGTCTAAATCGGCATTTAGCAGATCCTCGCGCAGCTGATTTATATTTTTAAATCGTATGATGTCTGTCATGGTTTTGTTCGGTAAAATTATTTCTCGTCAAGGACTTTGAGAATCTGTTTCATGAGCGTATCGCGGCGGCGTTCGCCGTTGATGGTCTCAAACGGCACGCTCATTACAAATACACGTCCTTTGCCGGGTTTTGTGAGCATAGCCGCCGTGCGTCCGTTTTCATTGAACAGCAGCATCGGGGTGGCCGACACACCTTCGGCAGGGTTGAGGACGTCGGGATTTTCTACAATATAGATGTCTTCGCTGAGAGAGTTGTTGTAGGTCAGGTCGTCGCGCGACATACCGGCTGCCGTGGCGGCTTCTGTTACTTCAAGCCTTGCATTTAAGGGTCTTTCTATGCGCTCGGCTGTGATGCCGAAGACCTCTTCCGTAAAGCCGGGCGTCTTGGCGGCTACGTCGCTGCCCACATATTGGCCGCTGATGAAAAGATGTCCGCCTTTATGCACATAGGTCTGCAATTTCTTCTGCAAATCGGCGGGGAAGGCCTCATACATGATTCCCGACTTGCCATTGCCTATTACGGTGGCTTTCTGCTTGCCTAAAATGAAATCCACGGTCTTGTAGTTCTCCAGCTTAACGTGTCCGGCTTCCACAGCTCCTGCGCTGCACGACACGAAACCGAAGCCTGCCTTGGCAATGCTTTCGCCATGCTCGGCAACATAATCGAATGTATTGCCGGCAATGACTTTGTTGACGTAGTTGCTGCCGCTGGCGCCGTGCGAGTTGCCGGCATGTTTGTTGAAGTTGGTCTGATAGCCGGTGAAGCTGATGTCGCGGATATAGGGCACGCCGAAATCCTCTTTGGAATCGAGACCTGACCGTCCGTTTTCAGAAAAATGTGCCGGGCCCGATACGCGGTTGAAGCCGTTGACAATGAGGATTTGCTGCTTGCTGTCGCCAACATCGCGCAATGCCAGCACTTCGCTCGGAAAGCTTAAGCCGCCGTCGTTAACCGCCACAATCTTGAAGCTGTGTATGAGCTTGTCGGTAACTTTTATGGTGAAATGCGTTGACTTTACCTCTGCAATGCGGCGGAATCCCAACTCCCCTTCCGTGCGTTCAAGAACAACGTATTTATTAGGCATAGCCGTGGGTTCGAGTTTGTCGGGGGTAGGCTGCCAGCTGAGCTTGTAATCACCTTTATTGCCTTCTCTTACTATGCTGAAATTGCGTACAGGCAGAGGCTGAATCACCAGCTCGCGGCTCTTGCGCTCGGCAAGGAACCGCGCCATGGCTTTGTAGATGGCTCTGCCCACTGTGAATTGGAAATTCGGGTCAAGGCCATACATCATGTCAGCGTAGTTCTGGTGGCTCATCAGCTCTATAAGCGTTGTGGGCACCTCGGCCACACGAGCCTCAAGATATGACTTGTCCCACATGGAGCGGCGTGTCCAGCGCGGCTCGTAGGTTGACCTGATGTCAGACGTAATCTGCCTCATGACCATATCGGTGAACATACGCGAGTTGATTCGTGGAGTGCCGTCGGCATACGAGGCGCCGCCGTTGGTGTAATAGATACCTAAAGTGCCTACAAAACTGTCGTCTCCGCGTTTACCGGCATCGGTGTGAAGTGCCATGCTGAGGTCGATGGGTATTCCCAGTCCTTCCCTCTTAGGTAAAACACGGCTTCCACCGGCAAGATAGTTGACCCAATGTCCGCGGTCGGTATAATCATCCTTGTAGTCGTTTGAGCCGTGGTAGGGCGAATAGACCGATTCCGGGAAACCGGCCCATTGTAGCCAGTAACGAGCCCCCTCAAGATAGCGCGGCAGTCCCGAAGTGGAGAAATGAGGAGTACGCGAAACCTGCGGCACAGGAGGCGGCGTAACGGTTGTTGAGTCATCCTGAGCGTCAACAGAGCCGCCGTCATCTTCATCATCTTCATCGGCTTCCGGTTCGTTGGCAACGGTGTTTGCCTCGGGTGTGGAAGGGTCATAGTAAATGTCGCTGCGGCGTGCAGAACGCTCTATATTACCCATGCCTCCGCCTATTTTTACAGCATCGGCCGTTACCACCGTGCCACTCCCCTTCTTAGTCAGATTGGTCAGCGCCACAACAGGCTCGTTTTCGCATGAGCCGGCTTTGAAGGGGAAAGTGCCGAGATAAATCCATGTGCCTCCGCCCATTTTCTGATTCACCACAAATTCACGCGAGCCGCCCGAGTAATTCACAGTGTAGTGGGCATCGGTGGTTGAGTTTGGCAATGTCTTATAGCTTACGTAAACGGCATATTCTCCCTGCTTGGGAATGTCGGCATACCATCCGGCAACAGAAAGCTTGCCCTTGGTTACGGTGGGCACTTCCATATAAGTGCCGTTGGTGAAAGGATTCTCCGTGTCCCTGAAGGCCGGCAAATCGTAGATAAATCCCTCTCCTTCGCCTACTTTCCATTTCTGTGAGCCGTTGGATATGCGGAAGTCTGACTGCGAATATACCTTTCCTCCGGGATAAACATCATTATCTACAATCACCTCATTGTTATTGACATCGCGTTCGCGGGGCAGGAATACGTTAGCGCCCGCATTCTCAAGCATAGGAACCACGTAATTGAGAATATAGCTCATGGGGTAAACATCCTCAATAGTCTCAAAGAGGAAGCCTCGCTGCCATGCCCATGCGTTTGAGGCATTGCGGAAATATCGGCCATGACTGTGCCAAAGAGCTATATTGTCGTTGTTCATGCCCTTGGCAAAAGTTGACCAAGGGTCGGTAGGCTTGATAAACACCGGGTTGCGGCGGGCGCTTTCGGGGAGTTTGTCGATGCGCGAAATATAGTAGGCCAGGTCGTGGCGCCCCACTTTCAGCACCACCGAATAATGCCTTACGGAGTCGGGCAACGCACGTTGCACAGTGCCCTTCAGACCGGCTATATAATGCTGATTTATAGGCAGATAGGTGAAATTGTCATTCAATCCCACCTTGGCTTCGTGCAGCCGCTTGTCGAGAGTTACGGAGTTCACCCTCAGGCCGCCGGGGTTTTGCTCTGCCGGCACCCATTTCAGCACGGCAGCGTTCACGGCAATTGTCAGAGAATCGTTTTGAGCCACCTCAGGCGTTACGCGCGGTTTCGACTGGCGTTTGGCCCGTGTGGCTGCAGGTTTGTTTGACGCTCCCGAACTATTGCGCGATGCTTTGCGGTTGCGCGAGGATTTACTGCTTTTCTTGTCCTCTTTCTTGCTATTCTTTTTCTTCTTTTTCTTCTTGGACGAAGAATCGGAATCATCTTTGTCCTTTTTCTTTTTCTTTGAGGATTTCTTCTTTGAAGAGCTCGTAGAAGTCTGTTCGGTTTTTGCCTTAGTCTTCGACTTCTTACGAGCATCCATATTGCCCGGGAGGGCAAAGAAAAATAAAAGGAGAGCAGAGAGTATGAGGATTGTGTATTTTCGGTTCATTACATACTTATTTATACACCCCGCCTGCGAAGTGTAGAACAGTTACTGCCAAGGCAACATTATCATGTTCCCCCGGCATTTATGCAAAGGTAGTAATTATTTTCGGTATGTGTCTGTTAAAAGTTATTAAACGACTTTTAACTCACTGTCTATCAGAGTCTTAGCCTTTTAGGAAAGGATTGTTCCTAAGCTCGGCGCCAATAGTGGTGGGATTGCCGTGACCCGGATATACCACCGTTTTAGGCGGCAACGTCATCAGCTTTTCGTGTACGGCATTTATCAGCTGCCGGTAGCTGCCGCCGGGCAAATCAGTGCGGCCTATGGAGCCTTCAAACAGCGAGTCGCCTGAAAGTAGGAAATGGTCTTCTTCGCAATAAAGTGCTATGCCGCCGGGACTGTGTCCGGGCACTTCAAGCACCTTCAGCTTCCCTTCGCCTATCTCCACAATGTCGCCGTCGTTGAGAAAGGTGGAAATCTCAGTGCCTTGCGGTTCAAAGTCGAGCATAAATTCGCGAGCCTGACTTTTGAGCGACTCGCCCAATGGCTTGTCGTTGATATTGGCTGCGGCTTTCACTCCATATTCCCTCATCACGAACCCGTTTCCGCAGGCATGGTCAATATGCAGATGAGTGTTGATGAGTATGGAGACCTCGAGCTTCTCGCGCTCTATAAAAGCTTGCAGAGCCTTCTCCTCATCTTCCGAACTCATGCCCGGGTCTATTACGGCTGCCTTACCCGTGGAAGGATCCCAGACAACGTACGTATTGATGCCGAAAAGGCGGAATATGAATCGTGCGATTTTCATAGCGGTGTGAAAACAAGTTTTTTGGTTTCAAAAAATGGTTCGGAGAAATAATCTGTCAGCGGCACTACTACCGAAGGTCGGCGGCAGCTTTTCAGTTCCGTTTCAAGGTCTCCTCCTTTCAGCGTTATCAGCCCGTTGGGAATGGCGTTGCGTTGCTTGGGAGCAATATTGCGCCTCACAGCCTTTATCAGGTCAGCCTGCGGCATGACGGCTCGGCTCACCACGAAATCGAATTTATCGTGACATTCGCCGCTGTCGCCATGTTGAAACGTTACATTGTCTAGCTGCAAATCGTTGGCAAAGCTGCGGGCAGCCTCAATCTTCTTCCCTATCCTGTCTATGAGGTGAAATTCCACCTGCGGGAACATAACAGCCAAAGGGAGTCCGGGGAGACCGCCACCGGTGCCGAGGTCCATGATACGGCTTCCCGGCGTAAACTGTATGTAACGGGCTATGGCCAGAGAATGGAGAATGTGAGCCACCTCAATGTTGTCAACATCGCGGCGTGAAATCAGATTCACCTTCTCATTATACGCCTTCAGACTGTCGGCAAGCTGTTGCAGCTGACCAAGCTGACGGTCGGTAAGTTCCAGGAAATAACGGGCTATGCGCTGTTGCATATCTTTAAAACGCAGCTTTACGATAAGAGTTTATCAGGAGTTTATATTATGCCGCGTAACTCGCTTATAGAAGCCACTTTATGGCGGCGGCCGTAATCGTTGAGATAATCCACCACAGCGGCTCCCACGGCAGGATGCACAAAGTTGGCCGTGCCAATCTGAACCGCTGTTGCGCCCGCCATTATGAACTCCAGCGCATCGGCGCCCGAAGCTATGCCGCCGAGCCCAATAACCGGAATTTTGACCGCCTTGGCCACCTGCCAAACCATGCGTACGGCAACCGGTTTGACGGCAGGACCTGAGAGTCCGCCGGTTATGGTGCTGAGCATCGGCCGTTGACGCTCAACGTCTATCGCCATACCCAACAGAGTGTTTATCAGCGACACGCTGTCGGCGCCCTCAGCCTCAACAGCCTTTGCTATCGAGGCTATGTCCGTAACATTGGGCGATAACTTCACAATCATGGTTCGCGGGAAAGCCTTGCGGCAAGCACGAGTTACGGCAGCAGCTCCCTCGCAGGTGGTGCCGAAGGCCATGCCGCCCGTCTTTACGTTGGGACACGAAATGTTTATCTCCACTGCCGGAATGTTCTCCAGCTCCGCTATCCGGCTGCAAACTGCTGCATAATCTTCCACACGGCTGCCACTGACGTTGACAACAACTGCCGTGTCTAAATCCTTAATCTGCGGATAGATATGGGTGGCGAAATATTCCACACCCTTGTTCTGCAGACCCACCGCATTGAGCATTCCTGAAGGCGTCTCTGCCATGCGTGGATAAGGGTTCCCCTGTCGCGGCTCAAGAGTGGTGCCTTTTACTATTATGCCGCCCAGTCGGCTCAAGTCGAGCAACGGCGCATATTCAGGTCCGTAACCGAAAGTGCCGGATGCTGTCATCACGGGATTGCGCAGTTCCAGCGCACCTATCTTTACTCTTAAATCTGCCATTTCAGTTGCTTTATATTGAATACCGGACCTTTGGTGCAAGTACATTCGTTGCCGCTGACAGTGTCTTCAACGCAACACAGACAAGCGCCCAAACCGCAAGCCATCTTATTCTCCAGACTCACCTCACACTCAATGCCACGCGTGTATGCCGAAGCTGCCACCGCCCTCATCATGGGCATCGGACCGCAACAGTATATCATATCGCTGTGGGCAACGAAGCGGAAATGTTGCGTCACCAGTCCTTTCTCGCCCAATGAGCCGTCTTCTGTGCTGATATGCAGCTTGCCATACTTCTCAAACTCGTCGAGCAGAGGAAGGTCAGTTTTGCTGCGAGCACCGAGCAAGAATTCCGGCTTGTTGCCCTGTGTATAGAGTTTCTTTCCGAGATAGAGAAGCGGCGCTATACCCACACCGCCGCCAACCAACAGCAAACGGGCATCGGGGGCAATGTCGGTGGTGAAACCATGGCCTAAAGGCAGAATCACACTCAGCTTTTCCCCTTTCTCACATTCGCTGATGGCCTTTGAGCCTCGGCCCAAATCCTTCACCAACAGCCACAATAAGCCGTCGGCAACGTTGCACACCGAGATGGGACGACGCAGCAAAACGCCGGCACGTTTGGGCGCTAAAACGTTTACAAACTGGCCGGGTAAAATTTCGGGCAACGGCCCTTCAGCCTTCATTTTCAACAGCGAGAGGCCTGCGCCATAATGACTTACGGCCTCAACGCGTAATTCAAAGTCTTTATAGTTCATTTTCCTTATCTTCTATTCCAAGTGTCTGCGCCCTCACATTCAGGCTTTTGAGCAATGACGAAAGAGTGTCGCGTACATTCTCCAGTCGTTCTATGGCACGTATGCGGCGGCTCACATTGCCTCTGTTATGACGCATCTGCTCTTTGGCGGCTTCTAATTTCAGACCGCGGTTGCGCAGCAGATAGCTTATCACCCGAATCATCTCAATGTCGGCGGGTGTGTAATAACGCACATTCGATGCACTGCGGCGCGGATTCAGGCAGTCGAACTCCTTTTCCCAGAAACGCAGGGTGGATTGTTGCACTCCCAACATTTCCGCCACATCTTTTATCTTGTAGTATTGCTTGCCGAGCTGCGGCTTTTCAGTGTCCATGTCAAAAATACTCAGTATCAGTCCATTACGTTTCCGGCGTTGGAGGCGCGGCGCATCATGGCGTCATATTGCTCCGGCGTTACGTCCATAAAATAGAAATTCACCGGGTTCTGGGGCTCATCTTTAAACCGCACCTCATAATGCAGATGCGGATTGGTGGATTTGCCCGTAGAGCCCATCTCTCCCACTTTATAGCCCCGCGATACCTGCTGACCTTTAGTTACCGTGATATGGCTCAAATGGGCATATACAGTCATATAATTGTATCCGTGGTCTATTACCACACTGTAGCCTTTGCCCCCTTTCCATCCGGCTTCCTTTACTATACCATCGGCCGTAGCCATCACAGGCTCTCCTACGCTACCGGCGAAATCCACTCCGGTGTGAAATTCCTGTGTGAAGTAAATGGGGTCTGTGCGATAGCCGAAGCCTGACACCAGATTGTAGTCGGTTACGTTCACCGGCATAATGGCGGGTGTGTGTCGCAGACGGTCGCGCTGTTTCAGAGCCGCGCTTTTCAGCTCGTCGAAACTGCGGCTCTGCACATACATCTCCCTGTCGAGCAAATCGAGGTTACGCGTCAGCTCGGTCAGCAGCGCTGCATCAGGAAGATGTTCCAGGCTGCGGTAACGCTCCTCATTGTCGATGCCCGAATAGCGTTCGGCATTGCTCATCGGGTCCATTTGCAACAGTACCCGGTAATAATTATCGTCGCGCTGGCGTATGCCGTCCATGACCTTCAGCGAAGCGTCGAGACGCCTTTGCAGAGTATTGTACTGACTCCGCAAGCGAGCATTTTCTTTGCGCAGACTGGTCTCTGAAGGGGTGGCGAAGACATAGAACACAAGCACAAACAATGCTATGCCGATGGCAGCCCCTATCACAAGATAAAGACCCAACGACTGAAAGCGGCTTACCAACGTAGGGTAAATACGTTCGTAGCTGTCAGTGTCCGGATTGTACCGATAAGTGATTTGCTTGCTCATAAATCCGTTTGCAAAGTTACGAATTTTTCATTAATTTTGCGGTGATTTTTTCCAACTGACCACAGAATGTTATCTTCTACACAGACCAGAGAGGCTTTTAAGGAGTTTTTCCGCTCCAAAGGCCATGAGATAGTACCTTCGGCACCGATGGTGATTAAAGACGACCCCACGCTGATGTTCACCAACGCGGGTATGAACCAGTTTAAGGATGTGATTCTAGGCAACCGCCCCATCACCAAACCGCGGGTTGCCGACAGCCAGAAATGCCTGCGTGTAAGCGGCAAGCACAACGACTTGGAGGAAGTGGGCCACGACACATACCACCATACAATGTTCGAAATGCTCGGCAACTGGTCGTTTGGCGACTATTTCAAAGCTAATGCCATTGACTGGGCTTATGAATTTTTGGTTGAGCGTCTGGGCCTCAATCCCGAACGCCTTTATGCCACTGTTTTTGAAGGATATGCCCCCGACGGCCTTGAACGTGATGACGAAGCTGCCGCATTGTGGGAAAAACATTTGCCCAAGGACCACATCATAAACGGAAACCGGCATGATAACTTCTGGGAAATGGGCGAAACGGGTCCCTGCGGCCCTTGCTCTGAGATTCACATTGATTTGCGCAGTGACGAGGAACGCGCCAAAATAAGCGGTGCGCAAATGGTCAATAAAGACCATCCGCAGGTGATAGAAATCTGGAACCTGGTGTTCATGCAATACGAGCGTCATAACGACGGTTCGCTGCATCCGCTGCCCAACAAGGTGATAGATACCGGTATGGGATTCGAGCGTCTGTGCATGGCTTTGCAGGGCAAAAATTCCAACTACGACACAGATGTGTTCCGTCCGCTGCTTCAGGAAATAGGCAAGCTCACGGGCCATGAATATGGTGCTGACGCAAAAACGGATGTGGCGATGCGTGTGGCTGCCGACCATCTCCGTACAATCGCTTTCGCCATTGCCGACGGTCAGTTGCCGTCGAACGCCAAAGCCGGTTATGTGATTCGCCGAATCCTGCGCAGAGCTGTGCGTTACTCTTACTCATTCCTGGGCCAGAAGGATGCCTTCCTCTATAAGCTTGTGCCTGTGTTGGTTGACCAGATGGGTGAGGCTTATCCCGAACTGAAGGCTCAGCAGACTCTCATCACCAAGGTTATCAAAGAGGAGGAAGAGGCTTTCCTGCGCACCTTGGCCAAGGGCATGGTCTTGCTCGATACTCTGATGGCAGAAGCCCGTAAAAACGGCAAGACTGAAATCAGTGGCAAGGATGCGTTCACTCTCTATGACACTTACGGCTTCCCCCTCGACCTCACCGAGCTGATTCTCAAGGAGAATAATCTGAGCCTCGACACGGCAGCGTTTGAGGAGGAGATGAAGAAGCAGAAGACTCGCGCCCGTTCGGCTGCTGCCATCACTACCGATGAATGGGTTGTGCTGCGTGAGGGCAATCAGGAATTTGTGGGCTATGACTGCACTGAGACCCCGACGCAAATACTGCGTTATCGCCGCGTTAAGCAGAAAGGCAAGGAGTATTATCAGATTGTGCTGTCGCGCACTCCGTTCTATGCCGAGATGGGCGGTCAGGTAGGCGACAGCGGCGTCTTGATTGACAGCGAAGGTCGCGAGATAAAGGTGTTTGACACCAAGCGCGAAAACAATATGGGTATGCAGCTGAGCCTTGAGCTGCCTGAGAATCCGGAAGAGGAGTTCATTGCCCGCATTGATGCTGACCGCCGTATGGCCATCAGCGCCAACCACACGGCCACTCACCTGCTGCATGAGGCTTTGCGCGAAGTGCTCGGCTCTCATGTGGAGCAGAAAGGCTCGCTGGTACATGCCGACGGTTTGCGTTTCGACTTCTCTCATTTCCAGAAAGTTACGCCTGAGGAACTGCGAAAGGTTGAACATCTTGTCAACAAGCGAGTTCGCATGGCTATTCCGCTGACTGAATGTAGGGATTTGCCCATCGACGAAGCTCGCAAGATGGGTGCTATGGCGCTCTTCGGAGAGAAATATGGCGACCGTGTTCGCGTGGTTCAGTATGGTTCCAGCATTGAGCTTTGCGGCGGCACTCATGTGGCCAATACCGGTAACATAGGCATGGTGCGCATCCTCAGCGAAAGTTCCATTGCAGCCGGCATCCGCCGCATAGAAGCTGTATGTGGCGCCAAGGTGGAAGAGCTGCTCGACAGGACTATCAGCGATATGCACGACTTTGCCGCAATGCTCGGCAATACAAAGGATGTAAGGTCAGCTATTGAGAAAGCCATCAAGGAGAACTCAGAACTCCGCGGCAAAGTTGAGGAATATTTTGCCGAAAGGGTTGAAACCATAGCCCGCGAGTGTATGTCAAAGGCCCGCATGGTCAACGGCATCAGACTGATGACTCTCGACGGACCGCGAATCTCCGATTTGGTGAAGAATGTGGCGTTTGCCATTCGCAGGCTCGACACCGACGGCCATTACGTGTTCATGGCGGCAACGCATAACCTGCAGAAGCCCATGCTCACTCTGCTCATCAGCGATGATTTTGTGAAAGAGGGTCTCAACGCCGGACAGATAGTGCGTCAGGCCGCTAAATTCATCAAAGGCGGCGGCGGCGGTCAGCCCTTCTTCGCCCAGGCAGGCGGCAAGGACATTGACGGCCTCTCGGCTGCTTCCGACGAGATGCTCAAGTTACTCAATTTAATCTGATGTCATGGCCGAAAAAAGCAATACTCCCGGTCCGTCAATAGTCGATTTCCGGCGCAAACCGGAGTGGCTCAAGATTCGCCTGCCGCGCGGTTTCAAGACCTCGCAGGTGGTGGGTTTGCTCAAAGACCGCGGTCTGCATACCATCTGTTCGTCGGGAATGTGCCCCAACCGAGCCGAATGTTGGGGCGCCGGCACAGCCACGTTCATGATTTGCGGCAATATATGCACCCGCGGATGCCGTTTCTGCAATGTGGCTACCGGTACGCCTCTACCCCTTGACCCCAAGGAGATTGACGATATTTGCGACAGTGTGAAGGAATTGGGTCTTAAGCATGTGGTGCTTACCAGTGTTGACCGCGACGACCTCCCTGACCTGGGCGCAGGCCATTGGGTAAGCCTCATAAAGGCTCTCAGAGAGCGTTGTCCGGGTGTTACCATGGAAACCCTCATCCCCGACTTCCAGGGACGCCATGAGCTGCTTGACATGATTATTGAGGCTGCTCCCGACATCGTGTCGCACAACCTCGAAACGGTGGAAAGGCTGACTCCCAAGGTGCGCTCGCGTGCCACTTATCGTCAGTCGCTCGCCGTTCTCAAATACCTCGCTGAACATGGCGTAAAAACCAAATCAGGAATCATGCTCGGTCTGGGTGAGACAGACGATGAAATTTTCCTGACAATGGATGACTTGCTGGAAGCCGGCTGCCGAATCATGACCATTGGTCAATACCTGCAGCCCACACGGCAGCATTATCCCTTGCAGGCATACATCACTCCCGAGCAATTCGAGACGTATGGCCGCATAGGAAAGCAGAAAGGATTCCGCCATATTGAATCCTCTCCCTTTGTGCGGTCGAGCTATCACGCAGAAAAACATCTGCACTGACACACTCCGATGGACGTAAAGAAACTTGGCCTGTTACCCTATCGTCAGGCCTGGCAGATACAACTTTCAGCCGTCGCCGCCCTTCAGAAGCAGGAGGTCGGCGAGGCTCTGCTGCTTGTGGAGCATCCGCCGGTTTTTACACTCGGCTTTCACGGCAATGCCGGGAATATGCTGCTCAGCGAGACTATGCTCAGTCAGCGCGGCATTGAGCTGATACGCATTGAGCGCGGAGGCGACATCACCTATCACGGACCGGGTCAGTTGGTGGCATATCCCATTTTAGATTTACGCGCACACGGCCTTGGCGTAAAAGCATACGTTCATCTGCTCGAAGAAAGCGTCATTCGCCTGTTGGCGGAATATGGCATAGATGCGTTGCGCGACCCTGATGCTCCGGGTGTGTGGCTCGACGCCGGAACGCCGCGGATGCGCAAAATATGTGCCTTGGGCGTAAAAGTAAGCCATGGCGTCACCTACCATGGTCTGGCCCTGAATGTCAACACAGACCTTACACCCTTCTCCTACATCAACCCCTGCGGCTTCATCGACCGCGGCGTAACCTCCATGGCGATTGAATTAGGGCATGTACTGCCTTTTGCTGACGTGCAGAACCGCTTTGCCGAAATCTTCCTCTCACTCCTCCCCCGCTGAAGCCGAATCTTGTCGCAATAAGCAACAAGAGGATTAATTTGACTAATAATTATGGCAAAAGAGTTATTTGAACGCATTGACCGTAAAATTGGCGATATTCTTGTCGATATAAGGAGTGGCAGAATAGGTCTGCCTGATCTTCAGCGTCCTTTTGTGTGGAAAGACATCAAAGTTCGCGATTTGATTGACTCCATGATGAAGGGCTTTCCGGTTGGCTATGTCATGCTTTGGTCAGCGCCGGAAGATTATCAGAAAGCAGGCAATATAGGCAAAGGGACGAAGCAATATAGCCGTCCGTCTGATCTTGTAATCGACGGCCAGCAGCGTCTTACATCTCTTCTTGCTGCGCTGATGGGTGAAACCGTCAAGGATAAAGACTTCAAAGAACGCAAAATTCGCTTAGCTTATCATCCGCTCGAAAATCGGTTTGAAGTGTGGACTCCTGCTTTTGAAAATGATAATAACTGGATAAATGACATAAGCAGAGTATTCGCTGCCGACGAAGAGCATATTCTCAGTAAGTATCTCCGCAAGCTGTTCCGACAGATAAACGACGGCAGGGAACGCAAATTTATGCCCCCCCTTTCAGAAGATGAAGAAGATGCCATTGATGAAAATATTCATAATCTTCTGTCGCTCCGCGATTACATTCTGCCAACCCTCCGCATAAAATCATACGCTGATGAGGAGCAGGTGGCTGAAATTTTCAAACGCGTAAACTCAGGAGGCCAAAATCTCAATGAGAATAACTTTATTGAGACGTTGTTGGCCGTTTATGACAACGATGTTCACACCAAGATTGTGGATTTCTGCTCGGCATCGCGCATACCTGCCAACAAGACTTCCTATAACGGCATAATTCACCTCAACACATCGCATATCATACGCATGACTGTGGGTTATGGCTTTCGCAGAGCTCGGCTCACTTACGCGTACAAGATTTTGCGAGGCAAAGACCTTGAATCAGGCGTTGTGAGCGACGAAATTCGCGAAACCAATATCCGGAAATTCAAGGAGGCTCTTGCGGTGGTTACAGACCTGAACAACTGGCACTCTTTCTTCAATCTGTTCTATGAAGCAGGTTATCTGAAAAGTTCGCTCATCTCTTCGAACTATGTGCCGGTTTACAGCTATGTGCTCTATCTTATAGGAAAATATTATTATAGAGTAAGTTCGGCAGAGCTGAGACGCATCATGACGCTGTGGATATTTATGACCACGGTTACAAAATACTATACCTCTTCGTCGGCCGAAACCACGGTAGAGCGTATATTCGCAGATTTGCGCAATATAAAGACACCCAACGGCTTCGTGGCATATCTCAGCAATGAAATTGAGAATGCCCTCAACGACGATTTTTTCCGCGTTACTCTTGTTGACAATCTCAACAGTTCGGCGGCTGTTTCACCGGCATGGTATGCCTATATAGCTTCGCTCAATGTGCTTGGCACTCAGCTGTTGTTCTCTTCTACTCCGGCCTCAAAATACTGGCTGGCGGGCACTCACGGCACCAAAAGCAGCATCGACAAACATCATATCTTCCCCAAAAATTATCTCCGGAAGATAGGCATATACAGCGACAGAGACCGCAACCAGATTGCCAACTTCACATATCTTGATTACGGCACCAACATCGACATCTCTGATAATCCGCCTGCAAAATACGTCGAGAAATACCGTTGCCTCTTGGGTGAAGAGGCATATCGCCGTTCGTGTCAGGAGAATGCTTTGCCTGAAAACTGGGACAAACTCGAATACTTCGACTTCCTTGCCCAACGCCGGAAACTCATGGCTCAGATAATCAAAAAGGCTTACCTCAAGCTCAAAGCACGCACCTATCCCTTTGGGTAAATAAGAGGCAATAAATAATAAATATATATGAGGCCGCGTCAGAAAACCATGTTGTGAAGGATTCTGACGCGGCTTTGGGTTGAAAAGCCGTTAGGCTTGTCAAGTGCTCGTGTGAAGATGGTTTATCTTACAGAAAGTTTGTAGGTCTTGCCGTTGATGTTCACAATATATATTCCTGCCGGAATGGATATTGTGTTCTGACCTGCCCGCACACGCTCTTCCCTAATCTTCATGCCCTGAAGTATGTAGATGTAACATGGCATATCCGCAGGTGCGAATACTTCCTGACTTCGTCGGTGCAAAGTAGCTGAAAACGTAATTGGCTATATATCAGATATTTAGTAATTTTGCATACCCCAATTTGGGGTATGCAAACAGTTTTTTTATTAACTTTGTAACAATAATAAATATGTCGGACTTTTGAAACATTTTCTGACCGACTGTCCGGCGCAAATTTACAGTCATGATAGAGGAAATGTTGCGGCATAACCGCGAATTTGTGGAGAGCAAAGGATATGAACGCTATATCACATCAAAATATCCTGATAAGAAGATTGCCATCGTCACTTGTATGGACACGCGGCTTGTGGAGCTGTTGCCGGCAGCCTTGGGCATTCGCAACGGCGATGTGAAGATAATAAAAAATGCCGGCGGCACTATTACCAATCCGTTCGACTCCACCATGCGCTCGCTGTTGGTAGCCGTGTATGAATTGGGTGTAAATGAGATTATGGTAATAGGACATACCAGATGCGGAGTGCAAGGGATGAATGCGGAAGAAATGTTTGGACTGATGCGCAAAAGGGGCATCAGCGAAGAACATATCAGACTTATGCGCCACTGTGGTATAGATCTTGATGTATGGCTGCACGGATTTTCCGATTCCCGCGATGCCGTTCGCCAGACCGTAGACCTTATACGCAATCATCCTCTTATGTCCGAAGATGTAAGTGTCTCCGGGTATCTGATGGATTCCGTTACCGGCGGTCTTGAGACCATCGTAAGAGCCCGGAATGAATGAACTCTTGGCGTGTAAGTTAATTAACTGTTAGGTTTTTTCAAAAATAATTGCCTCATCATGCCCCATAATACATAGATATATTGTATCATCAAGGCATGCGACTATTCTGTTCTTGTCCATATCGAGGTATTTTTAATTTGACCCCAATATAGTAGAATTGTGACTTAGAGTACATAATTATGGGTCTTAGAAGGCTCGCCGGCCATCTTTTTTATTATGCCGGTGTAAAACTTTCAGAATTTTTATCTATATTTGCAATATCATCTGAGTTCTGCAGATTTGACGCCACTCGTCTCAGATATACAGGATGAAACTATACTACAGACAAAATACTTATGCTATGAAACTACATATTGCAGCGCTGGTTATTTTAACCGGACTCTCTTGTTCTGGATTGTTTGCCCAATCAGTATTACCTGATAGTGTATACGTTCATATCACAACAAATGGGCATTACACCATGCTTGCCAATGCCAATAACGTATATGGACAGGGAGAAACGGTTGACATAACATCTGAATATTATATAGGGAAATACGCAGTCACCTGTCAGGAATGGTATGATTTTATCACTGCCACAGATAAAAATGCTCCCGGGTATTGGGTAAATGGTATGATTCCGTATGGCAAAAACAAACATCCAGTTGTATGGGTGTCATATGGTGATGCTCAGGAATATTGCAATTGGTTGGAACAGCAATATCCTCTATATAACTTTCGTTTGCCCACACACGCAGAATGGGAATTTGCAGCTTCGGGCAATAAACGTTCGATATATCCATGGGGAGATGAATTGGAAGTAACATACGAAAATCTGGAATTAGCATCGAAGTTGAATTATAATGCCGTTTTTGGAGCGTATCTTTTGCACAATCCTGATAGGATAGCCACTTTCAATAATCCAAAATCTCCTTTCTACAATACGAAAGAAATTGTAGGTAATATTATCACTGTCACGCCATTCGGAAATGTTACAGGATGGATTAATCATCAAAATTATACAGGATTGGTATACACTGACATATTTTCAGAAGTAAACAATTCCGGAGGTTTTACCTGCCCAGTAGATGATTACTCCGATGGAGTAAGTCCGTGGGGGTGCTATAATATGTCAGGTAATTGTTGGGAATGGACTTCTACCGAAGAAATCGCTTCTAACGGAGCTGAAAAAGGACAATTGACAAACACAGTAAAAGGTGGGTCGTGGTATGCAACAGCAAAAAGTTGTCGTGTTTCATTCAGAGGAGAGGGACGTAAGCCAAATGGTTGTTATGCAACTGTTGGTTTCAGAGTGGTGGCAATACCAAAGCAACCAGAAAGTGTTGAATTTTTCAACAACAGCGACAACATCGATGAAGGTTATTACACATTGACAGGTAATAAAATATCATATCCGTCTGTTTCTGGCATTTACATTAAAGTTCAACGAATGAAACCTCACAAGATACTGATTAAATAGGGTGTTCAGTTGAATAATCCGAAATGCATCTATACTGTCAACAGCCGATGACGGTAAGGCTTGCTGACATTTGACGATCACAATAAGACCATTGATAGGGTCGTTGATAAGAAGAAATCAACAAAAAAATCCTATATATGAATGTGCTATCTTTCAAAATACTTCGATTGAACTCATCTTTCAACATCAGTTGCAAATCTTATGCCTCAGTGGGATACTGCTCTGATATTGAGTTTGATGACCGATACTTTGACCTTGATGTATCTTCTTCAGTCCCGGAACATTGTCCATGAGGAGGAGACTCAGGCACTAAGACATACAATCTAACCGCAAGGAAAAGCGGTTTTACTAAGGCTATATTGACTCAATATTTCAGGGGCAACGTGAAGAAAAGAACAGTAATAAGGTTTATAATCCTCTGATATTATGGAAAAGGCAATATTGGTGCCCCTCAAGTAGGATTGAGTCCTAAAATCGCCGATTTTGACTTGGACATGAAACAAAAAAATATTCAGCCGATTTTATGTAAATGGCTGAATATCAACATTTTAGCTTCCGAAGCCTGGAGCCGCGAGTGGGACTCGAACCCACGACCTTTTCGTTACGAATGAAATGCTCTACCAACTGAGCTATTGCGGCAACTGTGTCGTTTTCGGGTGCAAAGTTAATGCTTTTTTCCTAACCGGCAAAATATTCCCCGAATTTTTTGCTCAAGAAGTGGGCGAGGTATTATTTATCGTGGGTTTGAGGGGGTGTCGGGGAGGTATGGGGGGAGCCTATGCCAGGACGCAAACGGGTAGCCATTTTTTGTTCGGCTGCGTTGTTGCCGGGTTGCCAGAATCGGGTGCCGTCTATCTCTGAGGGCAAAAATTGTTGTTCCACGGTATTGCCTTCATAATCGTGAGCATATTTATAGCCTTTGCCATAGCCAAGCTGACTCATGAGTTTGGTGGGTGCGTTGCGCAAGTGTAAGGGTACAGGCAGATTGCCGCTGCGCCGCACTTCAGCCTGCGCTTTGCCAATGGCCATATAGGCTGTGTTGGATTTAGGACTTGTGGCTAAATATATGGCACATTCCGAGAGAATTATCCGTCCTTCGGGCCAACCTATCTTCTTTAACGCGTCGAAAGTGGCATTGGCAAGCAGCAGAGCGTTGGGATTGGCAAGGCCGATATCTTCTGCCGCTAAAATCACCATTCGGCGTGCTATAAACTCCGGGTCTTCGCCGCCTTCAACCATGCGGGCAAGCCAATAGACGGCGCCGTCGGGGTCTGAACCGCGCATCGACTTTATAAACGCCGAGATGATGTCATAATGCATCTCTCCCCCTTTGTCGTATGCCGCCGGATTGGTCTGAAGCAGACTCGTTACTATGGCATCCGTTATCACCATCGGCTGACCTGCCGGGGTACTTTGGTCTATCAGGTCGAGAATATTGAGCAGCTTGCGTGCATCGCCGCCGGCATATCTAAACAGAGCCGTTGTTTCGCGAACCTCGGCGGTGCGTTTGCTCAGCAGCTCATCATGCTGTAAGGCGCGGTCGAGGAGTATTTGCAAGTCGCTGACGTCGAGCGGGTTGAGTGTGTAAACCTGTGCTCGGCTGAGCAAGGGACGAATAACCTCAAACGACGGGTTTTCCGTCGTAGCCCCTATCAGCGTCAGAATACCCTGTTCCACGGCTCCCAACAGAGAATCCTGCTGAGCCTTGTTGAAGCGGTGGATTTCGTCGATGAAGAGGATTGGGCGCCCCTGTCCGAATATTGAATTGCTCTCGCGTTTGCATTGTTCAATGACTTCGCGCACATCCTTAACGCCCGAAGTTACGGCACTTAGAGTATGAAACGGAGCTTCTGTGAGGTTAGCCAGCAACCGTGCAAGAGTGGTCTTGCCCACCCCCGGAGGCCCCCACAGTATAAACGACGCCACATGTCCGCTTTCTATCATGCGGCGAATCACAGCATCGGGGCCAACGAGATGCCGCTGTCCTATATATTCGTCGAGTGTGCGCGGACGCATACGTTCCGCAAGGGGTATATTCGCCATTATCGTTGCTGAATCTCGTTGATGATACTGTCGAGGTTCATCTCTTCCAAACAATTGAGCAGTATGTCGGGTTCTCCCTCTAAAGCATCTCTGCCGAAAGTGCCGCTCAGACCCACCACATAACATCCGGCGGCTTTGCCGGCACGTATTCCCTGCAGCGAATCTTCCACCACAACGCAATGACAAGGGTTGATGCCTATGCGGGTTGCTCCTATCAGATAACCCTGAGGATCAGGTTTAGAGCGCGTTACGCTGTCGGCATCTACAATTGTGTCGACACGTTGCCACAGCTCCGGGCGCTGTCGGCGCAGATGATCCATCTTCTCCTTTTTTGAGCTGGTGACTATGGCCTTGGGGATGTGTAGTTCGCCGAGGCGGTCAAGCAACCGTTCTGCCCCTTTGCAATAATTATATTGCATTCGTGCCTCACGGTCAAACAGCATCTCTGCCACCCTTTCCCTGTCCGTAGGTTTGAAATATGTAGTAAGGATATTCTCTAACGTTGTTCCTTTGATACGATGTGCAAAATCGGGGTATCCGGTTGGAAAATACGACTCGATTTCACTCCATATTCGCGTGTATTCCGTCTCGCTGTCAATCAACACACCGTCAAGGTCAAACAGAAAGGCTATATTCATATTGCAAAGATAATCAATTTTCAGCAATATTTAATGCTTATACACTTCAGTAATTTCACACCCGTCTTCACGCACCTGCAAAAGTCGGGGAACAGCCGGATAAACGAATGACGATTATATATTAGACAAGCCGGATTATAACCACGGGAGGATGCGTTATGGCTAATGCCGTAAACGCGTCCTCCCGTTGTGGAAGATTTCTCAAATCAGGAGAAAGAGAGTGTCATGGTGGTGGTTGCCTCGCAAGTTTCGAACTTGAACTTCACTTCAAACCGATACTCGCCCGGAGCATCCGGCTTTTGAGAGAAGTAAAAGTTAGAATCAAGAAAATGCGACATATCATACATTTTGATAGGATAGATTGAAGAATCTGCTATCAATGCATGATTTGTGGCTTTTCGATCATGGCACATTCCGTTTGTTAGATATGGGCCGTTACCATTCCTTGCAGATAGGTCATATCCTCCCTGAATATAGTCGTAATATGAAACCCATTGCAGGTAAATCACATCGCCTATATCAGCTCCGGCTTTATGGGTTGCATTGAAGTCATCAAGACTTTTTATCTCTATGCCTCTGATTTCTTCACCAACTACTTGAGAGCCAACAGGATCTCCGATTAAACCCTCCTCCAAAAGAGAAGGCGTTGGGAAATGGTCATTGTATTTATCCAACAACTTATTGAAAAGTTTCTTATTGGATGCCGGACCTACATATTTGCCAACGATATCTATATATATAATATCTTCAATCTGTTGGATTTTTATATTATAGTTTGCTGAAGATCCGTTTGCCTGTTCCTTAGGCATAATAAACACATCTGTCAGACTTTCCTTCAGGAAGTAGCCGTCAGGGACTTTGTCATCGTCAGAGCATTAAGTTACCAGCAACATGCAGATGCACATTATGCACCAAACGATGGATTTGTGTTGCTTGAATTATTTCATAGTTGAACTTAATTTATTTAGGTTAAGACGTAATTAAAACCCTTATCCAAATTAGATGTTATTTCAATTGACACATCAAAGTGACACGAATCAAGCTCGGATTTTGAGAATTGTAGGGTTAAAATCTTTCAGGGCGGCTTCTCTTCATCTCCTTGCGAACACGACACAAGGAAGAATAATCACCCAAAAACAAGAGGAGTTTTTTCATAACAGATGTTTTTGAGTTGGTTTTGCAAATATAATCAAAATTTTTTGGTTGTCAACACTTCTCAACAAAAAAATTTAAAATTTTTCTAAATGTAATAATTCTTGTTCCTAAAGTCGCCTATTATAGTTGGCTTTATTTAGGGTTACTCAGAAAATAGCTAACTGAT
>FR897856.1:0-3543 GCA_000437495.1 Prevotella sp. CAG:485
ATAAATAACATAAGTTACATAAAAGCGCGGCTAAGGCAGCGCGGCGCAGGGGCGGCGGCGGGGAGCAAAGCGGCTTAGGAGCGGTGAGGCGGTTAGGGCAAGCGCTCCCAAAAACTCCCATGGCTCCCAAAACTCCCATGCCTCCCATGAGCGCCGGCAGAAAAGTTTTTAAAAATGTTAAAAATGTGGGGGGCTGTGTTGGCGGTCTGAAAAAATTAGCTAAATTTGCAGGTGGAATGGTATCGCCGCTCCGGCGATGCTCTATCTGCCGCCTCTGTAGTTCAACGGATAGAATAGAAGTTTCCTAAACTTTAGATAGGAGTTCGATTCTCCTCGGAGGTACCGCGATAGCATTTCAAAGCCATTGGTGGCTTTTGGCAGGCAAGGGTGTTGTGTAAGGTGCTTTTTGCCAAGCCTTGGAAAGGCCGTTGAGGGCTGTGAAGGCCGTCTGAATGATGCAAACGAATAAACCAACTATATGAAACTCCGACACCTATTACCCGTTCTGGCAATGTGCAGCCCGCTGGCCGCTCTTGCCGTTCCGGCTTATCCGGGTCTGATAAAGCAGATCAATCCCGATGGAGAGGCCGTAGAGATTCGCCTGCGTGGCGATGAATATTTCAGCTACGCCACCGACGCCGCCGGCCGCTGGCTCATGGAGCAGAACGCCGCCGGATACTGGGCTGTGATGACGCGCGGCGGAATGCAGATGGCTGCCACCGCCGACAACATCAATATGCTGCGTGAGGCTCAGGATGCCTCCTTCGGCAGCAATACCATTGAGCCGATTGCCCGCTATGCCGAGCTCAGCGACACCGACGGCCGAAGCAAGTTCCCCAGCGTGGGCACCGGCGATTACCTCATCGTGCTGCTGCAGTACAGCGACGTGAAGTTCTCAATGGCTGACCCCCAGAAGTATTATCAGGACTGGTTCAACAAGCAGAACTTTGTGGACGAGGACATTAAGCTCTCTGCCCGCGACTATTACATCAAGGTGAGCGACGGCAAGTTCAAGCCCAACTTCGTTATCAGTCCGGTGATTACGCTGCCGCGCACCAGCCAGTTCTACGTTGGTTCGGGCGGCAAGTACTCATACTTCTCGCGCGCCATCCGCGACGCTCTGACTCAGCTTGAGTCGCAGAACTTCGACTTCTCGCGCTTTGACCTCGACAACGACGGTGTTATTGACAACATCTACTTCATCTACGCCGGTTACGGCCAGGCCGATACGGGCGACACGTCGACCATCTGGCCGCACTCTTCGAGCTACAGCGGCACTTATGGCGGCAAGGCCGGCGGCCGCTACGCCTGCTCCAACGAGTTGCGCGGAAGCCACCGTTATCTCAACGACAAACGCAAAACGGGCATCGGCACTTTCTGCCATGAGTTCGGCCACGTGCTCGGCCTGCCCGATATGTACGACCCCAACTACAACCCTGAGTGTGAGGCTCTGACGCCCGGCAACTGGAGCATTATGTGCAACGGCTCTTATCTGGGCGACGGCTGTCTGCCCGCCGGCTATGCCGCTTACGACCGCTGGGCTTGCCGCTGGATGGAGTACACCGAAGTGGAAGCCGAGAAGGAATACTCGCTGCCCCCGTTGGTAAACGCCGCTCCCGTGGCTTACCGCCTCAAGGTGCCCACCTCGGCCTCTTTCTCAGAATATTACGTGTTTGAGAACCGCACGCAGAAGGACGTGGACACCAACGTGCCCGCCAGCGGTATGCTCGTATGGCACGTCGACTACGACTACTGGGTATGGCGTTCGAACCGTGTGAACTCCACCGCCAGCCACATGCGTCTTACCGTGGTGCCCCCCGTTGGCCAGACCCGCGACTTTGCCCAGTGGCCCGCCGCAGGCCCTTACGGAAAGGTTATCGCCCCGGAGATTCCCTCGGCTCTCACCCCGTTCAACACCCCCACGCAGACCTGGACTCCCTGTCTGTATGACATCGCCTACAACAACGACACGCAGAACGCAAGCTTCAAGTATACCAAGCAGGCACCCAAGTATGACGGCCTGGTAGCACCCAAAGCCGGCAAGCTCAACGAGGGCAAGCAGGAGGGCATGAAGATTTGCTGGAATCATCTGCCCGAAGCCACGGGCTACATCGTAACCGTGCAGCGCCGCAACTCGTCGGGCAGCACCTTCTACGTTGACAACTGCAACGACAAACTGGTGAACGACACCAAGATATTCATCAACGAAAGCGCCGCCATGCAGCGTCAGGAGAACCGCTACACCATCCGTGCCATCGGTCCGGTGCTGCCCAGCAGCAAGGTCTTTGACTCAGGCTGGTTCAAGCCCGAAGAACTCCCCTCGTACGACCCCAACTGGGAAGACGGCGTTGACGGCATCACGGCCGACGACCTCGACATCACTATTGAGAACGGCAACATCATAGCCCCGCAGGGCACACGCGTGTTCAACATGAGCGGTATGGAGACCGGCACCGAGAATCTCGCTCCCGGCATCTACATTGTTCGTGTTGGCTCGAAGGCTCTTAAGGTAGTTGTTCGCTGACTAAGAAACTCCTAAATATCAAATTAACATCAGGGTTGCGCTGCAGGCATTGCTTGCGGCGCAATCTCTTTTCAGGGGCGTAGGGACGAGGGCGCTGAAGCGCTGAGCCAAAACAAATTTGAAAGCAAGCTAAAGCGGCTGCGGGGGTTAGGGAGGCTACGGCGCCCGGGTGCTAAAAAAGGGGTTAATGTAGGGACGCCCGGATGCTAAAAAAGGGGCGGCAAAAGAAAAAAAATCTTAAATCCTTTGTCAATTGCCAAAAACTCGCTACCTTTGTGGCGATTTTTTCCATTGCAGATAAGCCGCCGGGGGCAACACGCCCGTCCGGGGCCGTGTCGGCAACGGTAAAATGAGCTGTAACAACACCACTCTCATGGCATTGAACAAAGCACGCACACCATGGCAGATAGCCATCCCCGCAGACCCGCGCAAGCCGGTGGAGACGGTGCTGCATCTTGGCGAAGACTTCTTCCGCGCCGCCGACCACGCCGACCTGCGCGGCGGCAATGTGGAGGCACGCATCAGTCTGCGCCCCGCAGGCGACCAATGGCGCGTGGCAATGCACTGCCAAGGCACCGTGGAGACCCTCTGCGACCGATGCATGGGATCCATGACGGCGCGTGTGGACGACGTCTACGAGGCGCCGCTGCTCCCCGCCGAAGGGGGCGTGGCTCCCGCCGGCGATGACTCCGACGCGGTCTTTTACGACCCGGCAACCGGCACGGCCGATCTGCTGCGTCCGCTTACGGACACCATAGCCCTGAGCCTCGACCTCTGCCACACGCATCCCGAAGGGGAGTGCGACCCGGCCTTTGAGGAGGCTCTGGCAGCCGTGCAGCCGCAGGAGGCCAATACACCCCTGTTTGACGCTCTTAAAGCGCTGAATGGCAGCGAAGAAGGCGAAGTGGGTGAAGAAGACAGCTCCGAAGGTTCCCTCTCCTCTCTCTCCTCTCCGCCACACAAGAGATAGCTTCTCCCGGCCCGGCGGAGGCGGCTCCTCATCCGCCACTCATCCCCCG
>FR897856.1:3548-3829 GCA_000437495.1 Prevotella sp. CAG:485
CCTCATCCGCCACTCATCCCCCGGCGCCGACATCATAATCAACTCATCAACAAAACAAAGCAAAAAAACATAAAATGGCACATCCTAAACGCAGACAATCGCACACCCGTACAGCGAAACGCCGCACCCACGACAAAGCAGTAGCCCCCACACTGGCCATCTGCCCCAACTGCGGCGCATGGCACATCTATCACATGGTATGTGGTGAATGTGGCTATTACCGCGGCAAGCTGGCCATAGAAAAGCTGACCGAGTAACCCCGCCGGCAGGTACACCCGCGC
>FR897856.1:3864-7763 GCA_000437495.1 Prevotella sp. CAG:485
CCCGCCAACACCACCGCGGGGCCGGCACACAAACAATCACCCAGTAGTTAACCCACCGCCGCCGGGCCTGCACAAAGCACCGCAGGCTCTGCCACGGATTCCATAAGCACATCATGCTCAACGCTAAAATCACCGGCCTGGCCTCTTACATACCGGATTCAATACTCGACAACGAAATGCTGTCGAAAATGGTAGACACCAACGACGAGTGGATAACCACCCGCGTGGGCGTGAAAGAACGCCGCATACTGCGCGACCCCGACAAGGGCTCAAGCTACATGGGCATCAAGGCAGTAAACAAAATGCTGGCCGAGACAGGCACGAACCCTCAGGACATCGACCTGCTCATCTGCGCTACCTCAAACCCCGACTACCGATTCCCCTCCACAGCCTCCGTGATAGCCCACGGCTGCGGCCTCGACCGCGTCTACGCCTACGACATCCAGGCCGCTTGCGCCGGTTTCCTGGTGGCCCTGCAGGACGCCCGAGCCTACATCAGCTCCGGCATCTACAAGAAAATAGTAGTGGTGGCAGCCGAGAAGATGAGTTCCATGACCGACTATCAGGACCGCGCCACCTGCCCCCTGTTCGGCGACGCCGCAGCATGTATGCTCGTGGAACCCACCGAAGAGCCCGTGGGTATCATCGACGCCGAATTCCACATTGACGGCAGCGGCCTGCCGCATCTGTTGATGAAAGCCGGCGGCAGCGCTCGCCCCACAAGTCAGGAAACCCTCGACGCCCGCGAACACTACGTTTACCAGGAAGGCCGCGCCGTTTACCGCGCCGCCGTGCTCTCAATGCTCACCTCCACGCAGAACGTGATGAAGCGCAACAACCTCACAGGCAACGACATAGACTTCCTCGTGCCACATCAGGCTAACCTGCGCATCATAGAGGCCATCAGCAAACGCATTGAAGTGCCCGACGACAAGGTGCTCATCAACATTGAATACCGCGGCAACACCTCGGCAGCCTCCATACCCCTGTGTCTGGACGAAAACCGCAATCGCCTCCACAAAGGCGACAAGATTGTGATGACAGCCTTTGGCGCCGGTTTCACCTGGGGCGCCATGTATCTCATCTGGTCGCTCTAAGACCCCCAGCAAGCCGTCAGTCCAATCCGGAAAACACACAGCACACAGCATAACCAATCAGACAGAAGGGGAGCCGGGCCGTCAGCCTCGGTCCCCCTTTTGCGGTCTGAACATAAACACCACGTCGCGCGTTAGGAAAAGAGCAGAAGCCCCGCACCCGGAGCCCCATGCGCCACACACCAAAAACAAACACACCGACATGGAAGATACAAACATAAACAACAGCCTGCAGGCTCAGCAGGATGCCATCAGCAACAGCGAAAGCGCCCGCCGCCTCACCGACAGCGAAGACCTCACCACCGAACTCACCGACCGCGAGACAGCAGCCGTAGACACCGTTATAGCCGCCATGGAAGAAAATCAGCCCGCCGCCAAAACAGCTCAGCTGCGCGCCGACGCAAACGCCATAGAAGAGGAACTTACTCACTCCATCAACCGCACACAGGTGGAAGAAACAGCCGTGGACATGGCCCGCGACGCCGCTCAGGCCATTCCCTCAGGCCATCGCGCCGGATTCGTCAACATAGTGGGCAACCCCAACGTGGGCAAATCAACCCTGATGAACCTGCTCGTGGGCGAACGCATCTCCATAATAACCTCAAAAGCCCAGACCACCCGCCACCGCATCACCGGCATCGTCAACACACCCGACTATCAGATAGTCTATTCCGACACCCCCGGTGTGCTCAAGCCCCGCTACAAACTCCAGGACGCCATGCTCGAGTTCTCGGAAGGTGCCCTCACGGACGCCGACATCCTCCTCTACGTGACCGACACCGTGGAAGACCCCGAGAAAAATGCCGACTTCCTGGCCCGCGTGGCCAAAGAAACAGTGCCCGTATTGCTGGTAATCAACAAAATAGACCTGCTCACGGATCAGTTCGCCCTCGATAACCTGGTCAAAGCCTGGCAGCTGCGCCTGCCCAACGCCATCATAGTGCCCGTGAGCGCAAAGCTAAACTTCAACATCGACAACCTCAAACACCTCATAGAAGAACGTCTGCCACAAGGCGCCCCCTTCTTCGGCAAAGACGCACTGACCGATAAACCCGCACGCTTCTTCGTAACAGAAATAATCCGCGAGAAAATACTCCTCAACTACGACAAAGAGGTGCCATATTCCATCGAAGTGCTCGTGGAAAAATTCGACGAAAAAGAAAACGCCATACACATCATGGCAGTAATCTATGTGGAACGCGACAGCCAGAAAGCAATCCTCATAGGCAAAGGCGGCGAAAAAATAAAACAAGTAGGCATCGACGCCCGTAAAGACATAGAAAAATTCTTCGGCAAGAAAGTCTACCTCGAACTCTTCGTAAAAGTAGAAAAAGACTGGCGCAGCCGCGAAAACAAACTCCGCGCCTTCGGCTATATAGAATAACACACCCCCTCTCCTCTCTTCTCCCTCTCCTCCTCCCTCTTCTCTCGAACAAGAAAAATACACCAACCACCCACCACCCCAAGCAGCAATGAGCAGACTCGTAGCCATAGTAGGCCGCCCCAACGTAGGCAAATCAACCCTCTTCAACCGCCTCACCCAAAGCCGCGCCGCAATAGTAGACCCCACAGCAGGCACCACACGCGACCGCCAATACGGCTTCGTAGACTGGGCCGGACGAGAATTCTCAATCATCGACACCGGCGGCTGGGTGGTGAACTCCGACGACATCTTCGAAGAAGAAATCAACAAACAAGTAGAAATAGCCATTGAAGAAGCCGACGAAATAATGTTCGTCGTAGACGCCTCAAACGGCATCACCGACCTCGACCAACACGTGGCCGATATCCTCCGCCGCGCCAAAAAGCCCGTCATCCTCGTGGCCAACAAAGACGACGTGGGCGACGCCCTCTACAACGTGCCCGAATTCTACAGCCTCGGCCTCGGCGAACCATACAGCATATCATCAGTCAACGGCTCCGGAACAGGCGAACTCCTCGACCGAGTAGTCCAGCTCCTGCCCCAGCGCAACCCCGACGAAGAAGAAACCGAACAAAACGTGCCCCGATTCGCCATCGTAGGCCGACCCAACGTAGGCAAATCATCACTCATCAACGCCTTCATTGGCCAGGACAGACACATCGTTACCGACATAGCCGGAACCACACGCGACAGCATCTTCCACCGATACAACAAATTCGGCCTCGACTTCTACCTCGTAGACACCGCCGGAATACGCAAAAAACAAAAAGTAAACGAAAACATAGAATACTACTCCGTAATCCGGTCAGTCCGCGCCATCGAGAACTCCGACGTCTGCATCCTCCTCATCGACGCCACACGAGGCATCGAAGCACAAGACGCCAACATCTTCTCACTCATACAACGCAACAAAAAAGGCCTCGTAGTGTGCGTCAACAAATGGGACCTCGTGGCCGACAAATCCACACAGGCCCAGCAAACCTTCGAAAACGCCATACGCAGCCGCTTCGCACCCTTCACCGACTTCCCCATCCTCTTCACCTCAGCCCTCACCAAACAACGCATCTTCAAAGTGCTCCAGACAGCCATCGACGTTTACCAAAACCGCCGACGCATCATACCCACCTCACAGCTCAACACCTACCTGCTCGACGTCATAGCACAGACCCCGCCCCCCGCCAACAAAGGCAAATACATCAAGATAAAATACGTCACCATGCTCAAAGACGCCGTCATACCCACCTTCATCTTCTTCTGCAACCTGCCCCAGTGGGTCAAAGAGCCCTACCGCCGCTTCCTCGAGAACCAGATCCGCGACCACTGGGACTTCCACGGCACCCCCATCTCCCTCTTCATGCGCGAAAAATAACCCGCCCCCCTTC
>FR897857.1 GCA_000437495.1 Prevotella sp. CAG:485
GCCACGGAATTACGCCGCTGCCCCGGAAATTGGCATAAGTGATAAGCACGCCGAGCATAACTTCATCAAATTTATCTATAAATGGATAAAAGAGACCGCCTTCAGCATTACCATCCCTCATTCTCAGTGTGAGGTTCTGCAGTTTGAAACAGTTATCCTTTTTGAAGGCTGGAACTTGCTCATTAGCAGTCGGAGAAGAAAAACATGCCAAACAATTTGACCCTTTTGAGTCAATTTCATAGTAAGTGAATATTGCTCCATTATATTCATAATTTCTGCTAAACTCAATAATTGCCACTTTCTCTTCTTCGTCTTCTTTTTCTTCCGGGCCAATTATGGAAAAGTCCGCAATCGTATAGACTCTTATCACCTGAGTGATTGCATACTCTCCGGGTTCGAGAATAATTTTTATAGGATTGGCAATAAACTTGCCGTCACGTTGGAAATTCTTAATATCATTTTTCCATACTGCAATCGCATCGAAAATAAAATCAGGTAGTGGGTTAGGTAGAATCTTCGCGTCAACTTTATAACATTCCAAACATAAAAGAAGATTTTCTAATGTCTTATATCCTATTTTACTATATACTATATTTTCATTTTCATCCTTCCTTACTATGTTAACTGGCTCTGCTTTATTGTCAGGTGCGACATGAATGAAAATTTCAGGAATAGTTGAGTTTGTTGTCTGGCTCATATTTTTGAAACTTTTGTTTAACATCGCATCATCACTCTTAAAGTTCAGAGAGAGTCTAAACTTTACAAAAAAATTAATAATAATTAACTACTGAGTGATTCAATGGCTAATTATATTTAAATTTTGGCATTAGGTAATGACTATATGAATATCTATAGCTATTTTTGCTGCAAAACAGAAAAATTATGGAGAAATATTCAACAAAACAATTACGTATACTTCCATTGAGCCTGATAGCTATTGTTGCTATATTCACATTCGGATTCTTGATAAAAATGTCCTTTGAAATGAGGGCAGAAGAATATTATCAGGATCATCAAGGTAAAATTTACGGTCGCGAATACATTGAAAATGGCATTATTTTTGATGTTCCCAAAACCGGAGACCCGTCAAGAGAAGCTGCTGTAGTGAAATTCCCCAATCATGCAGTTATCCCATCTTACATTAGTGTTGAGGGTGTAAAATATAAAGTAACCGAAGTCCGCTTTGGAGCTCCACAAACTTTTTTTGGTGACACTTCAGGATGGGTTACCCTTCCCCCGACTTTAAAAAGGTGCACTCTGGAAGCAGGAACAGCTAGACGTATAAACAAAACAACATATGCATATACCCTTTATGGAGTTGCAAATGTGAGAATTTCAAATCTGGACTCTTTCCTGAATATGACTTCTTACCAGCAGATGTACCCTCATGCGACAGCTTTTCCCAAAAATGAGGAATGGCGTCTTTACGTAAATGACACTTTGTTTGAAAACAGAGATATTGTATATCCTGAGGGATCACCTATCGGTACAAATATAAATTATATGTACGGAATCAAATATATAGTAATTCCTGCCTCAGATACAGCACGTACCAAAATGATAGATATGAAGGTTGATGCTTATGGCCTGCCAGATAACCACGCAAAAGCTTTGAAATTTAAATTAGATTCGGGTTATAATTTGCGCAATTACGGAATAATAGCAGACTCAATATATTTGCCGCGAAATCTTGATACACTTAAAGGAATAGGTGGTAATGATAAATATATTGCACAATGGCCAGACAATCTTAAGTGTATAAGAACTACTGTTGGTCTAAGATCAAATGCAGGTATAAATAGAATCTTTCTGAGTGATATACCTCAAAGCGTAATTGACATTTTTGGGTACTTTTCTACAAATGAAACTTTGACAATTCCACCCAGAATACAAGTTATAGGGGGCTATTTTGACTTTGATGGAGAGGAAGAAAATGACCAATATATAAAAATTGAGGATAGTGACGATACTTTGATTGTAATGGGTATTGATATCACAAAACACAATCCTTATAAGAATCCCCAATTTTACATTGGTAGAAATATACGTTACACCATGGATGAATATCGGATAAAACCTATTAATAAGATGAACGATAAAACGGCCACTATAATCATCGGGCCTAAGGTGACTGAGATGAATGACCGCTTTGAAGTCGACCTTAATGGTAATAAGCCCAAGTATATTGTTTGTAAAGGTCTGACACCTCCCAACTTCAAAGTTACTCTGCCCGAGATATGGAACTGGAAGTTTGAGACCATTCTGATAGTCCCTGAGGCTGCAGAAGCGGCCTATCGCGCTCATCCCGTCTGGAAGTATTTCTACACAATACTGACAGACAATGTGGACTCCATCAACGTGGAAAAGGAAATCAAAACAGAACAGTGGTATTCGCTCGACGGTCAACTGCTGAACCGACCCGAGCCGGCGAAAATCAATGTCCGCTTTGTCAAATACACGGATGGAACCGTAGAACGACAAAAAATTGCCGTGCCATAGTCGATAAGACAACAATAAAACCGATTTCATATTTGCCTCGATGCCTCACCTCTTTTTTGAATCCACCGAAACAAGCAACTTATAGGGCTTTTGAGGTTAATGCGATCTTTATAGTGGAGATATACACTATAAAATGCATCAGATGAAACAAATAATTTTCAGTCTGCAACAATTTTAGCGAAATATTTCATTTTTTCAACAACGCTGAGTAAACCCCTAAGAAAGCATATAATAACACCTGTTTTAAATATCATAAGACTTGTTTTAACAAAATCAGGAGGGCGCGTCTTCAAGGTCTAAACCTCTCAGACAGCCCCCTCCTCAATATCAGTTTTCAGCTCTTATTTCAGCTGATTCAACCTTCAGTCAAAAATTGCATCCCAGTCTTTCCACACCGGTTCCAGTCCGTGGCGCCGAATAGCTTCCACTACTTCGGCAGGTGTGCGCGAATCCGACACCTCGAATTGTTCGAGAGCCTGTGGCGAGACGCGGTATCCGCCGGGTTCGGTCTGCGAGCCGGCACTCATTGACGTTACGCCAAGAGGAGCCATATTGTCGCGCAGAGCTGCCGTCTCACGCGTTGACCATGAAATGTCAATATCGTTGTCAAAGATACGGAAGGCGAAGGTAAGTTGTGCCAATTCACGTTCGGTCATAATCACGTTGGGCTGATAGCCGCTTTCGCTCGGTCTCATCCTGGGGAAATTCACCGCATAACGTGTACGCCAGTAACGCTTTTGCAGATAGCGCAGATGGCGCGCAAGCATTGTGAGGTCTGTCCGCCAGTCTTCAAGACCTATCAGCACACCCATGCCTATTTTATGCACTCCGGCCTGACCCATTCTGTCGAAACCGTTCAGGCGCCAGGCATAATGACTCTTCATGCCACGGGGATGATATTTCTTGTACGCTTCGCGGTGATAGGTCTCCTGAAAACATACAACACCGTTGAGCCCGGCTCCCACAAGTTGCTTGTACTGTTCCATTTTCAGCGGCTGAACCTCAATGGTCAGATTATGGAACATCGGTCGGGCCACTTTCAGCACCTTTTCCAGATAGTCAACACCGCAGAGCGACGGATATTCACCGCTCACAATGAGCAGATTCTGAAACGGTCCCAGTTCCTTGATGGCTTCGCACTCCTGGCGAACCTGGTCAAGAGTGAGAGTGGTGCGGGCAAACTTGTTGTCGTGATTGAAGCCGCAATAAACGCATTTATTGGTGCAGGCGTTCGACACGTACATGGGTATGTACATGCTCATAGTCAGTCCGAAACGGCGTCTGGTGATAGCCTGACTCATTTGGGCCATTTCCTCAAGCAGAGGCGCTGCTGCCGGTGATATGAGAATGGCAAATTCATCAGGATTGAGGGTAGCTCCCGCCTTTGCCCTGGCAAGAACACGGCGTGCGTCAGCCGGAGTGGCAGATGCTATTGCCTCAGTTGTTCCCTCCCAGCTATACTGGTCTATGACATCTGCGAAACCATGTCCGAACGGATTCACGCTCTCGCTTTTTATTTCTTCTGACATTCTTCTTCTATGTTTTGACTGATTCGCATGGCGCAGAAATTCGGGCCGCACATTGTGCAGAAACGGTCATCGGTGTCATTGCTGCCCACACGTCCGGCCAGATAATACTCTTTGACGCGGGCAGGGTCGAAGCTCAGGTTAAACTGATCCTTCCAGCGGAATTCATAACGTGCCTTCGACAGGGCATCATCGCGCACATTGGCGCCCGGGAAGCCTTTGCACAAGTCGGCGGCATGAGCAGCTATTTTATAGGCTATTACGCCTTCGCGCACATCTGCCAAAGTTGGCAATGCCAGATGCTCCTTCGGTGTAACATAACACAGCATGGCAGTGCCTAACGAACCGATGTTGGCCGCTCCTATGGCAGATGTTATATGGTCGTAACCCGGAGCGACATCGGTGGTGAGCGGACCAAGCGTATAGAAAGGCGCATCCTTGCAGGCTTTCTTCTGCCGGTCCATGTTCTCCTGTATCTTGTTCATGGGCACGTGTCCCGGACCTTCTATGATGACCTGCACGTCATGCTCCCAGGCACGTTGACACAGCTCGCCAAGCGTGTCGAGTTCCAGGAACTGAGCGGCGTCATTGGCGTCATGAGTACTGCCCGGACGCATACCGTCGCCAAGCGAAATAGCCACATCATATTTATTGAGAATCTCGCATATCTCGTCGAAATTCTCATACAGGAAGCTCTCCCGGTCATGAATAGCACACCATTGCATCATGATGCTGCCGCCGCGGCTCACACAGCCGGTAAGTCGCTTGGCCACCAACGGCGCATGCTCTCTCAGCACACCGGCATGAATGGTGAAATAATCCACACCCTGCTGGCACTGCTCAATAAGAGTGTCGCGATATATCTCCCAGGTCAGGTCTTTCACTGAGCCATGAACCTTTTCCAGAGCCTGATAGATAGGCACTGTGCCCATCGGCACCGGGCAATTTCTGATTATCCATTCACGGGTCTCATGAATGTTGTCGCCTGTGGAGAGGTCCATGAGCGTGTCGCCGCCCCAGTAGCAGCTCCACACAGCCTTCTGCACTTCCTCTTCTATGCCTGACGAAAGGGCCGAATTGCCGATGTTGGTATTGATTTTCACCGAGAAGCCACTGCCTATAATCATCGGCTCAGCCTCCGGGTGGTTGATGTTGGCGGCAATGATTGCTCTGCCGGCGGCTATCTCGTCGCGAACAAATTCCGGGGTGATATGACTTTCGATGCCGCGGACCTCATTATCGAGATTCTCGCGTATGGCCGCATATTCCATTTCCGGGGTGATGATACCCTTGCGTGCATAATGCAGCTGAGTAACACGTTTACCCTCTTTGGCACGCCGAGGCAGATGATGTATCGGGAAGCGTATGGCGTCAAGCTTTTTGTCGTGCAGACGCTCCAGGCCATAACGGCTTGTAATTTCGGGCAAAACTTCTGTGTCGTTGCGTTCTTCCACCCATGCGGTGCGCTCACGCGGCAGACCCTTGTTGATGTCGTAGTGATAGTTCGGGTCGGTGTAGAGGCCGGAGGTGTCGTATAACACTATATCCTCATTGGGATATTCCACACGCTTACCCTCTTCTATCTTCACCGTCGGGTACTGTTTCACCTTGCGCATCGCCACCTTGATGGGATGCAGCTTGCCGGCAACATATATCTTCTCTGAATTGGGATATGCGCTTACGTCTATGTTCGAGATTTTCATGTTTTGCGTATTATTTTATCCAAGGAACGATGTAAGAGGAGAAGTGGCCTGAGCGTTCGAAGCCTTTGCGCCGAGACCGGCCAGATAAGCCATTCTTCCGGCTTCCGTAGCCATTTTGAAAGCCTTGGCCATCTCCACCGGGTCTCCGGCCGATGCTATTGCCGTATTGACGAGTACGGCGTCGGCACCCATCTCCATAGCTTCTGCAGCATGCGAGGGAGCACCCAATCCGGCATCAACCACCACAGGCACCTGAGCCTGCTCAATGATTATCTCCAGCAGCCGGCGCGTAACCAAGCCGAGGTTCGTTCCGATAGGTGCTGCCAAAGGCATAACGGCGGCAGCTCCAACCTCTTCCAGACGTTTGCACAGCACAGGGTCAGCCTGCACGTAAGGAAGCACTATAAAGCCGTCGGCTGCCAGGCGCTCTGTGGCTTTCAGGGTCTCTATGGGGTCCGGCATCAGGTATTTCGGGTCCGGATGTATTTCGAGCTTGATGAAGGGTGTATGGAAGATTTCCCTGCTCATCTGTGCGGCGAGAATGGCTTCGTCAGCCGTGCGGACACCACTGGTGTTGGGGAGTAGCTGCACATGTTCTCTGTTGATATGGGTCAGCATATCATCCGTGGCTTCATTGAGCATATTTACACGCTTCATGGCCACCGTTATCATTTCTGAGCCGGAAGCTATCACTGCCTGCTGCATAATGTCAGGCGATGAGAACTTGCCCGTTCCCACAAACAAACGCGATTTAAATTCGCGGTTTCCTATTTTCAACATGATGGTTAGGTATATTTCATGGAGTCTCAGGGGGCTCCATATCTGTTATTGAATTTTCTTTTCAGTCGTGCCCGAGAGCCTTTATGAAGGCCTCTGTGGCAGCTTTCGGGTCAGCGGCGGCGGCAATGCTGCCTGACACGGCAATGCCATTTACACCGGCTTCCATAAGGGGCTTTACATCTTCAAGACGTATACCACCAACGGCTACCACCGGTATGGTGATGTCGGCGTTGCGCATCTTTTCCACTATCTCTTTTATGCCCTCAACGCCCAATACCGGGGCGAGATTCTTTTTCGTTGTGGTCATTCTGTAAGGGCCTACTCCGAAATAGTCTATATCGAGCGCCGAAACTGCTAAAATATCGGCAAAAGTGTTGGCCGTTACACCTATCACGGCCGCCGGACCCAGTTTCATGCGGGCCTGCGAAGCCGGCATATCGTCGTGGCCTAAATGCACACCTCCGACGTCAAGAGTCTTGGCCAGCTCCACACGGTCGTTCAGCAACAGAAAGGCCTCATGCTCCAGGCAAAGGGGTTTGATTTCCTCTACCACACGGGTTATCTCTTCGTCTGACGCCTCTTTCATCCTTACCTGAATCCAGCGGCATCCTCCGGCGAGCACAGCTTTCACCTGCTCTACAACTGGTAATTCCACGTCTGTGTTGGTTATGTATTGCAACATGGCTTTATTGTGTTTTTCGTTCTGTTTATTTATACAAAGCTCCGAGCATTGCTGCTCCGGCAAATCCGGCATTTCTCAGTTCATCGAGTTTCTCAAACGTTACTCCTCCTAACGCTATCAGAGGGGGGAGTGCTGTCTTATCTGCCGCTCTCACCTCTGCAATCAGATTCACCTGCGAATCATATCCCGGTTTGGAAATTGACGGATATACGGGCGATAGGGTAACATAATCACACCTTTTGCTCAAACGAGCCTGCTCCATGCTGTGGCAGCTGTGCGAATGACAGACAACTTCATCCGATACTGAGGGATTTCTGGAATTTGTCTGGAAACCTGTGCCGTAAGCCAACGCCAGTTCTTCATGGTCGTGAAGGGTTATCCGGGGCCAAAGAGTGGGGGAGAGCCTTTGCAGCAGCTTATCCACCCGTTGAGCCTCCCACCGAGGCTTCCTGAGATGAACCCGGCTGAAACCTGTTTCCAGCCATCCGGTTATCCTTTCCGCTTCACCTTCCTCAATATCCGGATGCGTGAATGCTATCAACTGAAAATCAGCCACCGTAAGCAGCACTGATTATTGTTATTCTGTCGCCGTCTTTCAGCTCATGCTTCTCCCATTGGTTGCGCGTAACGAGATGGTTATTCACCGCCACGGCGGTACCGCCTGAGCTTATATTCTTCATCGACAAAAGGTCTGCCACTGTGAGCAGATTTTCGTTGATGATTTCCGGTTTTTCGTTTATACAAAGTATCATAATTCTAAGTCTTTATCACAAATTTACAAAATGGTCCACAGGTCCTGAGCCGGCATCGTAGCAATACCTTTTTCCGCTCAGAATTGCCTTCTGAAGGTATTTATGCGCTTTTTCCTCAGCCTCTTCAAGTCCACATCCAAGGGCCATGTAACAGGCTATTGCGGTCGACAGACTGCATCCCGTTCCACGCAAGTTACAAGTATGTATCTCTTCCGAGGTTAAAGTCAGGACATCGTTTCTGCCGGCTGAGAAAAGCTTGTCGACGCATTTATTAGCTGCTATGCCGTGTCCTCCTTTCACAAGCACTCCTTTTGCGCCATATAATCGTCGAAGTTGCTTTACGGCATTGTCTATCTCTTCCGGCTTTTCAAGGCTTTTCCTACCAAGCATCTCCAATTCCGGCAGGTTGGGTGTCAACAGGGTTATGTTTGAAAGATATCCAAGCAATGTATCAATCCACTTCTGCCTGTCATCTTCAATCAGCTTGCCGGCGGTAGCGGCCATCACCGGGTCGAAGATTATATTGCTCACCCCAAGCTCTGAAAGTGTTTCAAAAACGCTCCTCATAACGCTTACATCGGGCAGCAAACCTATTTTCACAGCCTGAGGCTTTTGTTGCTCTACGGCACATTGAATCTGTTGGCGCACGAGTTCACCCGGCATCGGCAGAACCTCTTTCACGCCCAACGAATTCTGAGCGGTAACTGCCGTTACGGCGCATACAGCAAACACTCTTAAGGAGGCGCATACCCGTAAATCAGCCTGCATACCGGCACACCCTCCGCTGTCTGTTGCGGAGATAATAAGTACCGTGGGCGGTGTTATGCGGTTGGTAGCTTCCATGGCCTTTCCCAAAAGTTTTCTGAAGGGTAAATATTACGCAGGGAAAGGCTATGTGGTAGAATTGTCATGGCTCCCTGCGTCGGTATTGTCCGCTTCAGGTGGTAAGGGTCTCTTCTCAGCCAAACATTTCTGTTCAGCACCCCTGCCTGTTACTGTGTTATCAACTGTGTTTTTATTCGTTGCAAAGTTACAAAAAATCTTTATACCCTGCAAATGTGTTTTTCATCTTTTAGCTTTCGCCTGCCGGTTTTTCAAACCGTAATTAAGACCCCATTCCACAAAAAATGTT
>FR897858.1 GCA_000437495.1 Prevotella sp. CAG:485
AAAACCTAATGGAATGAAGAAGATTTTTCGATTGCTGCTGCGGCCCTGCTGTTTGTCGCCTGCAGCCCCAAGGAGTTCAATCTATCGACTAAGACGCAGAGTCTCGATCTGCCGGAAACGGCGGTTACGGATTCGCTGGTGGTGAACGGTAGTGACGGCAACTGTGAGCTGGAGTACGCTCCTCAATGGATTCAGACCGAAATGCACGACTCTGTGGTGGTCTACAAGGTACAGCCTAATTCCACAGGGAAGGCACGCAAGGACGCCATTGTGGTGAAATGCGGCAAGTCCACTCTGTCGATACCTGTGCGCCAGTATGCTAAAGCGACGAAGCTGGAGCTGCCGGACGCCAAGGATGTGACGCTTCCGCGCGAAGGCGGCTCGGAGGAGCTGGTCGTAGTGTGTGACGGCATCGTCAAGGTCGAGGGTTTCGAGGGAGTGGAAGCTACCTATTCTAACGGTAAACTCACAATCAAAGCTTCCAAGAACGAAGGCAACCGTTTCAACGGGGAGGTGCGCCTCAGTGCCGGCGACCTGGAAAAGACAGTGAAGGTCACCGTCGACGGAAAGGTGTGTGCTACATGCAAGGGCACCGGAAAAGTGCGCTGCAAAGTGTGCGGCGGTTCGGGAGAGACGATGCGCGATCCCTGGTCGATTAACGGATGCCGGACTTGCGGCGGCAAGGGTTGGGCCGACCGTGTGAGTGATTATAACTTCCGCCGAGGAAGTGGCAAAATACCTTGCCCGACGTGTGGCGGCAAGGGAGTATAAGATTCGCAAGAAATTATGAATCATAAGATTTCACTTATAGTCCTCATGGCGCTGATGCTCGTGGGCTGCCGTAAAGCCAGTGTGCTGACTGCGGATGTAAAGTCGGTGACCGCGCCCAGGCAGGGCTTGGTCGATACTGTGCGGCTGCACAGCGATGTGTGTGATTTCGAGCTCGTGAGCGCTCCCGCGTGGACAGGAGCGGCACTCGCCGATTCCGTGCTGTCACTGCAGATCAAGGCCAATGAGACGGCCGGCCCCCGGTCGGGCAATGTGATAGTGCGCAATGGCGAGCTCACCCTCTCCATCCCGATAGAACAGCGGGGCGCCACCACATATCTTACCATAACCGAGCCTGCCGACGGAACCGTCACGATTCCGCAGTCGGGCGGAGAGGTTAAGATAACGGTGGAGACCGATGGCGGCGACGTGCGCCTCGAAGGTGTGGAGGGCGTGACTGCAAAATACGCCGACGGCGTGGTGACGCTCACAGGCAAAGGGAACACCGGCAAGACACGCAAAACGAAAGGAAGCCTCGTGGCCGATGAGGTAAGCACCCCCATAACCGTGGTGGAGAAGGGCGCGATCTGTGCCCGCTGCGGCGGCAAGGGCCAGGTGACATGCCGTATATGCGGAGGCGAGGGAGTGGACTATTGTCCCTACCGTCCCTGCGATCTCTGTCACGGTCGTGGCCGCACGCGTTGCCCGGAATGTGGCGGCAAAGGAAAGTGACCTGATTATCAATTATCAATAGGTATACCTTGCGATAAAAGGATATGAAGAGGCTGCGCCGTAAATCTTTATTACGACACAGCCTCTCTTAGATTGGCAAAGAGTCCGCGCTTCCTGCGGGCTCTTTTTGTATTTTTATGGATTCCCGCGCCTCCGCTTGGCCGGCTGTGGCCCGGGATTGGGATTATTCGATAATTTTTGTAACTTTATGGGTGTAAATACTCATTCAAAAGTGGGCCGGTCGCTCATTCAAAAATGGGCCACCCGAGAGAGTATGCAAAGTTAATAAAAGATGCTTGAACAGCCATTTTTCAGATTTGATTTTTGATCATTTGCTGCGTCTGTTTGAGACGGTATGATGTTCCGGTCATATTTATGATTCTGGCCTTGTGGGTGAGCCTGTCTACGAACGCGTTTACCAACACCTTGTCGGGTATGATTTCATTCCAGCGACTGAAAGCCAGATTGGGAGTGACGATTGTGGAGTGGGTCTCGGCTCTGAGCGACAGGTGGTTGAAGAGCAGTTCGGCCCCTTCTTTGTCACATGAGACGTAACCGAACTCGTCGCAGATTACCAGGTCGTATTTCTCAAAGCGGTTCTGAAGCTGGGAGAGTTTGTGCTGGCTTTTGGCTTCTCTGACCATTGTGAGCAGTCTTGGCACTGAGGTGAAGAGCACGGAGAAGCCGCGTTGGCATGCCGCGATGCCCAGAGCGGTGGCGATGTGCGTTTTCCCGGTTCCGGGATTTCCGTACAGCACAAGGTTGCGTCCTTTTCTGATGAACTCGAGGGTTTCGAGTTCGGGCAATGCGGCCCGGGCTTCTGCGGGGAGTTCTTCGCGCACGAGGTCGTCGAGATATTTCAGCTAGGGGAAGGCGGCGGCCCGTATGCGTCGGCGCTGGGCCGCTATGGATCGGCTTTCAAGTTCGGTTTCAAGGAGCCGGGCCAATACGGCGGCATGCGTCAGATTGTCGGCTGCGGCATCTTTTAAAGTGTCAGCCAATGACTCGCACATGGCGTTCATTGACAGTTTCCGGCAGGCGGTGGTGGCGCGCTCAAGGTCGGATTGTGGATTGATTTCTGTCATATTGCAGTGTTTGTAAATATGGTTGGGGTGTTGAGAAAGATGTCGGTGGAGGAGATGGCTTCCGAGGCAAGCCGCTCTATCTGCCGGCATTGTCCGGGGATGAGATCCGGCGCCGCCATCTCTGTGGTCCCGGATGGTGCGGCGTCCGGGCTGTGCAGTTCTGCCTTGATCTGGTCGGAACTCAGGTCATTCAGCCCGCGGGCCTGCAGGCGGCAGGCGGCATCGGTGATGTCTCTGAACCAATATCCATGGTCCCTGGCATATCGGAGCAGTTCCAGGAACTCTTTTGGAGAGCCGGAGAAGTGCCTTTCGAAGATTCGGCGGATAAGGTGGGGGACCTGTTGCAGCGCCACTGATCCGGCCAGGGCCCCCGGCTTGCGCAAGAGTGTCGTAAGGTAGTGCTCAAGTTTCAGCGACCAGTTCCCCTGATTGTTAAGGCGCTCGTGCACGGCGAGTTTCTCACGGTTGAGCACCATCACGAGCTTGTCGGAATACAGCTTGACGGTGACTTTGCGGCTCACCAGGCTGTCGGGCACAGAGTAATGGTTGCCCCTGACGCACACCGTCGACCATTTGTCAACGGTATACTCCATGGCCTCGAAGCAACCTATGTCTCCGGGCCACGGGCGCATGGCTCCGAGGTCGGCGCTGATTCTGAGCTGTTTTTCTGAGTTATTGCCGAAAGCGGCCTCCGCGTCCATCCGTCGGCAGACTTCGTCGAGATGTGCCTGGGCTTCTGCCAGTGACGCATAATGACACGCAAGAGAGAATGCCTTGCGACGGATGTATTCTACAGACCGCTCCACATGGCCCTTCTCCCATCCGGCACGCGCGTTGCAGAAACGGAAGCTGAACACATAGTGCGCCGACAGACAGTTCAACGCCTCGGTGGGCGTCTTTTCGTCAGGCCCTACGAACTCTTTGACGGCCACACGCATATTGTCATAGACCATGATGCGTGGCACTCCCTGGATCTGCCGGAAAAAGTTGCGGTGCGACTCCATGAAGGCCAGTGTGTCCTGGCGCGAGAACAGCCACGCCCGGCGCAGATTTCCATGACAAGTGGTGAACACGGCCAGGTACAGTTTGCGGAACACCCCGCCTATGGTGATTTTCACCTCGCCCCAGTCGAACTCACACTCCTCTCCTGGAGAATATGCCTGTCGAACATAGGCTTTCGTGTCGCCGGGACGCGCCGATTTTTCTTTGTTTGTGACATAACGGCAAACGGTCTGGTAGCTTATCTGAACGCCCTGTCCCGACAGAATCTGCCAGATGTCGATTTTTTTCAGTTGTTGCTTGCGCATCCCCTGACGGCGCCTTTGGGCGTTGAGCTCCAGATACTTGTCTATCTCAGTCGCTATGGACTGGGACAGCTTGCGAGGTTTACGGCCACGGCTGTTGTAGGCCGGTTGAAGCGTCAGCAGATTGTCCAGCGCTTCGTTGTCTGACGTCTCCTGCGTGGCCTCGTACTGGGCCAGCACCTTGTCGACGGTCGTGCGGGATATCCCCAGCTTGCGGGCAATCCCGCGGCGGCTGTAATCGCCGCTGCGATAAAGATGTACGATTGTTTGTATTTCTACCACGGTTAACATTGTTGTGCCGATATATATAGTCCATATACAATATAGGAAATAATATCGACGGTTAGGCTCCCCGTGGTGGCCCATTTTTGAATGAGCGTCCTGGCCCACTTTTGAATGAGTATTTACAGTCCTTGAAGTGCTCGTAAACGATTTTCCACTTCTGATACTTCTTGAAACACTTCTTGCGGAAGTATTCGAGGAAGTCCATGCGCAGCTTCTCTTTGTCGAGGAAGCCGAACTGCTCGTTGAGGAACTGCTCGAAGCGACGGCAGCGGATAGCCTCTGCCTTTTCCATCATCGAGGCGTTGAACTCACGTTCACGGGCGTTGGAAGGATGCCCATAGAGGTAGATACCCAGCGACTCGCGACGGCTCAGACGATTGGTGTGAGGGTTGCGGATTGGTGGGTAGAAGTCGAGGTAGAGCGATATGCGGTCGCCCGATATTTCCTTTTTGCGAAGGAATACTTTAGTGCAGGTATTCATTGTATTTTGTGAGAGTTAAAAGTTTGATGCAAAGTAAGGTTGTGTTTGCATGGTGGAATCCGCCACCATTGCGCCACCATCGCCGATTTCGGTCAAATCGTCGGTGGAGCGAGCAAATCATCCAGTTCTTTGCGTGATATGTAGGTGTATTTCCCCCGCTTGGTACGGGTGATATTGTAGGTTTTGACATAGTGGTAAATCTGGTCCCTGGTCATCCCGAATTTCTCCATAGCCTCAGCGATAGTATATTCTTTGGGAGCCTCAGGTTCTGCTATGCCTTTAGCTATGTCAAAATTCTTTTTTGAATAGCGTGCCTCAATTCCTACCTTTATCTTAGGTATTCCTTCCTTAGATACAAGGCAATATATGGCTGATAGAGTCATGCCAAATTTTTCCTGTATCTCTGCAACCGTGTACCATTCGGTAATCTCCTCCGAAGGATTCCTCTTCTCGAAATATTTGTCGATATGAGGTTTGCTCCAGAGTGTTTTCCCTCGACTTTGAGTTTTCGGGAAATTCTGTGTCTGTGCAATCTTGTATAGTCCGGAGTTTGAGATGCCATAGCGCTTGAGTATTTCCTGAGTCGTATAGAACTCGGCTATCGCTTTTCTCTCATTTCTGACAGGCTCGAACTTATCAGTTAGCTATTTTCTGAGTAGCCCT
>FR897859.1 GCA_000437495.1 Prevotella sp. CAG:485
TCAGTTAGCTATTTTCTGAGTAGCCCTATGGTACACCTATTTACCCGGTTCGAGAAGTGCTTGAGGCGAGGTATGATTCATTGAGGTTTACCATACTGACCTCCAATCTCTCCCCAAAAGATCTCCCGGAACATTATGGATGGCGTGTTGTGGACCGTTTCAGAGAAATGTTTCATCAGATAGCATTCAAGGGTACCACATATCGTTGATAAAGTTGCCTGCCCAGTAGCGTAAGTCTTAATCTGAAAGGATACTTGATAGTATTGAAACAGACAATGTTTAATCTCTAATCAACAGGTTGTAATGAAGTTTATAAATCTAAAGCAGTTCCGAAAAGATAAAAATCTAAGCCAGAAAGAGCTGGTTGCTCTTACCGGACTGCCTCAAAGCACGGTGTCCTATCTTGAAAACGGATACCAGGAAGTGCGCGAGAACCAGCTTCTGGTTCTAAAACGAGTGTTTCCGGATGATGAGGTCTCGCAATATATATATGAGAGTGATTCGTATCCCTCTCTAAGTCAATCAAGAATACATGAGGAGGAGAAGAACAGGACTTTTCCGGGTGACTGGTCGAGACCTAATCCTGTAGATAAAATAGACGGTATACCTATTCTTATGAAAATGGGTCGAGCGTCCATCTCCTTTGGCGGGGATATTGTCCTTGATCGTAATGACGGGACGTTTCTGAATATCGGTTACTATGTGATAGAGCCGGATTTATTCGGAAACAGGTATTTGATAGACCTTCTGATAGAGAAGGTATGCTTTAATGATGAACTCTACGAAGACTTTAAAAGATGCTATTTTATAGCTTGTCGTCTTGTGGGTAAACGACCCGTAAAGCAAATAAAGATGGACGATTAATAGCGGCTATGATTTGCTTCAAAACGTGGAACAGCGAGAGGTCGTGAGATTTCTCGCTGTCAACATTGAATAATGGCATAGAATTAGGAATGATATTGCGGAGATGTGAAATAAATAATGTATCTTTGCAAATGGAAATCGTGGTTGCGGAAACAGCGGTTGTTATTTTAGGCAAGCATATGAAATTCTTTGACCGAAAAGAGGAAATCGCCACTCTGCGCAATCCCACATTTTTCCGCTCACTTTGAACCGTAAAACCCAAAAATAGCTATGACTCAAGAAGTAGAAATGCTTCAATATCTGCACTATCATCCGGAAAGGTTAAGGACTGAAATAAAAACCGATATGAGCCGTGATGTGAGCACCCGTATATTTCCCCGATTTTATGTA
>FR897860.1:0-22479 GCA_000437495.1 Prevotella sp. CAG:485
AAAAATCAAATAATAGAACCTCCCTTAAAAGGGAAAATGTAATTTTGTAAACCAAATCCGATTGCTATGAAGAAAATCATAATTTTGCTGTTGGCGCTTGCGCTGCCTCTATTTTTTATGGCAGCAGCCAAGACGCCGGCAAAAGCACCGAAAAACACTTTCTATAAGCCTGATTTCGCTTTTCCGAAGACGGTGGAGAAAAATGCGCGCGCCATGCTCGACCGCTCTCTGCCGTCGGACCCGGAAACGGCTGTTAAAGCGCTTATTCAGATTATCGTGTCGCAGTCGGCCGTTTCCTCCGACAGCTTCAGCCGGTCGATGCAGCTGAGCGATTCAGTGGCTCGGTTGCTCCCTTCGCCATGGAAGAATGTGGTAAGGCTGCTGCAATCGAGGGCTTATTACGAATATTACAACTCCGAATTCACCTTCCGCGAACGCCGACTGCCTGCCGACGGACCTGTTCCCAACGATGTGGCTGCCTGGAGCGCCAATATGTTCGCCAACAAAATTATGCAGCTGACGCAGGAGGCTCTGTCGCCGGCCGACGAATTGCAGAAATGCCCTATCGCTACTATAAAAGGTGTGCTGAAGGGTTACACAGACCGCACTGAGAAGTATATGCCGTGGGTATATGACTTTTTGGCTGAACAGGCGCTGGAATATCTTTCGCCGTTTACCGACAGCCGCACTGTGATACCTTTCACCACCAATCCGGAGAATCTGTCAACAACGGGCGCCAAAGCGTCGGTGATGCGCAGCAATATCTACTCGTCGCTGCTCACCGCCAACGCCGGATATGACGATGCCTTAGCACTCAGCTGCCGGCAACAGGCTTCGCTGAAGGGCTCAGATGCCGGTCCGATTCTCTTTGACGCTCTGCAGAAGCTGAAGGACTCGCCCGCTTCGTTGATTATTCTTCAAGCTCTTGCCGGGTATGTAACCGACGATGAAGAAAGCATTAACCCTGACCAAAAATTCCGCCTCAGCCGCAAAGAGTTTTATGCTCTGTGCAGTGAGGCGGTGAGCCGTTTCCCGGACGCCGATTACACCAACGCCGTAAAACAGTGTCTGCTCAACATGAACCGGGTGAACATTCAAATCACCCCACAAAGCAACTACAAGGCAGGCGGCGATGTGAGGGCATTGCTCAAAAGTAGCAATGCAACCGATTTCTACGTGCTTTTGGTGAAGGTGGCCGACAGCGACGCCAAAACGTACGTCAGCAACAAAGCCATACGCAAGGGGCAAATCATAGCCTCAAAACATATCAGCCTCAACGGCACCGTTCCCTTCACCGATACGCTGTCTGTGGTCTTTCCTGACGTATCTTCCGGTTATTACGCCATAGTGCCTTCCACCTCCGCGTCGATGGCTAATGTGTTGGGACTGCCGGCCGACGGCTCCTCCTCGCTTATTCGTGTGGGGAACCTCTCGGCGTTCACCACTTACTCCTCAACAGGCACCATGAAGCCCGTGATTTATGTGGTTGATGTGGCCACAGCCAAGCCCGCTCCCGGCATAGCGGTAAAACAGTATGCCGACTATTACCCCGATCGCGACAAGCTGATAAAATCAGGCAAAACCAACAATGAGGGGGCGGTGGAAATAGCTGACAACAGGACGCGCATGGTGATTGGAGAAGGCAATGAGAAATTCGTCATAGGCTCTTACTCATACTCCAACAACAGCACCCCCGTAACTAATGTATGTGCGCAGATTCTCACCGACAGGTCTGTGTATCATCCGGCCGACACCGTTGGCTTCTCGGTGATTCTGTACAAAAATACCGGCAATGACAACCGTCCGCTGCCCCGCAATGCCTTCAAGGTGAGTCTGCGGAATGTGAACAACACCGTGGTAGACACCCTTAGGCTCACCACCGACGAATATGGTCGTGCGTCGGGCAAACTGATATTGCCCAAAGACGGTGTGTTGGGCAATAACCGCATACTGATAGAGAAAGAAGGCCGATTCACAGCTTCGGAATCGGTGATGGTGGCCGAGTATAAGGCACCTACATTCTTTGTGGAGCTCGACAGTATAGCACCCGACTATCAGCCGGGTCAGGAAATCAGCATCGGCGGTTTTGCCCGCACATACAGCGGCATGCCGGTGGCAAATGCCAATGTGGATTTGCAGATTACTTACCGCCCGTTGCGCTGGTGGTTCTACGGAGGCGATGAAGCCTCATACGGCACGTCGGCTAAGACGGATGGCAACGGCAGATTCATCTTTACGCTGCCCACCGCCAATCTGCAGGGCACTCGTTTTGCCAACGGCGTCTTTGAGGTAAAAGCCACTGCCACCTCCCAGGCAGGCGAGAGCCAGGAGAGCGAGGCGGAGTTCTTCTGCCTCGGCAATGCTTACCGAATGGACATCAGCATACCCTCGCGGCTGCTTATCTCCGAAAAGCCACTGAAAGGCTCTGTAAAGGTGATGAACGCGGCCGGCACGCAGCAAGCTCTCAAGGTGAATTATGCGGTAACCAACACTGCCGACAACAAAGAGGTGGCCAAAGGCTCATTCCTCTCACCTGCCTTCGAGCTGCCGGTGGAAGCGCTGAAATCAGGCAAGTATAAATTCTGTTTTACCCTGGATGCCGACACCACGGTAAAGGCTCAGCGCGAAATTGTGCTCTACCGCACCTCCGATAAACAACCGCCCTTTGCCACCGCACTCTGGCTCCCCGAAACATCTGTAACGGCTTCTCTGCGTGCCAAGTCGGTGAAGATTACTGTGGGTGAAAGTTACAAGGGTGCTATTCTCTGTCAGATAGCCTCAGACAAGGGACTCATCTCGCGCCAATGGGTTTATCCTGCCGGGAAAAATATTCAGATAGAGGCTCCGGTGCCGGCCGATAACTCGCGCACGTTTGTCAGCTTCACCGCCACAAATGGTTTCAACATCACCACCAAGACTGTTACCATTGAGCCGTATTCGGCGAAGGAGGCTCTTGAGGTGGAAGTAGTTACCTTCCGCGACAAACTGGTGCCGAACACTCCGGAGAAATGGACTTTCCGCTTCCGCAACACGCTGCAAAAGGAAACGGGACACATACCGGCCTTCGCCGTGATGACAGACAAAGCTCTGAACGCCATCTGTCCGTTCAGCTGGAGCATGTATCTCTCGGAGGGTTACTATTCGCCTCTGCAGGTCAACTCCTACAACCTTCCGTATGCTTCCTGGAGCTATGCAAAGCGTGGTAAGTCGTTGGATGTCTTCCGCTTCAGCAATCCGCGAATCTATACCTACAATAGGTCCTTGTACTCAGCTCCGCGCAAATACTACCTCCGCGGGAAAATGGCTATGGCCACCGGCAGCGTTGCCAACCTCATGGCCGTTCAGGACGAGGCCAAAGAAGCCGAAGCTGCTCCGATGTATGATGCAGCATTAAATGTAGAATCAGCACACGAGGCCAATGACGAGGGACGTAAAATTGAGCCTAAAGCTGAAGTTCAGACCACTTCTCAGCAGGAAACTTGGCGTGCGGCGGAGTATCCGGTGGCCTTCTTCAAGCCTACTCTTCTCTCTGACTCCAACGGCAATCTCGACATATCTTTCCTTGTGCCCGATTTCAACACTACATGGCAGTTCCAGCTGCTTGGTTACGACTCTACGCTCAATCTGGCCCAAACCACGAAATTTGCCGTTGCCTCGAAACCCGTCATGGTGCAGATGACTGCTCCCCGTTTCTTGCGCACCGGCGACAAGGTGGAACTGCGCGCGACAGTATATAATAACAGTGAAGAGGAACAGAACATCAAGGCCTCGTTCAATGTGGTGAATCCGTTCACCAACTCTCTTGTGGCCGAGCCGGCAGGGTCGGAAATAACGCTGCCGGCAAATGGAAGCGGCATCATCACTTCCATCTTCACGGTGCCTGCCGATGTGCAAATGGTGATGTTGCAGGCGAGAGCCACAGCCGGTCGTTTTACCGACGGCGAACAGGTGGCTGTGGGTATTCTCCCGTCGTCGGAGCCGGTAACAGAAGCCACTGACTTTTACCTCGACCCGGCGCAGAAGGAATTCTCCATACAGCTTCCGCAGTATAAGGATGGGGAGGTAACGCTGCAATATTGCAACAACCCTGTGTGGTATTGCCTCACAGCGCTGCCTGAAATATCGGAGCCTAAATCAGACAATCTGCTTAGCCTCATCTATGCTTACTTCGGCAATGCTTTGTCGTCGGGTCTGGCCAACCAATATCCGGTTATCCGCGAGGCGCTGACGCTGTGTAGCAATGACAAAAGCAGTGATTCGCCCCTCATCTCAGCTCTTCAGCGCAACAGCCAACTCAAGACTCTGGCTCTTGAAAATACCGTCTGGCTGCAAAATGCTCAGGGCGAAACCATGCGAATGGCTCAGCTCATCAATCTGCTCGACACCGCCACCAACCGCGCCACTCAACAGCGCATCATCGCCAAGATAAAGAATCTGCAGACGCCGGAGGGCGGCTGGCAATGGATGCCGCAAATGGATCCGTCGCTCTATCTCACGTCGAATGTGTTGCTCTATCTGGGTCAGCTGAAGCAGATGAACTGTCTGCCCTCCGACGCCGCCATCAAACCGATGACGGAGAAGGCCCTCTCTTTCTGCGACAAGGAAGTGCTCGACATTTACAACCGGTCGGTGCGCCACAATGAGCCTTTCCCCCTCAACACTATGCTGAGTTATTTCTACATCCGCAGCTTCTATCAGCAACCTGCAAAGGGTGATTTGGCAAAGCTGTCGACCCGCACAATGCAGAATCTGCGCAAGAAATGGCGCATTCTCGACGTTTACGACCTTGCCACCGCTGCCATGTTGTTGCATCGTTCGGGCGATGACGCCACGTCTAAGCTGATTCTTGAATCGCTGCGTCAGCACACAAGCTCCAAACCCGGAAAGGGTATATGGTTCGACAATATCCGGTCGGCATTCAACAGCGGCGGCACTCTGTTGTGTACTGCTCAGGTACTGGAGGCTTTTGCCGAAATAGAGCCCAAAGCGGCTGAGATAGACGGCATTCGCCAATGGCTTGTAGTACAGCGGCAGGCGCAGGACTGGGGCGATAACCGCAATCTGTCAGAAGTTATTCATGCCATCCTCACAAGCGGAACAAACTGGACTCGCCCGTCTGACCCGGCTGTTGTGTCGTTGGACGGCAAAGTGCTTAAGCCCTCGCGGTTCCAGACTCTGACAGGTGAATTTGTGATGCCGCTTAATGCCGCTGAGGCTTCGGCAAAGGTTCTCTCTATTGAGAAACCGGGCGACAATCCGTCTTGGGGCGGTGTCATCAGCAAATTCATTCAGCCTGTGGCGGAAGTTAAAGATGCAAAGGTTGAGGACCTCTCTATTACTAAAGATGTGTATGTGATTCGTGTAACCGACGCGGGCGAGCAGGCGATAAGGACGGATTCGCTGAAGGTTGGCGACCGTGTCCGTGTTACGCTGACGTTAACCGCCGGCAGAGACCTTGAGTATGTGGCGGTAACCGACCAACGCGCCGCCTGCATGGAACCGGCCGACCAACTGCCTCATTACAGCTATCAGGATGGCGCCGGCTATTACTACGAGCCTCGAAATTCGCAAACTAACTTCTTTATAAATTATCTGCTACGAGGAGTGCATACTCTCACCTACGACTGTTATGTGCAACAGTCAGGCCACTTTGCCTTGGGCATCGCCACGGCTCAAAGCCAATATGCGCCGCTTATAGTGGCTCATTCTTCGGGTCAAACGCTTCAGGTCGCCGAATAGCAGGGTCTGCATGGCAGATTCAGAAATTGTGTGCCATAAAGGAGAGAGCGGCGTTTAAAGCACGCCTTCGACATCCTTTATGGCAAACCTTTTTTAATGTGCAGCGGTTAATACAGCGGCTCTCCCTTCTCCCCAATCGGGCAAATTAAATGTTAAAAAAACTAACAATGTAAATGTTAAAGAAGTTGGAAATTTGAGTACGAATAGAAATTAGCCACAATCCACAATCCCTTATCAGGTTATGCCTCATTAAATTCATTGCAAATTGAATTAAAAATATGCTGTAAAACATATAGTTGCTATTTCAGGAATATTTGCATAGTCAAAAAAAAAGTACTAACTTTGCGGTGAATTTTGTGGGTCGTCATAGACTCACACTAAATCACGATAGAATCTAACCATAACAGAATAACGATTTTATGGATTTGTTGTTAAGAATTGGCAATGGCACTTTGGCCATAACAGCGGTGCTCACAGGCATCGGCCTGGTGTTCGCCGCCCTGCTGATTGCCAAGTTAATAGCGCCCCGGTCTTTCTCGTCAAAAAAAGCTGATCCCTACGAGTGCGGTATTCCCACGCGTGGTGACTCAATGGTTCAATTCAAGGCCGGTTACTACATATTCGCAATCCTCTTCCTCATCTTCGATGTGGAGACTGTGTTCCTCTATCCCTGGGCCACTATTACCAAAGGTCTGGGCACGCAGGGCCTTCTCTGCATCGGCATTTTCCTGTTAGTCTTAGTATTAGGCCTGGCTTACGCCTGGAGAAAGGGTGCTTTGAAATGGCAGTAAAGAATCCCCATATCAAGTCGATGAAGCATGAAGACTTCAAAGACAACGAATACATTGAGAAACTGGTAGACGAACTCAACTCAACCGGCGCCAACGTGGTTGTGGGCATGTTTGACGAACTTATCAATTGGGGGCGCGCAAACTCGCTGTGGCCTCTCTGCTTCGGCACGTCATGCTGCGCTATCGAATTCATGTGCCTCGGCGCTGCCCGCTACGACATGGCTCGATTCGGTTTCGAGGTGGCTCGTAACTCGCCCCGTCAGGCCGACTACATCATGGTGCAGGGCACAATCGTGCATCGCATGGCTCCCGTATTGCGCCGTCTGTATGAGCAGCTCGCCGAACCCAAATATGTGATTGCCTGCGGCGGTTGCGCTGTCAGCGGAGGCCCGTTCAAAAACTCATACTGCGTGCTCCAGGGCGTTGACAAAATTCTCCCTGTTGATGTATATGTGCCCGGATGTCCACCGCGTCCCGAGGCAATGTTCTACGGCCTGATGCAGCTGCAGCGTAAGATTAAGGTGCAGAAATTCTTCGGCGGCGCAAACCGCAAGGAAAAAATTCAGGAATTTTTTGCCCAGCATCCAGAGGACCAAAAAGCTATGCAATAACATTTACAGTTCACAAGGCATCATCAGCAACACAATCAGCCGATATGCAGCTTGTGAACTGAGAATTATTAGTTGACACAATGGAAATCCAGAAAGAGATAAAGACCATCTGCCCGGAAGCTGAATTTGAGCAGGGCGAATGTTTACTGGTCAAAGTGCCCGACAATAAATGGCATGCTTTGGCTCTCGAGCTGCGCGACCGTTACGGCTTCGATATGCTTACCGCCGTGGTAGGCATGGACTGGACCGAGACGCTCGGCTGCCTCTATTACCTGACTTCTACTGACCGCGATTGGGAAATGATTTGCGTCCGTGTTGAAACAGCCGACCGCACTCAGCCGCGTCTGCATTCGGTAAGCGACATCTGGAAGGTTGCTAACTTCCAGGAACGCGAGGTGTATGATTTCTTCGGCATCGAGTTCATTGGACACCCCGATATGCGCCGTTTCTTCCTGCGCAACGACTGGGTTGGTTATCCTCTCCGCAAGGACTATGACGCCAATCCGGAGCTGAACCCCATCCGTCTCGAAGATGAGAAGGACGAGGACAACACCTATACTCTTGAAGAGGATGAGAATGGCAATGTAAAACGCCGCGACTATAAAGTATTCCAGGCTGAGGATTACGTTGTCAACATCGGCCCGCAGCACCCGTCAACGCACGGTGTGATGCGTTTCCGCGCTGCCGTTGACGGCGAAACGGTGAAGAAGGTTGATGTGGTTTCGGGTTACATACACCGCGGCATTGAGAAACTCTGCGAAGGTCTCACCTACCCGCAGATGCTCCATTTCACCGACCGTATGGACTATATGTCGGCTCATCAGAACCGCCATTGCCTCTGTATGTGCATTGAGAAAGCTCTCGGCATAGAGGTACCCCGTCGTGCTCAGGTGATTCGCGTGATGATGGACGAGCTGATGCGTATATCAAGCCACCTTCTGTCATTCGGCTGCACCAGCATGGACCTCGGTGCAACTACCTGTTTCTTCTACGGATTCCGCGAACGCGAACGTGTGCTCGACATCTTTGAAAAGACTTGCGGCGCCCGTATGTCGATGAACTATAACGTGATTGGCGGTGTGATAGCCGACCTGCATCCTGACTTCCAGAAAGACGTCAAGGAGCTGTGCGCCATAATGCCCAAGGCTCTCAAGGAGTACCACAAGGTATTCTCGGGCAACATCATAGCTCTCAACCGACTGAAAAATGTTGGCCATCTGAGCCGCGAAGATGCCATCAATTACTGCGTAACAGGTCCTTCGGGCCGCGGCTCCAACTTCAGCTGCGACTGCCGCAAGAAGCACCCTTACAGCATCTATTCCGAGCTTGACTTCAACGAGGTACTGGCCAACGGTTGCGACTCATACGCACGTTACATGGTGCGTATGCGCGAGATTGAAGAGAGCGTGAAGATTCTTGAACAGCTGGTTGACAATATTCCTGAAGGCGACATCCGCGCTCAGGTGCCCCGCATCATCAAACTTCCCGCCGGACGCTGGTATCAGCAAGTGGAAGCCTCGCGCGGCACCTTCGGCGTGTTCATCGAATCAACCGGTGAGAAAACGCCTGCCCGCGTTCACTTCCAAAGCCCGTGTTTCAACCTGGTTGGCGTAATGGACCTCACTTGTGCCAACTACATGATTGCCGACCTCATTACCATCGGCGCAGCACTCGACTTCGTAATCCCCGATATAGATCGTTAACAACAGAAATTTTTCAGAAACTGCAAAACCTGTAAAACAGAGATTTCAACAGCCCCTTTCTACGGGTCTTTGCAATATGAATTAAAAACGATAACCAATGTACGATTTTGGAAACATAACAAGCTGGTTCAACAACTTGCTGACATCTACCGGAATGGCCGACTGGCTGGTCGTTCTTATAGAATGTGTGATAATCGCCGTTCTGGTACTTCTGACGTACACCGTACTGGCACTCTTCTATATTCTCTACGAGCGTAAGCTTTGCGCCTGGTTCCAATGCCGCCTCGGTCCTATGCGTGTGGGCAAATGGGGTGTGCTGCAGGTGTTCGCCGACATGTTCAAGATCCTTATCAAGGAGCTGATTTGCCTCAAGAACACTGATAAGTTCCTCTTCAAACTGGCACCCTACATTGTCATCACCTCGTCGGTAACAATGCTGGCTTGTCTTCCCTGGGGCAACGGTCTGCAGATAATTGATTTCAACATCGGCATCTTCTTTGTGCTGGCAGTGAGCAGCGTCGGCGTGCTCGGCATCCTTCTTGCCGGCTGGTCATCGAACAACAAATACACCCTCATCGGCGCTATGCGTTCAGGCGCACAGATGGTCAGCTATGAGCTGTCGCTCGGTCTGGCAATCCTCACAATAGTGATTCTGTCGGGCACCATGAGCATCAGCGAGATTGTAGAGCAGCAAAATTACGCATGGTTCATCTTCCAGGGTCATATCCCGGCTCTGATAGCTTTCATCATCTATATCATTGCCGCCACAGCCGAAACAAACCGTGGACCGTTTGACTTGCCCGAGGCTGAACATGAGCTTACAGCAGGTTATCACACGGAATACTCCGGCATTCACTTCGGCTTCTTCTACCTGGCCGAATACCTCAACCTCTTCATCGTGTCGGGTATCGCCAGCCTTATGTTCCTTGGCGGTTGGATGCCGCTGCATATCCCCGGATGGGATGGCTTCAACGATGTAATGAACTATATACCCTCCATAGTATGGTTCCTGCTCAAAGCCTTCTTCGTAAGCTTTGTAATCATCTGGTTCAAATGGACATTCCCCCGCATCAGAATTGACCAGATGCTCAGCTTTGAATGGAAATACCTCATGCCCTTCGCGCTGGCTAACCTCGTATTGATGGCTGTTTGCGTGGCTATGGACTGGTACTTGAAAGTTCCTCAAAACTTTATCGGTCAGTAATCTGACCATCCGAATCGAATAAAACAACACCTCAAATAAATTACCACAGAGAAAAAAAATGAGCACCCTCACAGGCACAGTAACCCAGGTCATAGGCCCCGTGGTTGACGTAATGTTTGAAGGCGACAACAACCAGGTGCCCCCTATTTACGGCGCTCTGAAAGTTGACCGCGAGAACGGCGAGACTCTGATACTCGAGGTAGAGCAGCACATAGGCGAAGACACAGTGCGCTGCGTAGCCATGGAGAGCACCGATGGTCTGCGTCGCGGTGTAAAAGCCGATTATCTGGGCCGCGGCATAGCCGTGCCGACCGGCGCACAAGTAAAAGGACGTTTGCTGAATGTGATCGGTGAACCTATCGACCACCTGCCCGACCTGAATCGCGAAAATCTGCGCCCCATACACCAGCCCGCTCCCGAATTTGACGAACTGGCTATATCTACCGAAATCCTTTTCACAGGTATCAAGGTAATCGACCTGCTGGAACCCTATTCAAAGGGTGGCAAGATTGGTCTGTTTGGCGGCGCCGGTGTAGGCAAGACGGTGCTCATCATGGAGCTTATCAACAACATTGCCAAAGGCCACAACGGCTTCTCTGTATTCACCGGCGTGGGAGAACGTACCCGCGAAGGTAACGACCTGCTCCGCGAAATGATTGAGAGCGGCGTAATGAAATACGGCAAGAAGTTTGAAGAGGGCATGGAAAAGGGCGAATGGAACCTTGCAGATGTTGACATGAAGGAAGTCAACAACTCGCAGGCCACGCTGGTGTTCGGCCAGATGAACGAACCGCCGGGTGCCCGTCTGCGTGTTGCCCTTTCAGGCCTTACGGTGGCTGAACAGTTCCGCGACAATGAGGGAGGCGGCAAAGATGTGCTGCTCTTCATCGACAACATCTTCCGTTTCACTCAGGCCGGCTCCGAGGTATCGGCACTTCTCGGCCGTATGCCTTCGGCAGTAGGTTATCAGCCTACGCTGGCTTCGGAGATGGGTGCTCTGCAGGAACGTATCACCTCTACAAAGAACGGCTCAATCACCTCAGTGCAGGCTATCTACGTGCCGGCTGACGACCTTACGGACCCGGCTCCCGCCACCACGTTCTCGTTCCTTGACGCCACCACAGTGCTTAGCCGTAAGATTTCGGAGCTTGGCATCTACCCGGCAGTTGACCCCCTGGACTCAACATCTCGAATCCTCGACCCCAACATCATAGGCGAAGAGCATTACAATGTGGCTCAGGAAGTTAAACAGCTTCTCCAGAAATACAACGACCTGCAGGACATCATCGCCATCCTGGGTGTTGATGAGCTCAGCGACGAAGACAAGCTCACGGTAAATCGCGCACGTCGTGCCCAGCGTTACCTGTCGCAGCCCTTCCACGTTGCAGAACAGTTCACCGGCCTGCCCGGCGTCATGGTACCCCTGTCGGAGACCATTCGCGGCTTCAAGATGATTCTTGCCGGCGAAGTAGACGAATATCCCGAACAAGCCTTCCTCAACGTCGGCACCATTGACGAGGCCATAGAGAAGGGCAAGAAGATGCTTGCCGAAGTAGGATAACAAGAAGAATACAAACCTCGCCGCCGGAGTCCCGCCGGACAAGGCAGCGCGAATTAGATACAGGATGACACTACGCATAATCTCGGCACAGGAAGTGCTCTTCGAGGGGTCGGTGAAAGCCGTTACACTGCCCGGTTCGGCCGGCAGCTTCACGGTGTTGCGCAACCATGCGCCCCTTATAGCCGTCCTTACTCCCGGTCGGGTCAGATACCTCGACGACATGGAACAAGAAAGCCATATTGACATAAAAGGCGGTCTTGTGGATGTGGAGAATAACAAGGTTGACGTATGCGTGTACTAACCGTTGCCTGACACAATTATGATATCAAAGTCAAAACTTCTATACATCCTTACGGCTCTGCTGATGTGTCTGGCAGTGCCTTCCACAGCTCTTGCCGCTCCCGAGCAGGCAGACTCAGCTAAAGAGGAATCGAGCCTGGACGTTAAGGAGATAATTTTCCACCATCTCGGCGACGGTTATGGCTGGGAAGTGCCTTTCGCCCACATCTATCGCATTCCGCTGCCGGTGATTGTTCGTGCGCAAGACGGAACCTGGCATTCTTTCTCATCGTCGAAGCTCACCGATGTGGAAGTAATCAAGGAATCGAAGCTCGACAAAGACGGCAAGGTTAAGACTTCGTACAGAGAAGAACTGGTGCCGGTGATTCATAAAATCACCAAAGGCGACAAGGAATATATGTTCCTCATTGCCCACACCTCGCAGCATAAGAACAAAGTGGTGGAGATTTTCCCGCTCGACGCTGACGAGGAAGCATCGGTATTCAAACAGGCCGAAGACCTTGCTAAGACTGAAAAGGTTGAAAACGGCGAACATGTGGTTGTGCCCGGTTATGTATATTACGAAGCCGACGGCAAAGGCACATATTACCGCGAATACAAGCCCATCGACATCTCCATCACAAAGAATGTTTGCGCCCTGTTCATAGCCGCATTCATAGTTTGGCTGCTGTGTCGCATTCTGGTGCGCCATTACAAGAAGTATGGCTTCAAGACACCCCGCAAGGGTATGGGCTTCTTCGAGCTTCTGGTTGATTTCATCTACACTGGTGTAATCCGCGACACTCTGAAGGATAAAGCAAACAAGTTTGCACCCTATCTGCTCACCTGCTTCTTCTTTATCCTGATAATGAACCTGCTCGGACTGGTTGTCATCTTCCCCGGTGGCGCCAACCTCACGGGCAACATAGCCATAACGCTGGTACTGGCGTTCCTTACCTTCATTATGGTAAACATTCATGGCAACAAGCATTACTGGAAAGAGATATTCTGGCCCGATGTGCCTATCTGGCTGAAATGTCCGCTGCCCATAATGCAGGTTATAGAAATCTTCGGTATATTCACCAAGCCGGCAGCCTTGTGCGTCCGTCTGTTTGCCAATATGATGGGCGGCCACATGATAGTAATCACTCTTACGGTGCTTATCTTCATCTTCGCGGTCTTCGGCGCCGCTGCCACAGGCAGCTCGGTGGTAATATCCATTCTCTTCTCAATCTTCATGCTTGCTCTCGATGTGCTGGTAAGCTTCATCCAGGCATACGTGTTCACCATGCTGTCAACCATCTTCATCTCGCTGGCAGTGCAGGAAGAGCACCACAAGAGCATAGATGACGAAGTAGCAGAAGAAATCAAGAGAGACGAAAATCCGCAACACGCCGGACTCGCATAAAGAAAAAACAATAAACAAAACATAAACCACTAAACTCTAACAACACACCATGTTATCAATGATTCTCGTAGCCGAACTGGCACTTGGCGCTCTTGGCGCAGCCCTCGGCGCAGGCATCGCAGCAATAGGCGCCGGCTTCGGCATCGGCAAAATCGGTTCGTCGGCCATGGAGGCTATCGCACGTCAACCGGAAGCTGCCAGCGACATCCGTAGCAACATGATTGTAATCGCTGCCCTTATTGAGGGTGTGGCACTGTTCGCCGTCATCGTATCGGCACTCGCCCTGTTCCTCTAAAAAAATCAGCTATTCAGCATTAACAAGAAAACAACCCTACCCACCGACTAAAAAGTCTTCATTATGGAACTCTTCACGCCCGATTTCGGACTGGTCTTCTGGATGTTCATCGCATTCCTGGTATTGTTTCTGATACTTGCCAAATGGGGATGGCCCATGATAATCAAAACCATGAATTCGCGGGCCGACCGCATTGACCAGGGCGTAGAATATGCCCGTCAGGCCAAAGAACAACTTGACTCGGCACGTACCGACGCTCAAAAGGTAATAGATGATGCCCGTAAGCAACAGGCCGACATCCTGCGCGAAGCTGAGAAAATGAAGACCCAAATAATAGACGAAGCCCGCACAGAGGCTTCCAACGAGGCTAAAAAGGTCATGGACGCCGCCAAGGTGTCCATTGACCAAAGTCGCAAGGAAGCTGAGCGTCAGCTGCGTCAGGAAGTGGGTAAATTCTCCGTTGCAATCGCCGAGAAATTAGTACGGCAGCAGATGGCCGACGACAAGCAGCAGCAGGCTCTGGCCGACAAACTGCTCGACGAAATGGAGAAAAACAAAAACTAAGACCACAGTTGAATCATGGACAACGGCCTTATAGCCCGGCGTTATGCCAAAGCCCTGTACAAGATCGCGAAGGAACACGACAAAATCGCGGCAGTGTATGAGGAGATGAAGGCTGTGGTAAAAGCCTTTGCTGACAACCCGACGTTGCAGCGCACTCTCTCCAACCCATACATTGCAGCCTCCGATAAGCTCCTACTTATGAAAGAGGCCGCCGGAAACCTTTACGAAGACGACTTCAAGGCTCTGGTAAAGCTCGTAATTGACAAACACCGCGAGGAATTCATGTATGCCATCTGTCTGGCTTACTGTGACATCTACAGAAATGAAAATCACATTTCACGCGTGCGAATCATAACAGCCAAACCCCTACCGGACGACCGCATGGAAAGAATCCGGCATCTGGTGCAAAAATCCTTCCCCAACCGTACATTTGAGTATTCCATGGAGATAAATCCGGAACTCATTGGAGGATTCCAGGTGTTTGTGGACAATGTCAAGATGGACGCATCCATCAGCAATGAGTTACAACAGTTACGTCAAAACCTTATAAGCAGCAACTAACAAGATGCTCAACCCAAGCGAAATATCCGACATTCTGAAACAGCAGCTCGAAAACGTCAACAACAAGGTCAAATTCGAGGAAGTGGGCACCGTGCTCGAAGTAGGCGACGGCGTGGCTCACGTCTACGGCCTTGAAAACGTACGTGCCAATGAGCTTGTAGAATTCGAGAACGGCGTTAAAGGCGTTGCCCTCAACCTTGAGGAAAGCAACGTAGGCGTGGTGCTTCTCAACAACATAAACAGCGTAAGCGAGAATATGACAGTGCGCCGTACCGGCGAAATTGCCTCCATTCCGGTAGGCGAAGGCCTCCTCGGCCGTGTCATCAACATTCTCGGCGAACCCATCGACGGCAAAGGGCCCATCGAAGGCAAACAGCTTCTTATGCCTCTGGAGCGCAAAGCTCCCGGCGTTATCTTCCGTCAGCCTGTGAAGCAGCCTTTGCAGACCGGTCTGAAAGCCATCGACTCAATGATACCTATTGGCCGCGGACAGCGTGAGCTCATCATCGGCGACCGCCAGATTGGTAAAACGGCAATTGCCATTGACACCATCATCAACCAGCGTGCCAATTACGAAGCCGGCAAACCCGTATATTGCATCTACGTGGCAATAGGCCAGAAGGCTTCTTCAATAGCTTCAACAGTGCACACGCTCGAGAAATTCGGTGCAATGCCCTACACCGTTGTCGTAGCCGCTTCGGCCTCTGACTCGGCTTCCATGCGCTATTACGCACCGTTTGCAGGCGTTGCAATCGGCGAATATTTCCGCGATACCGGTCGCGACGCCCTTATCGTTTACGATGACCTCTCAAAGCAGGCTGTGGCCTATCGTGAGATTTCTCTTATCCTGAAACGCCCGTCAGGACGTGAGGCTTATCCCGGCGATATCTTCTATCTGCACAGCCGTCTGTTGGAACGTGCAGCAAAGATTATCGACAACCAGGAGGTGGCAGCGAGCATGAACGACCTTCCCGAGGTGCTCAAGCCCATAGTGAAAGGCGGCGGCTCACTCACCGCTCTCCCCATCATCGAGACTCAGGCAGGCGACGTTTCGGCATATATCCCCACAAACGTAATTTCAATTACCGACGGTCAGATCTTCCTTGAGACAGCCCTCTTCAACCAGGGTATCCGTCCGGCCGTAAACGTAGGTATCTCCGTTAGCCGTGTAGGCGGCAGCGCCCAGATTAAGCCTATGAAGAAGGTGGCCGGTACGCTGAAGATTGCTCAGGCTCAGTATCGTGAGCTTGAGGCCTTCACCAAATTCGGTGGCGACATCGACCCCGTAACTGCCGCAGTCATCGACCGTGGCCGCAAAAACCAGACTCTGCTTGTGCAGCCGCAGTATCATCCCTGGGCTGTTGAAAACGAGGTAGCTGTAATCTATTGCGGCGTCAACGGTCTGCTCAAAGACGTGCCCATCAACAAAGTGGAAGAGTTCGAGCGTCAGTTCATACAGATTCTTGAAGCCAGCCATCGTGCTGATGTGCTCGACCAGATAAAAGCCGGCAAACTTACGGATGAGGTAACAGCCATACTCGACCAAGTGGCAGCTCAGGTATCAGCAGGCCTGGCACCGGCAAAAGCAAGCAAAGCAACCGGCAAATAATATACAACTAAATGGCTACACTGAGAGAACTCAAAACGCGCATCGGCACGGTTGCCTCGAGTGAAAAACTCACAGGCGCCATGAAGATGATTTCGTCGGCCAAGGTCCGCAAGAGCGAGCAGGAGCTGAAACGCCTGTCGCCCTTCAAAGACCAGATAAAGCAGATAATGGGTCATCTGCTCAAGGCCGGTGAAAATTATTCTTCGCCGCTGATGACAACACGCGAAGTCAAACGTCTTGGCGTGGTTGTTTACGGCAGCGACGACGGCTTATGCGGCGCTTATAACGTGAACATCTTTAAGTTTCTTCACGAAAATGTGCGTGCCTGGCGTACTGCCTACGGATCCGATTGTGTGATAGAGCTTTATCCCGTGGGCCGGAAAATGCGTCGCATAGTTGAGAAATACGCCGAGGAAACCGTTAGTGTGGAATGTACCGTGGTTGACGGCGTAAACTCCAAGATGGAAGGCGAAGTGGTGAACGACTTCACTCTGGGTCTGCAGAAAGACTTTGAGGAAGGCCGGCTCGATGCCGTGGAAGTCGTTTATATGAAGTTCTACACCATAGGACGCCAGCGCCCCAAGGTGGAACAGCTCTTCCCGGTAAACAGCGACGACCTTGCAGGCGAGGCCATGCAGCAGCAGAAGGGTCTTCACTCAGACATCATGTACATCTTTGAACCGGACGCCAACAGCATTTTCGGCCAGGTTCTGCCCATGTTCGTGCTGTCGCTGATGCAAGAAGTAACCATTCAGAACAGAGCCTCCGAACAAGCAGCCCGCATCATGGCCATGCAGGCAGCCAATGATAATGCCAAGAAACTGCAGGAGGAACTGCAGCTTGAATACAATAAGCTGCGTCAGCAAGGCATCACCACAGAACTGCTCGACATTCTGGGTGGCCAGGTTGACAAATAGTGTTAGAGTATAATCGACATCATGAGTAGTATAAAAGAATATTTCCAGGGAGTTGGTCAGGGCTTGAAAAGCCTTGTCAAGGGTATGGAAGTTACGGGTAAAGAGCTTGTAACCAAAAAGATTACAGAGTGCTATCCCGAAAACCGTTCCACACTTGACATAGCAGACCGTTTCCGCGCCGAACTTACCCTCAAATATGATGAAGAGGGCAGGCATAAATGCATCGGCTGCGGCATATGTCAAATGAATTGCCCCAACGGCACCATTCATCTCACCACCAAAATGGTTGAGACACCCGACGGCAAGAAAAAGCGCAAACTCGACAAGTATACGTACGACTTGGGTTCATGCACCTTCTGCATGCTCTGTGTAACATCGTGCCCGCAGAATGCCCTTGAGTTCAGCAACGACTTCGAGCAGGCCACATTCAGCCGCGACAGCCTTGTCAAGACCCTCAATTATCTTCCCGAGAAAGAGGATGCACCGGCACCCAAGCCTCAAGTTGATCCGGCCATTATAGCCGCCGCCAAGGCTAAAGCAGCCCGCATAAAAGCCGAGCGCGAAGCCGCCGCCAAAGCAGCTGCCGCTCCCGAAGCTAACGCTGCTGATAAACCGCAGGAACAGGCTGCTGCTCCTTCCAACACTGAAAATCAAAAATAAGATATGGAAACGCCAGGATTTATCGTACTTTACTTTGTGATTGCGATATCGGTGATAGTCTTCAGCGTGCTGACAGTTACCACCCGTCGCATTCTCCGGGCAGCCACGTATCTGCTCTTCGTGCTCCTCGGCACGGCAGTCTTTTATTTCCAGCTTGGATATCAATTTCTCGGTGCGGTGCAGATAGCCGTATATGCCGGCGGCATCATGGTGTTGTTCGTGTTCGCTATCCTGCTCACCACCAAACCCGGAGAAAAGGCTCCTCTCATAGCACATCACCGCAGAGTGGTGGGCGTCATAGCTTCCCTGATAGGCGTCGTAGCACTCGGATGGGCCCTGTTCCATATGCCGTTGCTCAATGAGCAGTCAACACTGGCAAGCATAGCAGAACACCCCATTGATATGCACGCCATTGGCAAAGCCATGGTAGGGACCGAAAAATTTGAGTATCTGCTCCCCTTCGAGGCAGTCAGCGTATTGTTGCTGGCATGCATCATTGGCGGAGTTACCGTAGCACGTAAAAAATAAGCATCGAGACATGAATATAGATATGTTATGGTACCTGGTGCCGAGCGTAGTGATGTTTGTCTGCGGTCTCTTCGGCTTTATCACGCGCCGCAACCTCATCGCCATGCTCATTTCGCTTGAGCTGATGCTCAACTCTGTAGACCTCAACTTCGTGGTCTTCAACAGATTCCTTTACCCCGACCACATGGAGGGCATGATTTTCACATTGTTCGCCATAGCCATTGCTGCTGCAGAAACAGCAGTGGCAATAGCCATCATCATTAACATCTACCGTGCAGTGGGCAACACCAATGTACGCGAGATAAATAAATTGAAATTCTAAGGCCATGGAGATCACATTACCGCTCTTGATTCTGGCCATTCCCCTCTTCAACTTCCTGCTCTTAGGACTGACGGGAATGAAAATGAGCCATAAGCTGGCCGGCCTGATAGGCATCTTTGCCATGGGCGTTACCACCGTGCTTGCCTATACAGTGGCATTCACATACTTCTTTAGCGGCTCGCCTGACTTTATCGTAGACGGCGTTCGTCAAATCTACACTGTATTCAATGTAGAGTGGCTTGCCTTTACCGACAAACTGATAGTGCATCTGGGCTTCCTGCTCGACCCCATTGCCGCCATGATGCTCGTGGTGATTACCACCATCTCGTTTATGGTGCATCTCTACTCCTGGGGCTATATGGAGGGCGAACAAGGCTTCCAGCGCTATTATGCCTTCCTGTCGCTGTTCAGCTTCTCAATGTTAGGACTGGTGGTTGCCACCAACATTTTCCAGATGTACATCTTCTGGGAGCTTGTAGGTGTCAGCTCATATCTGCTCATCGGCTTCTACTACAAACTGCCGAGCGCTGTCTCAGCATCGAAGAAAGCATTCATAGTAACACGTTTTGCTGACTTAGGCTTCCTCATCGGCATACTCATACTCAGCTACTATACCAACACATTCAACTTTGTTGAGCTTACCTCCAATCCGAGTCAGGTACTCACTCAGGCAGGCGGCGCAACCTTCATGGGCGCTTCCGTAATCACCTGGGCCATGGTGCTGATATTTGTAGGCGGTATGGGTAAATCGGCAATGATGCCTCTGCACATCTGGCTGCCCGACGCCATGGAAGGCCCGACACCCGTGTCGGCCCTGATCCACGCTGCCACCATGGTAGTTGCCGGCGTATATCTGGTAGCCCGCATGTTCCCGGTATACTGCGTTGTAGACGCCTCCATGACGTTCATAACATGTGTGGGTGCCATCACAGCCTTCTACGCCGCAGCCGTGGCTTGCGCGCAGATAGATATCAAACGTATTCTCGCCTTCTCCACCATATCGCAGATTGCATTCATGATGGTGGCCCTTGGCGTAGCTTACACGGGAGAGGTTAACGGTCATTACGGCGGTCTCGGCTACATGGCCGGCATGTTCCATCTCTTCACACACGCAATGTTCAAAGCATTGCTCTTCCTCGGTGCAGGCGCCCTGATTCATGCAGTTCATTCAAACAACTATACCGCCATGGGAGGCATGGCCAAATACATGCCTATCTGCCATATCACCTTCCTTATAGGCTGTCTGGCCATTGCAGGTATCTACCCCTTCTCGGGCTTCTTCAGCAAAGACGAAATGCTGGCAGCCATGTTCCAGCGCCACTGGTTCTGGGGCGCCTGGATGACCATGGTAGCAGGCCTCACCGCCTTCTATATGTTCCGCATGTACTTCCTGGTATTCTGGTGGAAAGAGAACCCGCATTACAAAGAGCATCGTCCGCACGACGCACCCTGGCAGATGTCGGTACCTCTTATCTTCCTGGCAGCCGTGAGCTGTGTAGCCGGTTTCATACCTTTCGGCGAACTGGTTACCTGGAACGGTCTCCCCTATCACATCCACATTGAGGCATCGGTGGCAGCCACCTCACTTATCGTAGCCGTCATCGCCATAGCTTTCGCAGCCTGGATGTATTATAAAGAGAATCCGAAGCCCGCACGACTGAAAGCCGCATTCCCCGGACTGTGGCAGGCAGCCAACCGCCGCTTCTACTGGGACGAGATGTATATGTTCGTAACGCACAAATTCATCTTCGGCATCATCTGCAAATCCATCGCATGGTTTGACCGCCACGTCATCGACGCCACCATGGACGGTTTCGCCAAGATTACTCAGAAAACATCGTTTGCCATCCGCGGCATGCAGTCAGGCAGTATCCAGACCTACGTATTGTGGTACTTCCTTGGCGCCGTTGCACTGGCAATAATAACCTGGATAGCATTACTCTAACACAAGCCACCTTACTCACGCCTCAGGGCGCGAGTAAGATCTAAAAAACCTGAAGACAAAGAAACGATTATGTTTGAAAATATTCTGATTTGGTTTGTAGTCATTCCGCTCATCATGCTTGCGGGACTCGGCCTGTGTAACAACCGGGGCATGAATGCCATACGCACCGTAATGGTGGTATGCTCAAGCGCACTGATGATACTGGCCATAGTGCTTGTAGTTCAGTTCCTGCAAATGCGCGGCGCCGGTATTGAAGATGAAATGCTGTTTACCGGCAGCTGGATGTGGTATGAGCCCCTTAACATACACCTGGCAATAGGTGTTGACGGCATCTCCGTATTCATGATATTGCTGTCGGCAGTCATAGTATTCGCCGGAACATTCGCTTCGTGGAAAATAGATCCGCTGCCCAAGAACTTCTTCCTGTGGTTCGCTCTGCTGAGCATGGGTGTGTTCGGATTCTTCATCTCCATCGACATGTTCACCATGTTCATGTTCTACGAGATAGCCCTTATCCCCATGTATCTGCTCATCGGCGTTTGGGGCACGGGACGCAAGGAGTATTCAGCAATGAAGCTTACCCTGATGCTGATGGGTGGTTCAGCTCTGTTGATGCTCGGCTTGTTCGGCATCTACTGGCACTCGGCCACCGACCCCTCGCAGCTCACATGGAACATACTTGAGATTTCTCACAACAATGCCATCAGCCATGGCTGGCAGACGTTCCTGTTCCCCTTCACCTTCGTTGGCTTCGGCGTACTCGGCGCCATGTTCCCCTTCCACACATGGAGCCCCGACGGCCACGCTTCGGCGCCCACGGCAGTATCAATGCTTCACGCCGGCGTACTGATGAAGCTTGGCGGCTACGGCTGCTTCCGTATTGCCATCTTCCTGCTGCCTCAGGCAGCCAACGAACTGGCCTGGATATTCATCATCCTCACCGGCATCTCAATCGTCTACGGCGCCTTCTCAGCCTGCGTACAGACGGACCTCAAATACATCAACGCCTACTCATCAGTGTCGCACTGCGGCATGGTATTGTTCGCCATTCTGATGCTTAACGCCACTGCAATGACCGGCGCTATCCTACAGATGCTCAGCCACGGTCTGATGACGGCCCTCTTCTTCGCCCTCATCGGTATGATATACGGCCGCACGCACACCCGCGACATCCGCCAGATGGGAGGTCTGATGAAAATCATGCCTTACCTCGGCGTCTGCTATATGATAGCCGGTTTCGCATCGCTCGGTCTCCCGGGTCTAAGCGGTTTCGTTGCCGAAATGACCATCTTCTTCGGTTCGTTCCAGAACGCCGACCTCTTCCACCGCATCTTCGTTATTGCCGCCACAACATCAATCGTCATCACCGCAGTTTACATCCTGCGTGTTGTTGGCAAGCTGCTGCTGGGCAAAGTACAGGATGAACATCACCTCGCCCTTACCGACGCCACATGGTTTGAGCGCGTAAGCACTGTTACGCTCATAGTCTGCATCGCCGGCATAGGCTGTTTCCCCAACTGGATAAGCGAAGCTATCGAATTTAGCTTCGGTCCTATAATCAAAGCACTTGGAGTTTGATAAATTAAAGAATTGCTAACCAGATTTCAACAGAATCCAGAAAGCCAATTCGATACTCAACGATATGGACATTAACTATTCACAGTTCGTAACCATGTACCCAGAGCTTTTAGTGCTCGCGGTATTCATAATAGTTCTGCTTGTCGACATATTCTTCGGCAAGAAAGCGCAAAAAGCGCTTACGCCCATCACCCTTGTGCTCTT
>FR897860.1:22484-49524 GCA_000437495.1 Prevotella sp. CAG:485
TTACGCCCATCGCCCTTGTGCTCTTCGGGCTTATCACAGTAGCGATGTGGTTCATACCCATTCAAAGCACTGAAGCCTTTGGCGGCATGTATGTGAACACACAAGTTTGCGTGGCCATAAAAGGCATACTCAACTTAGGCGTCTTCCTGGTCATACTGCAATGTCAGCAATGGATAGACAGCGAGGAAGGCTCCATACGCCGCGGCGAGTTCTTTGAGCTGTTGCTGGTAACACTCTTCGGCATGTATCTGATGATTTCGGCCCGTCATTTCCTGCTCTTCATAATCGGCTTGGAAAGCGCCTCACTGCCCCTGGCAGCAATGGTTGCCTTCAACAAAAACCGCTATGAGAGCCACGAAGCAGCCATCAAATACATAATGACGGCAGTCTTCTCATCGGCCATCCTGTTGTTTGGCGTCAGCTTCACATACGCCCTGAGCGGCGGCAGCCTCTATTTCAACGACATCGCCGCCCAGATTGTCAAAGGCTCACACTCCTCCATGCTTATCATAGCAGTTGCCTTCGTCATCTCAGGCCTCGGCTTCAAACTCTCGCTGGTACCCTTCCATCTCTGGACAGCCGACGTCTATCAGGGAGCTCCCACAGCCGTAACCTCTTATCTGTCGGTAATCAGCAAAGGCTCAGCAGCCTTCGCCTTTCTGGTTATACTCTGCCAGGTGTTCGGCACCGTTTATTCCAACGTTTGGGAATGGATGATGTATGCCGTAATAATCCTCACCATCACAGTAGGTAACCTGTTTGCCATCCGTCAGCGCAACATGAAGCGCTTCATGGCCTTCTCCTCAGTGTCGCAGGCCGGATACATCATGTTGGGCATCATCGCCGCCAACACCATCGGCCTGGCGTCCATGCTCTTCTACATCATCGTCTATGTCTTCAGCAACCTTGGCGTCTTCGCAGTAATCTCCGCAATAGAGAACAAGACCGGAAAGGTAGACATGAACGACTACGACGGCCTTCACAAGACCAATCCTTGGTTGAGTTTCGCCATGACCCTGGCACTCTTCTCCCTGGCAGGTATACCTCCCTTTGCAGGATTCTTCTCGAAGTTCATGATCTTCACCGCCGCTACCTCAACCGGCAGCATGGCGCTATACATTCTCGTGCTGATAGCGTTGGTGAACACCATCATCTCCCTCTACTACTATCTGCTGGTAGTGAAGGCAATGTGGATTAACCCCAGCGAACCTGTCATTCCTCAGTTCCGCAGCGCCTGCACCGAACGTGTGGGAATGTGGCTCTGCATTGCAGGCATCCTTGCAATGGGTATCGTAAGCTGCTTCTATGGCGAGCTGAGCCATGTCAGCGAAACGGCCACTGACCTGTTTGCCATGATTCGATAAACAGAAGCCTAGCTTCACTTAGAGAAATTATCACTCATAATATTAGGCTGCGCCGGATGCTTGGCGCAGCCTAAATTTTTGCTTTTGCCGATGAAAGGGAGCAAAATTGGGGCGAAAAACCGGGCGTCTGAAGCTTCTTCCTCTTAAGCAAAAAGCGGCAGAGGAGTAATTGAGGGGCTAAAGCCCTGAGCCGAAACAAATTTTTGAGAAAAGGGGTATAGCCGAAGATTGTGGGAAAGAAATTGGGAAGAGGAACAGGGAAGGATAGAGGGACGTGTGTGCAGTGGCGTTAGAGAAGGAGTTGGTAGATGACGTCGTCGAGGTATTGGTTGAACTTGTGGCCTGATTGACGGATGATGCCGGTCTGAACGAAGCCGAGAGAGGTCATCATGCGCTCGCAAGGCTCGTTGCCTCCCGTTACGAAAGTTACTAAAGTATGAGCGCCGGCAAGTCGGCATTGCTCAATTAGAAATCGCAACAGCTTAGTGCCTATGCCCTTGCCCGTAGCGTTTTTGTCGAGATAGGCAGTCAGTTCCCAAGTCTCGGCATAAACCGGATCAGGGTGGAATTTATGCGCATAGCAGTACCCAAGCACCTTACCATCCTCCTCCCAGACATAAAAAGGAAACTGACCGACAATAGGAGCCAGCTTCTGCTTCATATCATCGGCAGACAGCAGCGTATTGGAGAAAATCACCGTACTCGTCTGCACATAGTAGTTGAAAATCTCAGCAATGGCAGCTGCATCATCAAAAATGCCTTTACGTATCATTAATTTGTCATTAAAAGTTATACAGTGAAGTATTGAGGCAAATCAAGCACAAATGGCTACATATATCGCATTATCTTCTTTTTGCGTTTGAGCATATAGGCCGACGGGTCAGAAGGATTCCGCTCCAATGGATTAGGCAAACACAGAGCAATCAGCGCCGCCTGACTCTTTGTAAGCTCAGCCGCGGAACAATGGAAATAATGCTGAGCAGCCGCTTCCACACCGTAGATGCCCGGTCCCATCTCCACGCTGTTGAGATAGACCTCCATAATGCGTTCCTTAGGCCAGAAAAATTCTATCAATACGGTGAAATAAGCCTCAAGCCCCTTTCGCACCCAGGAATGGTTAGGCCAGAGAAACACATTCTTCGCTGTTTGCTGCGAAATTGTGGAAGCGCCACGCTGCCTGCCATCCTCTTTACTCTCCTCGTATGCTTTCTGAATCTCGTCAAAGTCGAAACCGTGATGCTGATAGAATCGGCCATCCTCAGTGGTCACCACGGCACGGGGCATCCATTTAGAGATTTCATCGTAACTTACCCACTCATGCTGCCAGTGCTTCTCAGCCTTTTTCTGCGCTTCAGTACCCTTAGGACTCACAGAGCGAATCACCATAAGAGGCGTAACCTTTACCGGGACAAATCGGTAAACCAAGACTGCAAAAATGGTGGAGACAAAGAAAAAGCCTAACACCCACAGCAATATGTTCCTGAAAATTCTCATAGCGTTATCTAAAAAGCATTACCATTAACCGATTGGAGGCCCTACCACTCCCCCACTTTTATCACAACGAATTTTGCCCGAATAATATTTGCTCAAAGAGACAATGGAAACCAAGAATGATAATCCGGGCATCTCTTTGAGCATAATTATTCCGTAATCCGCTTTTGAATGTCAGCGAATGAAGTTAGTTGCTATACGCTCTCCCTTCTCCGGGTGCGCGTCAGCCCTGTCGAGACCGCGCAGCATCCACGCAATGTTGTGGCCTAAGTTGCGCATAGTCTGCATACCCTCGCCATCCTGCTCCACCTCACCCGGCAGCCGACCGTAAACCAGATTCCAGTATTGCGACGTGGCAATAGGCATATTGTTGATAGCGAAATACTTGTCGATGCGGTCGAGCGCACAATCAGCACCGGCACGACGCGCCACAGCCACCGAAGCACCCACCTTCCTGGTCATCAGATTGCCTGCCGAGAAGAAAAGACGGTCGAGCAGCGAGCAAAGACTGCCGGCCACCCCTGCGTAATAAACCGGAGTGCCGATAATAATGGCATCGGCGTCGGCCAGTTTGCCACGAATTTCCGTGTAGCTACCACTATTGAACACGCACACACCCGTTTCCTTGCACTTATAGCAAGCTATGCATCCGGGAATAGGCTTATTGCCAATCCAAACGATTTCCGTTTCCACGCCCTCTTCGCGGAGCGTCCGGGCCACCTCTTCCAGTGCCCTGTGAGTGTTGCCTGACTCATGCGGCGAACCGTTTATCAGTAATGCTTTCATAGATTAAGTTTTTATCTTTAGGTATCAGTTAATCGAGAGCCACGCGCAGACCCTCATTGGCCAGCATGGAGTTTTCAAAAACCTCCTGAGCCTGCTGCAACAACGGAGCCTCACTGCGATAAGCCGACGAGAAATGCGTAAGAATCAGCTTTCCGGCCTCCGCGTCACGCGCCAATTGCGCGGCCTGACGGGCTGTGCTGTGGCCCCTTTCTGCCGCCAGTTGTACGCGATCGTCGCCGTAAGTGGCATCATGCAGCACACACGTTACGCCCTTGACCTTTTCCGCCAATTCAGGCACATAAGCCGAGTCGCTGAGATGAGCATAACTCACCGAAGGAGTCGCCGGCCGCGTCAGATGACAGTTGGGAATCACCGTGCCATCAGCCTTCACAAAATCCTCGCCTGCCTTTACGCGCGGACGCCAGGCAATGGGCACCTGGTGATACTCGAGCATATCGGGGATGAGATGCCGCAAACGCTCCTTTTCCCTGAACACATACCCCACGCAATCCACCCTGTGGTTGAGCGGCACAGTGTTAACCGTAAGAGCCGGAGTGTCGAGCACAACACCCTCTTCCGGCTTCAGCTCATGGTATTCAAGCTCATAGCCTAATTCATAACCGAAAAAGGCCCGTATGCGGTCTATCAGCTTGATACCCTCACGAAACGTATGCAGAGTTACCTTGCCGCAATGGCCGTTGAGACTCAACGTCTGCAGCAATCCCGGCAAACCCAGGATATGGTCGCCATGCAGATGAGTGATGAAAATATGGCGCAAGCGCGAGAATTTCAGACCCATCCGCTGCATCTGCTGCTGCGCACCTTCGCCGCAGTCAATCATATAGAGAGCCTCACGGAAATTAATCACCGTGCACGACTGGTTATGACGCACCGAGGGCTTCGCTGACCCGCAACCGAGCAAATTCACGGTAAAAGTACTCATCCTATTTTCTATCCGGCACAGTGCCTAAAAACTTAACAACCGAAACGGGTCAAAGTATCACAAATTCTCATTACGCACAGCGCAGGCTGATGAATGTTCTTCTACATGACCTGCCTGAAGCGCCTTTGCCAGGCCACCCTCGCTGGTTTCCTTGTAGAGGCTCGGCAAATCGTGGCCTGTCTCTTTCATCACAGCCACCAGACGGTCGAAGCTCACACGGTGTCCGCCGTCGGAGAAAGTGGCGTAGATATTAGCATCAAGGGCACGGGCAGCCGCATAAGCGTTGCGCTCAATGCACGGAATCTGCACAAGACCGCACACAGGGTCGCACGTCATGCCGAGGTGGTGTTCCAGACCCATCTCGGCAGCATATTCAATCTGCTTCACCGAGCCGCCGAAGAGCTGGCAGGCAGCCGCCGCCGCCATGGCGCAGGCAACACCTACCTCGCCCTGACAGCCAACCTCAGCGCCGGAGATAGAAGCATTGTGTTTAACGATGTTACCCACCAGGCCTGCTGTGGCTAAAGCACGCAGAATACGTTCTTCGGCCATGTCGCGGCTCTTCCAGATATGATAAAGCACGCCGGGCAGCACACCCGAGGAGCCGCACGTGGGAGCTGTTACAATCACCCCTCCCGACGCATTCTCTTCGCTCACTGCCAGAGCGTAGGCAAACGTCAATCCGCGGGTGCGCAGATTATCCTTAAAGCCCTCGGCCTTTACCAGATAAGTACTTGCCTTGCGACGCAGGTTGAGCGGACCGGGCAGACGGCCTTCAGCAGCCAGACCCCTCTCCACAGCCTCCTTCATCGCTTTCCACACGCGTCTTAGATAGTCCCAGATATCCGACGTTTCGCACTGAGCCACATATTCCCAGTAATTACGCCCTGTGCGGTCGCAATACTCCATTATCTCGGTCATGGTGTTGAGATTGTAAATCTCGGCCAGTTCGCCACGCGAACGACCCTCCTCCACAATGGCGCCGCCACCCACAGAATAATAGGTCTGTTCCGACGTTGGGAAGCCCTCGGAATCAAGAGTGCGGAAAGTCATGCCGTTAGGATGATAATCCAGGAACACGTCCGGCTTCCAGATAATCTTCAGCGGCAGGCCCGTGGGTTCAAAAACCTGCTGAATGGCAATATCTGTCATGTGGCCTTTGCCGGTAGCGGCCAGACTGCCGTAAAGCGTCACCTCGTATGCCGCTGCGCTGTGATGGTCTTTCAGAAATGCCTCGGCTGCAAAACGCGGACCCATGGTATGGCTCGACGATGGCCCCACTCCTATCCTATATATCTCCCTGATGCTTTTCATATCTGCAAAGTTAATGCAATTCCCCAATATCTGCAAAAAAGAGAGGGGTGGTTTTGTCCTCAAAATTTGGTATTCCACGGTTCAATGAAAATTGCGAACTTTGCATTGCCAATGAAACGAATAGTCTATATTTTGCTGTTATGTGCGGTCTTTACGTCAGCAAAGGCCCTGCCCGAGGCTGAACATGCCGACACAGTGCTGATGCAGGAAGTGGAAGTTGTGGCTATCAAAGCCAACGGAGCCACACTGCCCGACGCCGTGGCAGCCACCGTCATTGGCAGAAAAGAGGCCGAACAGCTCAACATACAAGCGCTGAAAGGACTGAGCGATGTGGTGCCCAACTTCTTTGTGCCTGATTACGGCTCGCGCATCACCTCCTCAATTTATGTGAGAGGATTGGGCGCGCGCATGGACCAGGCAGCCGTGGGTCTCACCGTTGACAACGTGCCTTTCCTCAACAAAGACGCTTACGATTTCGACATCCCCGACATTGTGCGCATGGAAATGCTGCGGGGTCCACAATCAACTCTGTTTGGCCGCAATACGCTCTGCGGACTCATCAACATCACCACCCTGTCGCCGTTATCGTGGCAAGGCGTCAGGGCTCAGGGCGAATACGGAAGCGCCAACACCTACCGGGCATCTGTGTCGGCTTACCGGAAACACTCAGAGCGATTAGGTTTTTCGCTCACAGCGCAGGCCTCAGGCACCGACGGCTTCTTCACCAACACTTACAACGGCAAGAAGACCGGCCGCGAACGCCAGTATGCAGGCAGATTCAAAACCGACTGGGTGGCATCGTCGAATTTCCGACTCACCAACGCCTTCTTCATCAGCAACCTCAATCAGAGCGGCTATCCTTACCGCTCGGTAGCTTCGGGGCAGATTGCATACAACGACACGTGCTTCTACCGCCGCTTCCTCATCACCGACGGCCTTACAGCCACGCTCAACATCACCGACAAGGTGTCGGTGAGCAGCATCACCTCGTTTCAGCTGTTGCACGACAACATGACTCTTGACCAGGATTTCCTGCCGCAAGATTTCTTCACTCTCACTCAGCGCAAACGCGAATATGGCTTCACGCAGGATTTTGTGGCCCGCAGTCTTAACTCCGGTGCCCTGACGTGGGTAGGCGGCCTGTTCGGCTTCTACAAGCACAACGATATGTTAGCTCCGGTAACGTTCGGCGACACCGGCATCACCACTCTTATTGAAGATCACCGCAACGCTTCCAACCCGGCCTACCCCATCCGCTGGGATGAACGTAGCTTCCGCCTCGGTTCCGACTTCACCATACCCACTTACGGTGTGGCGGCTTACGGCCAGGCCGATTATCAGCTCGGAGAATTCACCTTCACCGCCGGTCTGAGGCTCGATTACGAGCTCTCCACGCTGCGTTATCATTCGCAATGCAACACGGGCTACACCATCTATCACGACGGTGAGGTCTTTGCCCGTGTGCCGGTAGACATCAACCAGCGGGGTCGCGAAACACGGCATTTCCTGGAGCTGCTGCCCAAAATTGCCGTTACCTGGCGCCCGGCAACAGACCTTTCATGCTATGTGTCATGGACAAAAGGCTATAAAGCCGGCGGCTTCAACACTCAGATGTTCAGCGACGTTTTGCAGCAGCGCCTGATGAACATAATGGGCATTGGCAATGCCTACGATGTTGACAAAATTGTGGGCTATAAGCCTGAGAAGAGCTGGAATTATGAGGCAGGTGCCCACATCGACTTGCTCGACAGGCGTCTGCGCACGGATGTGTCGTTGTTTTTCATCGACTGCCGCGACCAACAGCTGACGATGTTCCCCGACGGCACCACCACCGGCCGCATCATGACCAACGCAGGCCGCACTCACAGCTTCGGAGGCGAGCTGTCGGTAGAAGGCAATCCCACAAGGAACCTTTTGCTACGGGGGGCCTGGGGTTATACTCACGCACGCTTCCACCGCTTCAACAACGGTCAGGCCGATTTCCGAGGCAAAGCGGTGCCTTACGCGCCTTCCAACACTCTCTTCCTGCAAGCCGTTTACGCCATTGACCTCCGGGGTGACTGGTCGCTCGATTTAGACGTCCACACCACCGGCACAGGCAAGATTTACTGGAACGAGTCAAACACTCTGCATCAGCCTTTCTATATGCAGCTCGGCGCTTCCGCCACTCTCTCCTACAAAGACCTGCAGCTGCAGCTTTGGGGCGAGAATCTGACGCAAACGCACTTCGACACGTTCTATTTCATGTCGATGAAAAACGAATTCCTGCAACGCGGCAAACCTTTGCGCTGCGGCGTAACAATACGCTACAATTTTCAGTTCAGTTAGCAAACAACAAACCCACATATCCGTTAGTTACTAAAGAAACTAAACCCAACAACACAGATATGAAAAAATTTCTCATTCCGTCGTTAACCCTCTTCCTCGCCACCTCTCTCCTGTCGTGCAGCGATGACGACAAACATCCGGCCACAGAGATGTTCAGCGACAACATCGCCACACTCATCATACCGGGCGATGAATCCGCCAATGCCTCAGCTCAAATGGTGCAATACTCCTTTGAGAACAATTTCGACACCGACCAGGCCAAACTGGCAATCAGCGGCCTCTCTTACAACGGCATCGACTATCAGTTCAAGGCCGAGAACATACCCTTCAGCTACCAAGACTATTACAACGGCCGAATAGAGAACTTCAGCCTGGCAGCCATGACCAACCTCAACGGCGGCACGGCAGCCACGAATCTCACCGCCATGATAGCCATCATGCGCAACTTCCGGCCGTCGCTTCTGGCTCCCATGCAGGCCTTCAAACGTCAGTACGTCATCAACTTTACCGTAGGCAACGATTTCAAGGCCAAGACTTTTGATGCCAACGGCGCATACTTCGGCACCACCATGTCGTCGTACATCTACAACAACCAGCACAAGGACTTCACCACCGACAAACCTGTTTACTGCGTAAGCATGAACCTCACCACCGGCAAAGCCGACGTAACCATCTATAATCCGGTCTTCGCTGCCGAGATGCCGCCGTCGATGGCAAGCACAATGATGCTCCTGGAAGGACTCAACATCACCTACACCAAAAATTCCTTCCGTCTGGTTGGCGAAAACATCACCCCCAAAGTGCAGGAAGGCGCCGTTCTCACCCCCAACCCTCATTTCGTTTTCAACAACTTCACCCTCAGCGCCAACCCCGACGACTTACGCGCAGCTCAGATCAGCTTCAAGGTTGCCGGCAAATATGATGCCATTGCATCTGTCACCACCGACCTGGCACGCAACAGCTCTTCAAACCAATAACACTACGCCGTCAGGCCATATAATTAAAAGATTTGAGAGTGCGTCATCAACCGATGATACACTCTCAAATCTTTATTCAGTGCGCACGATAGGACTCGAACCTACACGTCTTTCGACACCAGATCCTAAATCTGGCGCGGCTACCATTACGCCACGTGCGCCTTTTTGCGTTGCAAAGATACAAAAAATTTTTTATTCCCACACTTTTACCCTGCCTCTTCAACTCAATCTTACGCTGTCGCAACGCAAAAAGAGAATCTTAGCAACCAAAAATTCCTCAAATCAGGCCTCTCATTGGCCTTATCACTAAAAGGGAATACTGAATAATAACCTTATAATAGGTCTACTTCTCTCATTTTATGGACGATGGAGGCGGCAGTGAATTAAAGGACCATGGGCGAAATATTTTAGCAAGTCGACGAAATTTATTACATTTGCAGCAATTATGAAAGCAAGCGAGACACTGATAGTTATCGGACGTGAGTTTGGCAGCGGAGGACGAGCTTTAGGTCGCGAACTCAGCAAACGATTGTCTGTGCCATTCTACGATAAGGAATTATTGCATCAGGCAGCAAAACAATTCGGCATCTCGTTGCCCGAATTTGAGCGCAATGATGAACGCAAACCCTCTGTTCTGCGTTCTATGGTAGAAAGTGCTTTTGGTATGTGTCCGGCGAATTCATCAAACGTCAATTCCGACACGTTATATGCTCTGCAAAGCTGTGTCATAGAGAAGCTGGCCCGTCAGGGCGGCGCCGTTTTTGTGGGGCGCACGGCAGACTATGTGCTGCGCAACAACCCACGTTTGCTAAGCATTTTCGTGCATTGCGATGAAGAGGGACGCGCCAGAAGAATTGTTAAACGCGGCGATTGCAAAACTCAGGAAGAGGCTTTGGATATGGCGCGGCGTAACGACAGGCTCAGGCAGAGTTATTACAACTTCTACACCGGCCGCCAGTGGGGTAACGCCGCTAACTATCATCTGTGCATCGACCTGGGTAAACTCGGTCTTCAAACGGCCGTAGACATAGTTTTGCACGCCACTTTTGATCTCGCGCAAAGAATAAAATGATGAAATCGAAAAACGTTTTATTGGTTTACCTTTTTGTTCTCATAGGCGGAATTTTATTGATGCTTCTGCACAATCAGGTGCATCTTTTTGAGGGAATTGTGGTTACTTGCGGCATTCTGTTCATAGTACCCTGCAGCTACATCCTGCTGAGCTGGATAGTAACGCTGGTGCAGCAGAAGAGCAAGAAAAGAAGCAAGACCAGTGAAACGGAACGGCGCTTAATGAGCAGTGCTCAATGGCTCTTGCCGGTGCCGATTATCGGCGGTATCACTTTCGGCATATTGCTGGTGTGCATGCCCGATTTCTTTGTCAACTACCTCATTTACACCTTCGGCATTGTGATGATACTCTGCGGGTTGGCTCAGTTGGCCTTCACAGTGCCGGGGATGCATGTGCTGAACGTCAACGGCTGGTGGTTGCTGCCTCCCATTCTCGTTGCCGGCACAGGAATTGTGGTCCTCATACTTGGGCCAGACAAAATCAAGACCGTTATAACCATGCTCACAGGCATAGTTCTTACGGTTTACGGCATAGAAGGTGTCATTGGCTACATATACCGGCAGAGCCGGTTGCGGGCCACAGAGATAATGAACCATCATTATCCCATAGACGCCGCTGCGCCGAAGGCTAAAAAATAAAAAGGAAGAAATAAAAGGAACAAAATAAAAGAGAAGAACCGGCCCGGCGGGTCCGTCGCCACCGTAAGCAATCATTGTGAGACGGAGGGAGGAAAGTCCGGGCAACAAAGGGCACCATGCTTCTTAACGGGAAGCGACCGGCAACGGTCGGTAGCTGCAGAAGAAAAGAACCGCCCTCCTCAGCGGGGGTAAGGGTGAGAAGGTGAGGTAAGAGCTCACCGGCGTCTGTAGTGATGCAGACGGCCGTGCACACCATGGGTTGCAATGTCAAGTAAACCGGCGCTATGAGGGCGGCCCGCCCCATGCCGGAGGGTAGGCAGCTGGAGCGTGCGGGCAACCGTACGCCGAGATAAATGACGGACAGCGGTCAACGACCGTTACATAACCCGGCTTATAAGTCAGACCGGTTCTACTCTTTTCTTTTTTTGCTGACATCAATAATCAATATTGCTCAACATCAACTAACTCAACTCATGAACGGAAAGAAATACATAATAGCGGCTCTTTCGGCCCTCCTGACAATATTTACACTGCCATTTAGTGCTGCCGGTCAAAGCAAATACCGCGACGTCAGTGCCGGATTGTTTCATGTGCTGACGCTGAAAAACGATGGCTCCGTATGGGCCATGGGAGCCAACAGATATGGCCAGTTAGGCGACGGCACCACAACAATGCGCAAGAAGCCGGTAAAGGTAATGGATAACGCCGTTGCCGTTGCCGCCGGAGGCATACACAGCCTGGCAATTGACGCAAACGGCGCACTTTGGGCCTGGGGCGACAACGAATCCTGTCAGCTTGGCAACGGAACTCAGGTCAATGCCCTGCGTCCGGTGAAAATTATGGATGGTGTGGAGGCTGTCAGCGCCGGCGGACATCATACCATGGTGATAAAGAAGGATGGCTCGCTGTGGGCGTTCGGCAGCAATAACTACGGACAGCTTGGCGATGGCACCACCGCCAGCAAATGGAGGCCGGTGAAGATAATGGACAACGTGAAGCAGGTTAGCGCCGGCGACACTCACACCCTGGCCGTTACCAACAACGGCGATATGTATGCCTGGGGCAGAAACCACTGGTATCAGCTCGCCAACGGCACCAATCAGGGGTCGTTGAAGCCAATGAAAATCCGCAGCGGCGTGAAGCAGGTCAGCGCCGGAAATATCTGCTCAATGTACATTCTCAACGACGGCACTCTGTGGGGCTGCGGCAATAACGATTATGGCAAAATAGGCGTCGGCACTAAACAGGAGTGCGTAAAGACACCCACACAGATACTCAGCGGTGTGCGCAGTGTTATCACAGCGTCGAATCACACACTTGCCATCCTCAACAACGGCACTCTCATGGCCTGGGGGTCCAACTTCGACGGCGCATTGGGCGACGGCACCAAGATACATCGACGCAAACCGGTGAAGATACACACCAACGTAAGCAAAGCCGCCAGCGGCGACACCTTTACGGTATTCATCACCAACGACGGCAATTTCTTCTTCACAGGCTCTTTAGAGTAACCCATCCGAGTAAGATATGTCTCTGAATATCAGGAAGTTACTGTTAGCAGCCTTAACGCTGAGTTGCCTCACACTTGCGGCGCAGGGTAAGTTTCGCGACGTTGCCGGCGGCAGCGGTCATGCCGTGATTCTCAAAACAGACGGCTCTGTGTGGACTATAGGGAAAGGGTTTTCGGGTCAACTTGGCGAGGGCACGACTAACGCCATCAAGACAATTCCAGTGAAGGTGTTGGACGATGCCGTAAAAGTGGCAGCCGGACAATATAACAGTTTCGCCATTAAGGCCGACGGAGAGCTTTGGGTGTGGGGCGACAATACCTTCGGTCAGTTCTACCCCTTCACCGAAAGCGACGTTATCCGGCCCGTAAAACTGCGTGACAACGTAAAAGACGTCAGCGCCAATTACACCGACCTGATGGTGTTGCTCAACGACGGCACGTTGTGGGCGTCCGGAGGAAATTTTCACGGACTCCACGGCAACGGAACCACTGCGACACAGGTGAAAGGATCTACAAAAGTCATGAGCAATGTTAGGCAGGTAAGCTGCGGCTCAAATCATGTAATGGCCGTAACCAACACCGACGAGCTTTGGGTATGGGGTAATAATGAGTATGGACAGTTGGGACTCGAAACGAAATCCAACAAACCCGTTACCAGGCCGGTGAAGATAGCAACAGGCGTAAAGGCAGTGAGCGCCGGATTCTGCAATTCGCTGATTCTGCTCAACGACGGCTCTCTGTGGGCTTGCGGTTATAACAAATATGGACAGTTGGGCGACGGCACAACCACCGACCGCACAGCTCCCGTGAAGGTGTTGGACAATGTGCGCGACATATCCGCCGGTTCTTTCAGCAGTTTGGCCGTGCTCAACAACGGCACTCTGATGGGATGGGGAAAGAATAAAGAAGGACAGCTCGGCAGCGAAAATACAAATGACTTGCTCTGGCCCGTAAAAGTTTACGAAGGGGTGCAAAAGGCTGTCAACGCTGACACTTTCTCGGTATTCATTCTGCAGAATAACGAGCTGATGCTCACCGGGAAGGTAGTGCCTTAGACCCGGTGAAGGAATGTCCGTTGCAACGAAATCTATGCTGCCGCTGTTATAAAAGATGATGAAGGAGCATCTCAGCTTAAAGAAGATACCGGCGTATCGCAACAAGGCTCTTAAATGGATAAAAGGGACCGTGAATTTTGCGTGGGAAGGCGTGTGGGACACCAACCGGCGCGGCGTATGGATTTCCATCCTGAAAATCGCCAACCTCAGCATCCGTTCGTTTCTCGACAAAAGTATGCAGAAACGGTCAATGGCCCTCACCTATTCCACCGTTTTGACCATAGTGCCGGCAATGGCATTGCTGTTTGCCATAGGCCGCGGCTTCGGTTTTCAGAACCTTCTGGAGAATACCATTTACAGCTATTTCCCGTCGCAGAGCAAAGCCATAGGCACAGCCATTGGATTTGTGGATTCCTATCTGCGCGAAGCCAAGCAGGGCGTTTTCGTGGGCGTGGGCATCATCCTGCTGCTCTGGACACTCATTTCCCTGCTCGGCAATATTGAGGAGGCCTTCAACAAGATTTGGGACGTGAAGCAAAACCGCTCCTTCTACCGCAAGCTCACCGACTACACCTCCATTTGCCTCCTCGTGCCGGTGATAATGGTTTGTCAGAGCGGCGTGAGCATCTTTATGAGTTCCACCATCCCCTCGCGCTTCGCTTTCCTCACTCCCATGGTGAGCCTTGTGCTTGACCTCACCCCTCTGTTCCTTGCCATAGTGGCTTTCACTCTCTCCTATATGCTCATACCCAACTGCAAGGTACAGTTCAAATATGCCCTTTTGGCGGGAGCGGTATGCGGCATAGCCTTCACCCTGCTGCAGATGCTCTTCGTCAACGGCCAGATTTACGTATCGAAATACAACGCCATTTACGGGTCGTTTGCCTTCCTGCCCCTTTTGTTGGTATGGCTTCAGCTGTCGTGGCTCATACTGCTCTTCGGCTGTATGCTCTGTTACTCGGCACAGAATGTGCTGTCGTTTAATTACACCGACACACAAGGCTACGTTTCCACGCAGTACATCCGGTCGGTGTCCATCGTCATCATGACCATCATCATGCGTCGTCAGATGCATGGAAGGCAGCCCCTTACGGAGACACAGTTGGCGGCCAACTATTCCATTCCGGTGCGCATGGTGAGCAGCATCTGCAACAAGCTGCACAGCGCCGGCATGATTTATTACGTCAAAGAAGACAAGGACGCCGAAGGCGTGGCACCGGCCATTGACACCTCCACATTCACCTTGGGCGAATTTCTACGGCGCCTCGACAAAGAGGGCAAGTCGGACTTCATTCCGGGCTTTGAGCATCATTTCTCACCGCTGCTCAAAGAGGTCTCCGATGCACTTCAGGAGCCTTTCAAACAGGCCGACAGCGTGCTGATGAGTCAGCTTACTCTCCCGCCATCCGAGAACCGCAAGTAAGACCCCGGAGACCAAAATTTAATAGAGCGCTAACTAAAAACACCACGGAGGGATACGGCATGAAAATAATTTGCAAATTTTTACATTTTCACATAACAAATCCAGCCGTGGCCGTGTTATAAAATTAGAGAGGCCTTGTATACATACACGAAAAAGCCGCATGTTAAGGTCTCCAAGCACTACAAAAACCACAACTGCCTATGAGCTATCTGAAATTCGACAAGCGCCTGATGATAAACCTTGACCAGTCGCTTCCGAAAGAGATGCTTCGCACAAATAAGAGCGGTGCTTACCATTGCACCACAATAGTCGGCTGCAACACACGCAAGCAACACGGCCTGCTCGTCATACCCATACCGGAAATGGACGACCAGGCTCACGTCTTGCTCTCTTCGCTCGACGAAACTGTGATTCAGCATGGGGCGCCGTTCAATCTGGGCCTGCATCAGTACGGCGATAATATTTTCAGTCCTAACGGTCATAAATACATACGCGAGTTTAACTGCGAGCGTGTGCCTGTTGTAACCTACCGCGTCGGCGGTGTGATACTCACCAAGGAGAAGGTGTTTATCTCGCACCAGAACCGCATCCTCATCCGTTATACCCTGCAAGATGCCCATTCTCCCACAACCTTGCAGCTGAGGCCTTTCCTGGCCTTCCGCAATGCCAACGACCTCTGCGTGGAAAACTCGGCCATCAACAAAACCATCACTCCGGCCGACAACGGCATTTCCACATGCCTTTACAACGGTTATCCGGAGCTTTTCATGCAGCTTAACTGCCCCATGAAGTGGGTGGATGACGGCCATTGGTACAAGGGCATTCAGTATTACAAGGACCGCGACCGCAGCATACCCTATTGTGAAGACCTCTGGGTGCCCGGATACTTCGAGCTGGAAATTAAAAAGGGACAGAGCGTAATCTTCTCCGCCTCCACGTTTGAAAGCGACCCGAAGACCTTTGCCGAGACTTACGAAAAGGAGCTTCAGGGACGCACCTGCCGCACCAGCTTCTTCAACTGCCTCAAAAACAGCGCCAAACAGTTTTATCTGCGCAACAAGAACGGTGAATACATCATGGCCGGATATCCTTGGTACAATGTCCGTGCCCGCGACGAGCTTATTGCTCTGCCGGGATGCACGCTGGCCATTGACCATCGCGATGACTTCGAGCTGATAACGCAGACCTTTATAGAGGCTCTGCGGCGCTATATCAACGACGGCACCACCGACCGCACCATACACGAGATTGACCTGCCCGACATACCGTTATGGCTCCTCTGGACCTTGCAGCAGTATCGCGCCAACCAGGGCAACCAACGCTGCCGCGAACATTACGGCGACGTCATAAAAGCTCTTATAGAGGCCATACGTCAGAACCGGGTGCCGAACCTGCATCTCGACGACAACGGACTGCTCAGCTCCGACGGTCGCAATCACCCGGTAACCTGGCTCTCGGCCTCTGTCAACGGCAAACCCATCATACCCCGTTCGGGCTATATTCTGGAGTTCAACGCGCTGTGGTACAACGCCTTACGCTTCACCGTATGCCTGTTTGAGAATGTGGAAGAGGAGAAGCCCTACGCCAACAAACTGAGAGTACTGGCCGACAAGACGGCTCAGTCGTTCATATCCACGTTCCTCAATGCCAACGGCTATCTCAACGACTATGTCGACGGAGAATATGTTGACCCGGAGGTAAGGCCCAACATGGCCATTGCCATCGGCCTGGAATATTCGCCTCTCGACAGGCATCGCAAACGCCGTGTGCTTGAGTTCGTAACGCGCGAATTGCTGACTCCCAAGGGCTTACGTTCGCTGTCACCGCGTTCGCCGGCCTACAGACCCATTTACAAGGGCAATCCGCTGGAACGTGAATATGCCGTGCATCAGGGACCGGCACGCCCGTGGCTCTTCGGCTTCTATGCTCAGGCTTACATAAGCGTGTTCGGCGCTTCAGGAGTGGGATTCATAGAGCGTCAGCTCATTGGCTATGAGGATGAGATGACGCGCGGCTGCATCGGCTCGCTGAGCGAGATGTATGACGCCAACCCGCCTTACACAGGCCGCGGTGCCGTGTCAACAGCCAAAAACGTAGGCCAGATTCTGGAGGCTATCCGGCTGGTGAATGACAAGATGAAAGAACTCGACGAAAAAGTTCGCCGGGAGACTAACGAGGCCGGCATAAAGGCCTCAGAAGAGACTATGCCATGAAAGTTTTGATGTTTGGATGGGAATTTCCGCCTCATATCCTGGGCGGACTCGGCACGGCAAGCTACGGACTGGCCGAAGGCATTCACGCACAGGGTGATGTGGATATAGACTTTGTGCTTCCAAAACCTTTTGGCGATGAACCCAAACAGTTTGCCCGCATCATAGGCGCCGACTGCACTCCGGTGGCCTGGCGCGATGTGAGCCGCGAATATGTGGAAAGCCGCATCGGCAATATCATGAGCCCGGATCTTTACTTCGAGCTGCGCAACAACATTTACGCCGATTTCAACTACAAGCGGCTCAATGATTTGGGATGCATAGAGTTTTCGGGCCGATACCCCGACAATCTGCTCGAAGAAATAGACAATTACTCCATTGTGGCCGGGGTGATAGCCCGCACAGTGCCTTTCGACGTGATACACAGCCACGATTGGCTTACTTATCCGGCCGGCATACATGCCAAAAACGTAACCGGGAAGCCGCTTGTGATACACGTTCACGCCACGGATTTCGACCGTTCGCGCGGTAACGTGAATCCGGATGTTTACAGAATTGAAAAGGATGGCATGGACCATGCCGACCATATCATAACGGTGTCTGACCTCACCCGCCGCACGGTGATAGAGAAGTATCATCAGGATCCGGCAAAGGTAACTACGGTGCATAACGCCGTAATACCCCTCAGCGACGATATTCTGAATCTGCCCAAGCGCAAAAGCAAAGAGAAAGTGGTTACTTTCCTGGGCCGCATAACCATGCAGAAGGGTCCGGAATATTTTGTGGAAGCCGCCGCCAAGGTGCTTGCCTCCACGCCCAACGTAAGGTTTGTGATGGCCGGCAGCGGCGACAAGATGGAAGATATGATTAATCTTGTATCGGCCCGCGGCATCGCCGACCGCTTCCACTTCACCGGCTTCCTGAAAGGGAAACAGGTTTATGAGATGTTGGCGGCCAGCGACGTTTATGTGATGCCGTCGGTGTCGGAGCCTTTCGGCATCTCACCGCTCGAAGCCATGCAAATGTCGGTGCCGAGCATCATCTCAAAGCAGAGTGGCTGCGCCGAGATTCTCCACCATGTGATAAAGACCGATTACTGGGATATCGACGCCATGGCCGACGCTATTCACGGTCTGGTGACCTATGCTCCTCTGCACCGCGAACTGCAGCAGCAGGGTGTGGACGAAATCAAACAGATAACCTGGGAGAAAGCCGGCAAGAAGGTGGTTGACATCTACAAACAAGTAATAGCTCAAAAGCATTAACCCAATCAAGCATTTTACAACAGTATGAAATCCATCTGCCTCATATTTCAGATACATCAGCCGTTTCGCCTGAAGCGCTATCGCTTCTTCGACATTGGCAACGACCACTATTATTACGACGATTTTGCCAACGACGAAATAGTATCGCGCATTGGCAACAACTCGTATCTGCCCACTCTTCACACCCTGCGCGATATGCAGCGCGAATACGGCAACAAATTCCGCATCGCCATCTCCATAACCGGCACAGCCATAGAACAGCTGCAGCAATATGTGCCTGAAGTGATTGAAGAGCTGAAGGCTCTCACCGACACGGGTTGCGTGGAGCTACTCAGCGGCACTTACTCGCACTCTTTGGCAGCCGTGGAAGACCCCGATGAATTCCGCCGGCAGGTAGAGGCGCACGATGCTCTCATCAGAGAGGTCTTCGAATATCAGCCCACTTTCATGCAAAACACTGAGCTGATATACGACGACGACATAGCCCTTCAGATAGCCGCAATGGGCTTCAAAGGCACTCTCACCGACGGCGCCAAACATATCCTGGGCTGGCGCTCGCCCGATTATGTCTACAAATCGGCAGTAGTTCCCAAACTCAACCTGTTGCTCACCAACGACAAGCTGAGCGGCGACATAACGCGCAATTTCAACAATCCCACATGGGACCAGTATCCGCTCACAGCCGACAAATATATGGGCTGGATAGCGGCGCTGCCCGAGGATGAGCAAGTGGTAAATCTGCTTCTCAGCATGGAGACGTTCGGCGAGTTTCTGCCGGCCAATACGGGCATTTTCGACTTCCTGCGCGCCTTGCCCCGTTTTGCTCAGGAAAGTGGCATAGAAATGCTTACTCCCAGTCAGGCCATAAAGAACTACAAGCCTGTGGCAGAGCTGTCTGTGCCCTACCCCATTTCATGGGCAGACGAAGCTCGCGACATTTCGGCATGGAAAGGCAACGTGCTGCAAAACAGCGCTCTTGAGAAGCTTTACAGCGTGGCCGAACGTGTGAATCTAGCCACCGACCGCCGCCTGAAACAAGACTGGAAATATCTGCAGAGCGCCGACCATTTCTTCTACATGAGTACGAAGCAATTGGCTGACGGCGCCAGCCACGCACTCTTCTCGCCCTACGACAGCCCCTATAACGCCTACATCAATTACATGAATGTGTTGGCCGACTTCCTGGTGCGTGTGGAGGAACAGTATCCGGCGTCGATAGAAAACGAGGAGCTCAATTCTCTGCTCATCACCATCCGCAATCAGGCTAAAGAGATTGAGGCGCTGAACAAGGAGGTAACCTCGGTTCGCACCAACATGCGCGAGGCCGAAGATGAGAAGACTGAGGCTGAAGAGCCCAAGAAGGAAGCTCCCGCAAAGAAGACAGTTGCAAAAAAGCCGGCTGCCAAGAAAACGGCTGCACGCAAAACCACAACTGCCAAGAAATCCACCGCCAAGAAACCGGCAGACAAGGAATAATCTGCCCATAAAGTAAATAGCTTAAGAGGCTGCGACACAATGTTTCGCAGCCTCTTTTACACATCTTGCCGGAGGGGCAAAACACAGGCGTAAAGAGACGTTTGTGGAAGAGAATTACAAGTCGGGATGCCGGGCTGAGGCTCCGATAGTTGCATACAAATAATATTTTTTGTATTTTTGCACAAATAAAATCTGAAGCCTTATGCAATCAATAGATAAAGCCATGAGAGTCTATGAAGCAATGGTAGATGCTGAATCAACGGCATCAGACCGGCTCGATTCAGTGGTAGCCGAACTGATAGCCTGCGACGAGACAGGTCAGTATCTCTGTTCCGGCGCTCGCTATCTTCATGCTCTTAACGGCCCGAAATATGAGAAGTTAGTGAATGCCATGGTTGAGGCCGCCATTGACAGAGACCGCGAACACCGCTATCTGTCGCAGCTGCTTCCGTCGCTGTGGGGCGAGAACTTCATGGAAAATGCCGACCAGCTGCGTTTGTCTGACAATAACTTCCGCCGTATCTTCAAGCGTATATATCCCGACAAATAAAGCTGCTATGCAAGCTTGTCAACAAGCCTGCACACGAATCACAAAATCATTAATAAATTTCACAAATGCTGACCAACATAAAGAAAACGAGCATATTTCTGGCAATAGCATTACTCCTTACCGGCGTTTCGGGCGCTGTTGCCAAACCATCGAGACAAAAGACAAAAAAGATACAGCCCAGGGTAATGCAATCGAAAAACGATTCCACTATCCTCACTTTCGACATAGAATATCAGCCGTCGAACGATGTAATTGCACCGCCTCAGCAGGGCGTGATAAAGGTTTATCTATATCCGGACAACAACCTGAAGGAGATACGCCGCAACTTCAAGCAATTGGTTGATGCCCGCGTCTACGACAGCCTTTTGTTTCACCGCGTCATACCCAACTTTATGATTCAGGGCGGCGACCCGAAATCCAAGAATGCCGCTTCGGGCGAGCTTCTTGGTGATGGCGGCGCACAGGGTCAGGGCATCGGTCCGATGCCTTTCGTGCCCGGACAGCTGTATGCCAATCCGCCCCGTTATCACAAATACGGAGCGGTGGCAATAGCCCGCACAGGCGATGACCATAACCTGGAACGTATGGGCTCATCGTCGCAATTCTACATCGTAACCAGCGACCAACGCTATAAACCGCAGCAGATAGGCGCTATGGCGGCCGACCGGCGCTACAAATACATGAATGTATTGGCTCAGTTTGCAGGCTCTCAGGAGAATGCAATGCGCTTATTCTCAAGCCTTTACGCCAATCAGGCCGGTAATATTCCCGATGAGGTGGCCGACGCATACCGCACCGTTGGCGGCACTCCGTTCCTCGACGAGGATTACACGGTGATAGGCGAGGTGATAGAGGGCATGGATGTGGCAAAAGCCATAGAGAATCTGCCGCGCGACAACGCCGACCGTCCGTTGGGATTCGCACGAATTGTAAAAGTAACGTACAGCGGTCCGGAGGTATCGACCACGGAAGCCGCCGAAGCATTAAAAAACATAAAAAAGAAAAAATAACCACTCCCTGAGCGGGAATTTGAGTCCCGCAACTAAAACAAAAATTTTACGTTTTTTGCGCCTTGATAATGCGGATTTAAAAATTTCTTGCTAAATTTGGGCGCTGAAAAAACTATCAACACATCATCTGAGTATGAACGAGAACGAAAAAGAGCAAACCGGCAAAGCACCGGAGCTTACCGAATCCACCGCCGTGCAGGGCGTCACTGAACCGACCTCCACTCTCCACGTCGCTACCGAAGAAACGGGAAACGAGGCATGCGCACCTGAGGCAAACGAGTGTAAGATTACACCCCAAGAAGACGTGTGTGCCGAGACAGAATCGCCGGCCAAGGCAATAGACGAAGCCGCCACAAAGGCTGCAGGCGCTGAAGAGCCTGCCACTGAGGCTGACTTCGAGAAAGCCGAAGAGAAAGAAGCAGCCGAAGGTCTGGCTGTACGCGCTGAAGAAGAGGCTGCCGAGGGCAACACGGAAGCTGCCCGCACTCTGGCCAAGGAAGCCGAACACATCAACTATCACTCTATGACGAAGTCGGAGCTGACAGAGGCTCTCAAACAGATTATAGAGGAGAAGGATGCAGCTGCCCATAAAAAAGTGGCAGCCATAAAGCAGGCTTTCTATCAGCTTCGCAACCGCGAGATTCAGGCCGAGATGGACGAATACGTCGAGGCAGGCAATTCACCCGAGACTTTTACGGCACAGCCTGACCCGGCAGAGGCTGAGATAAAAGAGCTGCTCAACGGTTTCCGCGAAATCCGCAGCCAATATCTCAATGCAGAGGAGGAGAAACGTCAGGAAAACCTCGTTCTCAAAAAGAAAATCATAGACCAGCTGCGCGAGCTGGCCGAAGACATCGACAACATCAACCTGCACTTCCCCAAATTCCAGCAGCTGCAGGTGGACTTCAAGGCCATCACTGAGATTCCGGCAGGCGATGTTGCCGACACTTGGAAGAACTATCAGCTGGCCGTGGAACAGTTCTACGACAGGCTGAAGATGAACAAGGAGCTGCGCGACCTCGACTTCCGCAAGAATCTGGAATACAAGCGCACTCTGATTGACAAGGCCAAAGCTCTTGAGACGGAGCCGGACCCCGTTGCCGCTTTCCGTCAGCTGCAAGACCTGCACGAGAAATGGCGCGAAACAGGCCCCGTGGCTAAAGATATGCGAGAAAGCATCTGGGACGAGTTCAAAGCCGCCTCTACGGTAATCAACAAACGTCATCAGGAATTCTTTGAGGCCCGCAAGGCTCAGGAAACAGCCAACGAAGAAGCCAAGACCAAGCTCTGCGAGCAGATTGAGGCCATAGACATGGATAAGCTCAATTCCTTCAAGGAATGGGATGCCGAGACCAAACATGTGCTCGAGCTGCAGGCTGAATGGAAAAAACTCGGTTTTGCATCGCGCAAGGTCAACAATGCTCTTTTCAACCGCTTCCGCGGGGTTTGCGACGAGTTCTTCAGCCGCAAAGCCGCTTACTTCAAAGAGGTGAAAGAGGGTTATGCAGCCAATATGGCCAAGAAGGTGGCTCTGTGCGAACAGGCAGAGGCTCTGAAAGAATCGGAAGAGGATAACCGCAAAGCCATGGAGCAGATTACGCGTCTGCAGGCCGAATGGAAGAAGATTGGCCCGGTAGCCCGCAAGAACTCCGACGCTATATGGCAGCGCTTCAACGAGACCTGCAACTACTTCTATCGTCAGCGCAAGCAGGAAACTGCCGCTGTGCGCCAGGAGGAGAATGCCAATCTGGCCGCCAAACGTGCCATCATAGCCGCTCTGAAAGACATCGACCTCGACGAGACAGAACGTCAGCAGGCAGTGAATCAGGTGCGCGAGCTGCAGAAACAGTGGAACCAGACAGGCCATGTGCCTTTCCGCCAGAAAGATGCTCTGTATGCCGAATACCGTCAGATTGTAGACAAGCTCTATGAGACTCTGAATATGCACCGCCAGCAGGCCCGCATGTCGAACTATGAGGACCAGCTCGCCGGCATGGACAGCGATCAGGCCAAGCTGCTTCGAGAACGCGAACGCCTGTCGCGTGCTTACGAGGCAAAGAAGAACGAGCTGAACACGGCAGAAAACAACATGGGCTTCTTCAACGTCAAGAGCTCGGAAGGCAGCAGCCTGGTACGCGACATGGAACGCCGTATCAAACGCCTCCGCGAAGACCTTGAAATCATAGCCCAGCAGATTTCGGCTGTGAACCAGAAACTGAAATAAGAGAATCAGGGGAAGAGGGCCTGTGTGGATTGCCCGTAATTGGCGATGATTGCCGATTATTAGCGTTGTCCTCAGGCTTCAGGCCGGAAGGATGGTTGCCAAGCTCAGGCCGAAAACACGGCAAGGTTTGCCGGGCAAACAAGGCAATAAAACCACAGCCCCGGGGAGTGTGTCGGAATAACTGTTTTTGACACACTCACCCACCGCCCCCTCTCCCACTTCTTCCTCTTGTCTTCTTTCCGATACGTTTCAACAAATCTGACAGGTACAGCTTCAAACGAACAATCCGACGCCGTGATTAGAGGCTGCCGCGCAACCTGCCCGGAGAAATACTTAGACCCAAAAAGCACTTGGCTCGCAAAATAAAGTTCGGTAGATTCGTAAAACCGCTCCTTGTACTGGGCGATTTTATAGCCGTAAATATAGCCTTCTATATTACGGTATGGACCGTATGCTTCCCTCACTGGCAACACCCCAAATGGGTGCTGATGGTGCTGAACGTGGCATTCGCCATATCAGAATTTTTATTCCGTAAAGCACACAACAACCGTATTCCGTATCTCGACAGCACAATCCTCTTCTCTGTCAAGACCACGGCAATGAGCATGCTCATTTTTGCAACGCTGCTCTATGCCATCGACATCTTCGACGTGTCGTTGTTCCAGGGTTGTATGCTTGCGCTGTGGGTGTTTCTGTTGGTAACGATCTGGCGCGTCATCTGCCAGAGAGTGCTGAAGAAGATACGGCGCATGGGTCTCAACTACCGGCGCGTCATCATTGTGGGAGCGGGCAACAGGGCGTTAGCGCTCTATCACGAGCTGCAGAAAGATGCCGGTCTGGGTTACCGCATCATGGGATTTTTCGATGACAACGAGCCCAAGCTCGACTCAATGCCGGGAGCCTTCCACGGTTCTTTCAGTGATATAGAGCCGTTTGTGCGCACCAACAACATCGACCTGATTTACTACACCCTTGACGTGCGTAACCATGATCAGATTTCGTCGGTGATGACGCTGGCCGATGAATTGGGAGTGGAGTTTATCTATGTGCCTCAGTTCAACATTATGCTCGCCGACCAGTTCACCCCCGAAAAGCTGGGCAGTATGCCTCTGATGCTTCACACCTTCTCGCCGCTTACCAAGGTGCTTAACCGCATACTGAAACGGCTGCTTGACTTGAGCATCGCGGTGCCGTTTGTGATAATCTCGCCGATTATTTTCATCCCGATAGCCATAGCGGTGAAATGTTCCAGCCGCGGGCCGATATTCTTTAAGCAAAAGCGCACAGGCATCCACGGCAAGGACTTCATGTGCTATAAATTCCGCACAATGCGTGTCAATGCCGATGCCGACAAGGTTCAGGCCACGGAAAATGACCCGCGCAAGACAGCTGTCGGCGATTTCCTGCGTCGGTCGTCGCTCGATGAGCTGCCACAGTTCTACAATGTCTTGTTCGGCAATATGTCGGTAGTAGGTCCGCGACCCCACATGGTCAGCCACACAAAGGAATATATGCAGCTCATAGACAAGTATATGATTCGGCATGCCGTGAAACCCGGTATCACCGGCTGGGCTCAGGTAAACGGCTATCGCGGCGGCACAAAACATCTGTGGCAGATGGAAAAGCGCGTGCAATATGATGTGTGGTACATCACCAACTGGAATATCTTCCTCGATATAAAAATCATCTTCATGACCGCTCTCAACGGGTTCCGCGGCGACAAAAACGCATATTGAGGCGTGGTTAATGATGCAACAGGAGGAAACAAAAAGGGGTGTGGGAATCGTTATAGGTAAAGAATGGAATTGAAAAAGGTATTATTTACGGCAACTTTGACAGCGTCGGCTCTTTTGATGTATGGTCAAAGCTCACTGACGTCGGGCGAACATGTGGTTCAGCCGGGACGCCATGACACGGTGTCGGCCTCCGGAACAACGAAAAAAGCCGTAACAAACCGCTATAACAAGAATCAACGCCCTGTAAATGCGGCTTATCATGCCTCTGAGCCGAACGAGAAGCCGCAGAAGACTTATCATGTGGAGCAATACAAAGGCTTCAACATAAAAGTAGCTGATGGAGAGCCCTCCTCAGCTCCGGCCTCTTCTCCTGCTCCTTCTGCAAATGCCACACCGGCATCCGCGCCGATAGAGAAACCTGTGCAACGTGCAGTCAATCCCGCTGCTTCCGTGGCGGCAGCTTCAGCAGCCACCTCGAAGCCGGCGCCGGAGATTGTGCTGATGGCAAAAGAAGATATGCTGTCAACCGACGGCGACATAGTGCTGAGGGCCGAGGACTTCAACATGTATCTTGACCGTGCCGGAAAAGGCGACACGGAAGCTATGCGCCGAGCCGGGTTATGTTATCTGTATGGCACAGGCGTGGCAAGTAACAGTAAGAAGGCTCTGGAATGGCTCGGCAAAGCGGCTCATCACGAAAACACCGAATCGCAGTATGATTTGGGGGTCATGTTCCGCGACGGCATAGGTGTGCGGCAGAATCTCTCCGACGCCTCCTTTTGGCTTCGTAAAGCTGCCCGCAACGGCCACGCCAAGGCTCAGCTGGCAACGGGGCTGTTGTTCCTGGAAGGGAAAGGTGTGCAGCAGGACTCGCGCATAGCCGGCGAAAACTTCTGGCGCGCTGCCGAACAAGGCAACATCGAAGCTGCCTACCGGTTGGCGTGTATGTATCGCGATGGCGTCGGCATGACCAAGAACCAGGGTAAGGCATATCACTATTTTAACGTGGCAGCCTCAAAAGGGGAATATAAAGATGCTGCCGAACAGGCCAAAAAGCTGAAGCAATATGCCCCCGCGTCAAAACAGCTAGCCAAAAAGAAAAGGCACAGATAACCGCCCTGCGAATGCTGCCCTTTTGAAAGGGCAAGATTGCCCCTTCACAGAACCGATGCACCCTTCTCCTTAGCCATTAACTGATTATCCCTATTTCAGCCCGTATGCTTATTTCTCCCTTATTGATAATAAATTTTCGTTTTTGAGTTTAAACTCTCGGAAAATTTCGTTAAATTTGCATCTTAGAATACTTTTATGACAAAAACGGCAACTACTATAGATGAACAGATTGACCTTTTGAAAGAGAGAGGTCTAACCATACAAGATGAACATAAAGCAAGAGAGATTCTACTTGACATAGGATATTATCGCCTTGGCTTCTACCTTTTCCCATTTGAGAAATCGTTCCCAAATCTTAGTAACCGAACACATGATTACTTCCCGGGGGCAACTTTTGAGGATGCGGTCAATCTCTATTACTTCGATTTTGACCTACGATTATTGCTTCTAAGATACCTTACCCGAATTGAGATTGCCTTCTGTACAGCGTTGGTTTATAACCTCTCAAACAAATATAACTCTAATTCGGGTTACTCAGAAAATAGCTAACTGATT
>FR897861.1:0-7233 GCA_000437495.1 Prevotella sp. CAG:485
CCCTGCCACGGAATTACACCGCTGCCCCAAATTATGCGCTTCTTTGCACTTTCCACGAGCCGAGAAATAATCATATTAGCATCGAATATCTGACCTTGAAACAGAATTCCTTCCTTGGGAGGCAAAGAAGTTCTCACAAAGAAATCGACCTTTTCATCCAACCTCAACAGATGCCTGTCGTGCTCTGACAAGCGTCTGTCAATGCGGTCCTCCATCTGCATAAGTCGCTGATTCACAGAATATCCACGCAGGAGATAATCCTTCAGCACCTTATTTGCCCACTGGCGGAACTGAGTGCCACGCACCGACTTAACTCTATAACCGACTGATATGATGACATCAAGATTATAGAACTTGGTCCGATATGCTTTGCCATCGGCGGCAGTTAGTAAAGATTCCTTACATACTGAATTCTCTTCCAACTCCCCTTCTTTGAATATATTCCTTATATGAAGTGTGATGTTGTTTCTGGTAGACTGAAAGAGTTCTGCCATTTGTGCCTGAGTGAGCCACACAGTTTCGTTTTCGAGGCGTACTTTAAGCTTCATAGTCTCGTCAGGCTGATATATTATAATCTCGTTTCCTTTTGAAGAATCCATATGCAAAGGTATAAAAAAATTTTACTACATGAATCTCACCGCTTTCTTAAATGCACCTGATGCCGACCTTAAACGACTGCTTGCTGTGGCCTGTGAATCACCTCCCGGCGACCCCAAAAACGACTAAGGGGGCTTGTCCTCAAATAAAAAAAGAGCTAAATCCTGTCTTCCAAGAACTTAGCTCCGGCTTTTTGCGGTTTAGCGGACAGTAATATAAACTTTACGGGAGATGGGTGCGGTCAATTCGGAAGCCTGGGGTTAGTCGAGACCATGGAAGGTCTGGCCGACAGAGATTTGCTTAACGTAAACGTAGCAACTCGACCAGCTGCTGGCAATGTAGTAAGGCTGTCCGGCGGGTCGCACCGTCTGAATCTGAACGTCTTTCGACGTCTCGGAGCCGGAGTATTTCAGACGGAAGGTGTAGACGGTGCCACCAAGCAGCTCTGACTTCTCACTGCCCTGATATGTTAGTTCAAAAGTGTAGGGGCGCGTGGGGTTATAGCCGTTGTCGGGAGAAGCTCCTTTCAGAAATGCCGCCACCTGATAGGGGCGGAAGCAGTTGGCGTCGGTGCCTTTGTACATATCGAGCAGACGCTGCTGCAGACGGTCGGTGAAGGTCGATGCGGTGCATGCCGATTTGATGCACTCCAGGCCAATCTTAGACCCGCGCTGATAGTAGACTTCCATGCCCACAAGTGGTAGTATGGCCGCGCCGACGGGGTGAGTACCGATATGTTCCTGTAAATAGAGGAATGAGCGTAGCGAGCCGGGAAAGGCACTGAGGGTAACGGAGACTGTGCTGCCCGGGTGGGGGTCGGTGATGTCGAAGTCGCCTTTTATTGTGCTAAAGACTTTGGCGTCATCGGGCGACTTGATGCCGTTCCACACAGGGCTGTTAGGGTCATCATCATTGCTGCATGAGGTGGCAACGCACAACACTGTGCCGACAGCGCACAGAGCGGCAATAAAGAGTTTGTTTCCTTTCATTTAATGGAGTGTTTTAGCTGATTATTTTTGATGTGGCAAAGTTATCTGAAGACCCGGCGTTGCGGATATAAATACGGGGACAAACAATGTCAAAAGGCTGACTTTATAGGATTTAAATTGCAAAAAATCAACATTTTACGGCAGCAATGTTACGCGTTTGACATTTCCTGTTCCGCTATTGACATTGGCTTGCTGTTATTGAGTATAATTTTGTGGGAAATAATTTCCCGATGGACTATATCGCATTTCTGACAGACCTCATGCAGTACATTCCCGCCAATGAGAGGCTCGGGAACTTTCAGGATTGTGTGTGGTCAATGGCCGGAAAACTGCAAAGTTTGGTCGATGCAATACCGTCTGAAATCTCCACTGCAAGGAATCGTCGGTTTCTCGACAATTGCATCCGTTACGCCCTGAAGCAAATGTATCACGGCAAGATTTCATACGCTGAATTCGCAGAAAAAATGGGAGCATCGCGGCCGCATCTCAACCGCCGGATACGCTTCCTCACCGGAATGACAATCACGGCATTTCTGCTGAGCCTGCGCATAACCATGGCCAAGGCTCTGCTCAGCGGCACTACCTATCCGGCAAACCTCATAGCCGAGCATTGCGGCATGAATACGCCTTCTTACTTCGGCGTGGTATTCAAGAAAGCCACCGGGGTGACGCCGGAAGGATACAGAAAAGAACGGCTTAAGAGCGGCCGGATATAACGAAAAATCAGCATATTAAATATGGACGCAAAGAACAACAATGACAATATAGCGAAGGCCCCGACGGACCGTGAGGAGTGGATTGCGGTGCGCCGCAGTGCGCTGTATGACTATTTCAACCTTCCGGAAAAGAACAAGGCTGAGGCAGAAGCTCTCTTCGACAAGATGCGTGCCTTGACGGCCGAATGTGCCGACCAGGGTGAGTTCGAGACACGGCTGGCGCAGTCGCCATTGAATAAGGAATACACCGACCTCTTCACCAAAAACAGCCGCCACGTCAAGACAGGCGTCGGCATGGGCGGCAAGAAAGGATTGTACGCCGGTCTGGCAGGCAGCATGGCGGCTAATTCGGCTGTGAATATTGGCAAGCAGCAGTTGCGCAACCGCGCACGCGGGTGGCTCATCAACGCTCTTCCCGACGAGGTCTCCGACTGGCTCATCTACAAATGGTATAACATACCCGTGCTCGGCGAAATCAAAACCTTCTTCAACTTCAAGGACACGCTGCGCCGCTGGTTTGGCAAGAAACCGTATGTCAGCGTCCGCGAGCAGCGTGCCGCCGAAGAAGAAGCGGCAAAGGCTCAAGACAATGGCTCAAATACGCATAATTAAGACCTCATGAGAAAGGTCTTTGGATTCATTCTCCGCTTCAAAGAGCTGTTTGCAATTGCTGTCATCGCATTGCTTGCTCTCTTTCTTCACGGTTGCTCCACAGCCAATGCCATGGGCGCATGCGCTGTGGCCGACAAAGCGCATACGGATGCAGGCACAGACACCATGAGCATCTATTACCCTATAATCGAAAAAGCTGCCGACATCATATCCGGCGGCAGGGCTCCTGACGACAACGATGGATGGACGGGTCTCTCAAGCATCATTACAACAGAGGTTGAAGGAGAGTCCGGCAAGTGGCTACACGAACTCGGCTGGGCTATCCGGGATATCAACGGCGACAATGTGCTGCTTATCGGTATAATTACCAACCACATTGACGGCGGACAGGGAAATATGATTGTGGCACTGTACAACATCCGCAACGGCAAAGCCCGGAACCTCATCGACGCCGGTTATCGCGACGCGTGGTATCTGATGTGGCCGGGCGACTCATTCCTCGAACTGGGGGCGGCAAGTGCCTCATGCTCCATCTGTGCCCAATATCGCTATTTGCCGAATGAGACACCGCAAATTGCCTGCGACCATTACAACTTTACGGGTCTGAACGAAGCCGGCGACCATGTCTTCTATCACAGCTACCTGCCCGGCGCAGACCCGGAAAAAGCCTCCAGACTCAACTGGGAATGGCAGGATTGGAACCTCAATGAAAAGGATCTCGCCAACCAGACAATATATATACAGCTGACACCATTCGAGACTTTGCGCCCCGTAACAGCCTTTCAGGATGGAGATACGGTGAATTTCACCACATCCACCGATGTCTCGGATTTCAGGGTATGGCGTCTGTCAGACATCAATTATACCGACAACGGCACGATGACCTGCAATAAGACCTCGATGGGCGGATGCGACCGGCTGAAGGCTTTGGAGAACTTCAATGTGTTCATGCCTTTCCATGGCGACACTCCTATGTATGCCGTTTCATACATAGACATGCTCGGTCATCCGGTATGGAAAGCGGTGATGCTCAGCGGCATGGACGGCAGTGTGCAGCTTTGGGATATTCCTTGATTAAAGAAAAGAGTAAAGATGAACGAGATAACAACCGACATCAATGACTAAGCAAGGCAAGAAGAATCAAAAAGTTAAGCTGAAGGATGTGCTTGAGGTGACGTTGTGGTTTGGCCTTGCAGTCATAGCCATAGTCATTGGCATAGCCTGCCTTTCGGGCGGCGGCGAAGAAGAGAAGGTTGCAGCTCAGATACCGGCCAAAATTACCGGCTTTGTCTATGACCCCGAACATCAGCTTGCCGACACCACCGTAGACAAGGTAAACACCCGGCTGCGAACTCTCATGCACAAAACCACGGCCGAGGTTGTGGTGGCAGTTGTGTCTGCTACAGGCAACCTCACCATTGAAGACTGGTCGCAACAGACCTTCGAGAGCCTCGGCATCGGCAAGAAGGATTTGGACAACGGGCTGCTGTTGGTTATAGCCACCGACCAACACAAGGCCCGAATCCACACAGGCTATGGTGTGGAGGGTGTACTCCCCGACGCAACCTGCTCCCGAATCCTGCACAGTCTTGTCAATCCCCAAATGGCGGCCGAGAAGTTTGACGTCGCCGTTGATTCAGCCACGCTTGTAATTGACTCTATCCTGACCAATCCCGCGAATACTGCGGAAATTATGTCGGAATATACCTCCGTACCGTCAGCAGCGAGTTCACTTGACCGCCAAAATCGCAAAGTGGCACATAAGGATGAAGATGTTGCAGCAGGTTATTGGACTCTTGGAGTAATTCTGTTGCTTATTCTGTTGATTGTAATTGTGCCGAAAATCTACACTCCACGCCGCGAGCGCTTCAAAAAGGGTCCCAAACCGCCGGCTAAGAGAATAAAATATCTTAAATGTCCTGAATGTGGCAGGCAGAAATATCACCTCACGTTTGATGTGGTGACAAAAGCACCGCGATACAAGCAAGAGGGTAAAGGAGTGCGCAGATATTCCTGCGATGCCTGCGGACACTCGGCTCAGGAAAACTATACCATAGGAAGGCTGAAGAAATGGAGTCTCGACGGAATCCTCTCCTTTATAGTCTTCGCCGCCAAAATGAAAAGTACCGGCGGCAACGATGCCGATACCGATGACGATAATTACTCAGGCGGCGGCAGTAGCTCTTCGTCGGGCGGCGACTTCAGCGGCGGCTCATCAGGCGGTGGCGGAGCTTCCTCCGAATGGTAAGACCGCCTGACCAGCCATGTTTCGCAATTAACATCAACGTAGCAAGAATGTGTTCAATTTGCTTCTAAAATACAGCATAATACAGAAAACAAACAACTTAATAACATAGACTTATGAAGAATCTACTGCAAATGGCCGTTGCGGCGGCCTTGCTTCTCGGATCGCCGGCGGCATACGCGCAGTTTGGCGGCATCGGCAAGAAGCTGAAAGAGAAAGCCAAACAGAAAGTGGAACAGAAGGTGGATCAGACCATCAACAAGACCGTGAACAATGCGGTTGACAAAACCGGTGAGGCAATAGAAAGCACAGTGAACAAGGCTGCAAAGAAAGGCAAGAAGAAAGTTGCCGAAAAGGCAGGCATAAACGCCGGAGAAGCAGGCAGCTCAAATGACGGCAAAACAGGTTCTGCCTTTGACTGGAAAAAGAACTACACTCCCGGCGCGGAAGCCCGGGCCAAAGACCCCAACGCCACGTCGGCAGAGGTGTGGAAAGGATTCAACAAATCTGTAGGACAGCTCCACGGCGCATACGAGAATATGGCCGATTTTACAGCCAATTATCAGCCTTATTACGACGAGAACAACAAGTATTACTGGGTGCTTGACGACGACAGCCAAAACCGTATCCTCAACGCGTTCCTCTCCGTTTTCAAGCTGCAGATGTCCTCAGACATTGACCATAAGAAGACGCTTGATATGTGGGGCGAAGTGGCCGACGGCATGGTGGTGCCTGCCGACGAAATGTTCCTCAATGCATATCAAACCCAGTACATAGCAGACCCCACATCAGACCAGGCTCTGCTCTATTACCTGTATGCCGATACCTATCTCAACAACATGCCTTTCAGCCAGATGAGATATGCACTCAAAGATGATTTCACCACCGAAGACGGCAATATCCTGCCCAAGAATTTCTACACTCAGAGAAAGGAACGCAGGCGTCAGGCCGATGAACTCGCCAATGAGCTGGCATCGTATGACTCCATGCTGAGCTGGGCTGAGAAGTATTTCGACAACGCCTATTCACAAAGCGACCCTTATGCGGCATATTTCCAGCTTCTCATTGGCAAAAACATCCTCGAAAACTGTCTTCCCAATCACAAGGATTTCAACGAAGACGACACCCGTTATCGCAAACTTGCGGCAAAGAACGACGGCTCTAAAAACTGGAAAATAGAACAGGCGTTCATAACGTCTTATGTTAATCCCGATTTAAGACCCGACTGGATACCGAAAAATCCGGGCAACGCGGTTGCCATGCCCAAGGGCGTAACAGTGAGTGCAGCAGTGCAGAAAGAGGCAGAGAAAGCCGCCAAGGCATACGCCGGGGTGTACTATAAGAAAGTGCTTTTCAAAAATGGCAAATGGTTTGACCTGAAATCTCACGAATGGCCATACAGGAAAAACGGCGAGCAGACCGCTGTATATATCATTGTTGAATATCAGGGCAAGAGCTATGTCCTTGAAACCGGCCTTACAAGAGGTGTCAAAGGCAACAACTATCGCATTCAGACGCCGGTGGGCAATATGGCGCAGCCTCTCAAGTAAATAGGTAGCATCTTTGGCTCTTTACCTGCCATTTTGCACCTCTTTCAGCCCATTAAAGAGGCAATACAACGTAAAAAACAGTTTTATCATAACACAAATAAAAAGTATGAAGAAAAGATTCAGAAAACTTCTGGCAGCTGCATCTTGCCTCGCTCTCACGGGCTTTATGGCAGCTTGCTCAGGAGGTTCTAAAAGCGCCGACAACAGTGCGGCAGAAACACAGCAAGCTGCCGAGGAAGTGCAGCAGACACCCTTTGAAGCCGCCGCTGAGATTGTAAAAGACCTGCCGAAGGACGATGACGCAATGACCCAAGCTCAGAGAATGGAATTCCTGGACAAAGCCAAGCCTCTCTGCGAGGAAACAAACGGTAAACCCGCAGAAATAGAGGTGGCTCCCGGTGTGGAGATAAAGCTCTCAAACGTGAAATTCGAAGACTGGCGCCCCGGCGACAACTCAATCAAGGTGGTTGTCAAGGCCGACTTCGACAAGAGTTTGGCAGATTGCCGAGTGCTCTGTCTCGACA
>FR897861.1:7240-13023 GCA_000437495.1 Prevotella sp. CAG:485
CCGTGTGCTCTGTCTCGACAATGAGAATAAGGTTGTATTCAACAATATGCTTTCAAGCAGCACGGATACAAATCACCAATTGGTAAGCGGTTGGGTGGCTCCTGACAATGCCTCGAAATGGGGCAGCGTGAAAAGGTTCGTCCTCGTTTCAAGCGAAGTAGGCGACCCTCTGAAAACCGGCGACGTATACAACCCGTAAGCACCTGAAGGCAACAAACCGGCACCCGGCATTTCAGCATGTCGGGTGTTTTTTATGGCAGGATGTTCCTCAATTGACATCGCCACATGAAAATTATGCCTATATTTGCCGGTTAAAACGACCCTGACGAATGAAAGCCCATTTCAAGTATTATATCGCTATCTTCATTACTCTGACTGTTGGCTTGTTCAATTTCAACAAAGCCAGCACCACGGAGAAGGTTGATGCCCTGTTGCAACAGTTTGATCAGGCTCAGCCCAATCGGCAGCGAGCCATAGCTAAAAACTTGTTCAGACAGTTGGAAAAGGAGGAATTTCTTGATGAGCCGTTCTCCATTCCCGCACACTGGCCGGCAGACTCCATCCGCGCCGAAGTGTGGTCCACAGCCGGCCAATATTATTTTTACGACCAGGACTTCAAACGCAGCATATACTATTCCAATCTGGCGCTGCAAATATTGCAGGGAAGCCACGACACTGAGAGAGTGGCCGACTGCATGAGTTATCTCTCGGTGGCTTATACCCGCATCTCCGACTATGCCAACGCCATCAGCTATGCCAAGGAAGTACTTGCAATCGACAGAAAAAAGGGCGACCGCAGCAATATCAGCAGCAGCCTGAGCAACATCGCCGGCATTTATCTCTCTTCAAAACGACCCGAGGAAGCCAAGCCATATATCCTCAAGGCCATAGAAAATTCCACCGCCGCCAAAGACTCCACGCGCATGGCCATACAGATGGGTATTGCGTCTGAAATCTTCCAGAATCTCGGCGAAAACAGCAAAGCCCTCTCTTATGCCAAGGAGGCTTACGAACTCGAAAAGCGTCGCGGCCGGCGCGACAAAGCTGCCATACGCCTGTGCCAGATGGCAGCCGTGCAGATTGAGATGGGATTGCTCGCCGACGCACGCTCCAACCTGCTCAAAGCGCTTCCCGAACTCGAGAAATCGGGCAACCGCCAGTCGTACAGTATAGCTTGCAACCAACTCGGTAGCATAGCCCTCAAGAACGGCGACCTGTCAGCCGCGCGCGACTATTACACCCGCGCCCTCAGTTTCTTCAGGCAAAGCGGCGACTTCTTCAACGAAAGCAAAACCCGGCAGGGCCTCTATCTGGCTCTTAAAGAAAGCAATCCGCGTGCCGCCATGGAGCATCTGGAACGGTTTTCAGTACTCAAGGACTCAATCTACCACAAGGAGATGCAGGAGGCTATGAGCGAATATGACGCCCAATACAGAAACGAGTCGCTGAAAGACCGTAACGCACTGTTGCAGGAATCGCTGGCGTATGAGCAGCGGATGAAACGCACCATTATCTGGACAGCCACGGCAATACTGTTGCTTGCCGCTGTTGCCATCCTGCTGCTGGTAAAGCTCACCCGTCTGCGCAAGCAGCGCAACGATATATTGCGCCGGTCGGAACGCAGCCGCACTAACTTCTTTACCAACATTACCCACGAGTTCCGCACTCCTCTCACCGTGATTCGCGGAGCCGCCAACGACGCCTCGCGCTTTGCCGTAGACAATCCCGCGCTTCAGGAGGACCTCAACACCATAAAACGACACGAGCAGTGTCTGCTCAACCTCATTAACCGGCTGCTCGACATCTCCAGACTCTCGTCGGGCCATGTCGAGGCGCCGGCTTTTCGCCACGGCAACATAACCGGGTTCATACGCATGATTTGCGAAGCCACCGCTTTCTACGGCATCGACCGCAACGTGAAAGTGGAATATGTCTCCAAGCCGGCAACCATTGACATGGACTTCATCCCCGACTATATGGAGCGGATTGTGCAGAACCTCCTCTCCAACTCAATAAAATTCTCCAATCCCGACAGTGTGGTAAAGGTTGAGACCACCGTCGACGGCGGCAATCTGCTGCTCACCGTGCACGACGACGGCATTGGCATGACTGCCGAACAATGTGAGAAGATATTCGAGCCATTCTATCAGGTAGAGGGGCGCAACCGCAACCATGGCACCGGTGTGGGGTTATCGCTCGTAAGCCTCTCAGTGAAGGCCATGAAGGGAAGCGTGAAGGTGGATTCGGAACCGGACAAAGGCTCTACTTTCACCGTCAGTATTCCCCTGAAGAGCGATGCCCGGGTAGACGGCACTTTCACGCCTGACAACTACCAGCTGAGCTCAAACACTGTGTCCGAAGCTGCGCCTGCAACCGACAACCCGACCGACGATGACGCGGAGGAAGGAGTGCGTATTCTCATTGTGGAAGACACACCCGATGTGGCTCGGTATATCAAGAAACAACTCAATCCCGACTATCAATATTTCTTCGCCACAAACGGCCAAGAGGGTCTGGAAAAAGCCGAGACGCTGGTGCCCGACGTCATCATCACCGACGTTATGATGCCAGAGATGGACGGGTTTGAGCTTACCGAACATATCCGCCGTTCTGCGCTGCTCAACCATATCCCCGTGATTATCGTCACCGCCAAAGCCACCCACGAGGACCGCATGCGCGGTCTGAATGCAGGCGCTGACGCATACCTCGAGAAGCCCTTTCATGCCGACGAGCTCAACATCCGCGTTGAAAAGCTCCTTGAGCAACGCAGGCTGCTGCAAGAAAAGTTTATGGCCATGCTGCCGGCACCTTCCGAAACCTCCGAAAGTGCCAACGGCTCAGAGGCCACACCCCTCTCGGAGCGCGACCGCGAATTTTATGACAAATTCACCGGGCTGGTATACAGGCAGATGGCCGACGGAAAGATAAGCTACGCAGACCTTGCTTCCGACATGTTCCTCTGCCGGGCTCAGCTCGGCCGCAAACTCAAGGCAATCACCGGCCGAACGCTGACAGAACTCGTGCTCGATATTCGCATATCGCGGGCTAAGGAGCTGCTCCTCAGCACCGATTATCCTGTTGCCGACATCGCCATGCAGTGCGGCATAGACAATCCTCCTTACTTCAGTCAGCTCTTCCGTAAAGCCACCGGCCTCACCCCTCAGCAATTCCGCAAGCAAGCATAACCCCCTTTCGCTCCCTTTTGGCGCAGAGGTTGGCGGTTAAATTATCTCGTTCCCTTTCGAAGAATCAATACGCAAAGGGATAAAAAAATTCGGGAGTATATGGGGAAATTTTTATATCTTTGCGCATGGTTTCTGCCAAATTGCTTTTAACTTGGCGTGCATAAACAACTCTTGAACAATGGAGAAAGAACAGGCTGCAAAACTTCTTGACAAGGCCGCACTTATCTGCGTTAGCAAACATTCGGGCCAACGCGACAAAGTTGGCGAAGCATATTTCCAGCATCCCATGCGCGTGGCAATGCGCTGCGCCACCGCCGAGCAGAAAATGGTGGCACTGCTGCATGATGTGATTGAGGACTGCGGCGTTACGGCAGAGGACCTTCTTGCCGAGGGCTTCCCGCAAGAGGTTGTTGACGGCATTCTGTCAGTCACCAAACGCCCCGGCGAGAGCTATGAGGAGTTCGTGGAACGCGCCAAACAGAATCCGCTGGGACGCGTGGTTAAGCTCCACGACCTGGAAGACAATCTGAACGCTTTGCGTCTCGACCATTTCGACGCCGACATGGCCGCCCGTTACAACAAATACCTTGCCGCCCGCCGCTCCTTACAATTTTAAGTGCTGTAAATCGTCATACCGATCCTGCGCCTCCCCGGGGACGTCGCGTCGTCCGGACATGGAGCATTTTTGTAAAGTGGAATAGTTTTGATAACTTTGCGGAAAAGATACCCACAACGCGGCATAACAGTCCGCAAGTGTGAGTCGGAAGCTTGATTTGGTGTTGAACTACCGGCATAAAATAACCGTAAAACAGCAATGTGACACTCGGCGCTGAAGCCTCATAAGTTGTTGTGTTGCCGCCATCCGGCGGCAAGGTGCTCGGCGCTGTGGTGGCTGGTGGCAGCAGTGTGTATGTCGCTGCCGCTGTCGGCTGCGGCCGGTTCGTCGGCCAACAACAAAGCGCTGATTGAAAAGCGCAAGCAAGCCGCCCGTAGTCTGCTCGACAAGGGCAACCGCTTCTTTCTGGTCAACAACATGGATTCGGCCAGGGTATATTACCACAAGCTGTCAACGCAATACAACACGGCGCTCTCCGACGCAGAAAGGGAAGATTGTCTCAACGGCATATACGGCAGTTTCGAGGTCAATATGCGCCACGGCGATTATACGGGGGCTTTCGAAGATTTGTCGCTTGCCGACGAGATTGTGCGCAACCTTGATTTGCCCGACTATAAGCTCAATATGTATTACAGTGCCTTCTATGTGGTGTTGGCGGCGCACACGGAGAAGGCCAAGTTCTACGACCGTGTCATTGACTACGGACGGCGGGCATATCGCGGGGCTCTTCAGACCGATGACGGCGAAACGGCCTATCGTGCTTTCGGCAATATGATAACGGCTTCGCGCCAGAGCCGCCGAATGGCGCAGATGCAGCCCGAGAAGAATGTCATGGAGAGGTATGCGGCCCGGCATAGCGACTTTTATCCGCAATTGGCTGTGCTGATGCTCAATGCCGCCGAGACTTCAGGAAACGGCCGATATACGGAGGCTGTGGCCATCTACGACTCTATGCTGAGGGTTTTGCCGCAGATTCCGGCCACGCAGCGCACTCGCTCGGCTTATATGAAAGACAAAGCGGAATTCCAGATAGAAGCCGGCGACTGCGCCGCCGCTCTGAAAACGCTCGACGAGGCCGAACGCCTCACTTACCGGCTCGACCTCAAAGACATCCGTCTGGCATTCTATCGCTCCGTCAGCGGGCTTACGAAAGGATGGGCAATGCGGCGCAGGCAGAGCGCATTGCCGGGCATGTCAACGCTCTCTACGATTCGCTGCAGTCGTATATGGTGGCTTACGACCTTTCGCAGCTTGAGTATATGAAGGAGCGGCGCGAGATGCAGAACACGTTGCGCGACAATGCCTGGAGGGCAAAGGTGTCGACATGGGCTTTCGCGGCCTCCGTGTTTGTTGTTGTGGTGGTAATCATCTTCCTGTTGGTGCTGAGGGCGAAGAACCGGCGTCTGCGCAATCACTCCAACCTGCTCTACGAACGCATTCAGCGTCTTATTGCCGACGCTGAAGATGTGAAGAAGAAGCACGACAAGCTGCTCTCTGAATCCACCCGCCGCACTGAGTCAACGGTGAAATATGAGAGCTCCGGTCTAGACGACGCAGACAAGCAGGAGATTGCCGACGCCATAGAGCGCATAATGGCCTCCGATGCCATCTATTCGCCTGATTTGTCGTTGGCCGGGTTTGCTGAAATGGCAGGCAGAAATTCAAAGGCTGTGTCGCAGGTGATTCACGAACGCTATAACTGCAATTTCTCCACGCTGATAAACAAGGCCCGCATCATGGAATTTTGCCGCCGCATGGAGCTGCCGCAGTACGCCGGTTATTCGGCCGAGGGAATAGCGGAATCCGTGGGCTTTGCCTCGCGCAACACCTTCGACTACAACTTCAAGCGCTTCACCGGTGTAGGCTTACGCGCTTACCGCAAAGCGGCTCAGGAGGCTAAAAATCAGTAAAAAAGCCCCTTTCAGAGGCCCTGAAATACCCAAATTCCCGGGGAAGCGGCGTAATTCCGTGGCAGAGCTATC
>FR897862.1:0-2061 GCA_000437495.1 Prevotella sp. CAG:485
GTGCAACAGAGGCACCGGCGCCCGCCTCTCTGAAGTGGAACACTCCGGCCCGGGATGCCGGGTCAATGACCTCGGCCGCCACAGTCACCATCAGCAGCATCAACAACGCCGGTGTCGACGAAGTGTACGCCATCGGTCTGGTGGCCGAAGACGGCACCGCCTATCCCGCCTCAGCCTCCGGCGGAAGCTACTCCGTTTCGGTGCCGCAGGGCAAATACACCGCAATCTATCTCGCCAAAGGCAACGATGCCGCCCATTATTACTACGGCACCATCGAGGACACGCAGGTCAGCGGCGACGTTACCCTGACGTTCGATTTGTCAGCCTTCAGCCACAGTATCGCCGTAGACCGTGTGAACAGTGAGGGCGAAAAGCTCAAATGGCCTGTCGGCGGCGACACTTCCAATGCCAACATAGGCTCCTCATACGAGCTTTTTGTGGTGCATAAGGGTGCCGCCCAGGTGCTGATGCACTCCAACTTCGCCGCCATGGAAGTATGCTCCACAATCCACACAAACGTGCAGACTTCGGCCCTCTCGGTCTCCATTCTCTCATTCATCGCCACAGTAAAGGGGAGCGTGGTGCTGCTGCAGCCCGTGGATTTCGCAAAAACAGGCCTGAGACCGGCTGCCGGCAGCGGCTGGCACAAAGTGGAGGGCACCTTTGCGCAGACGCCGTTCTACAAGGCTTTCCTGGCCCATCTCAACAAGCTGGGAAAAGTCAACAACAAGGCAATGGCCCGGTTTCTGGTGTATATCGGCGGCCAATGGATGGCGTCTCTGTCCACCAGCGCCTTCAACTCCGAATGCCGGGCCGACTCCTACGAGCTTTATGTGCCCGCCGACTACAGCGGCCCGTTCGACATCTGGGGCTCGCTCAGCGGAAACTGCTACGGAAACAACGCCTGCATTTCATCGCTCTTCTACCGCCTCGACGGCAATGAACTCAAAACCGTGGGCGTGCGCACACTCATGCAGCCTCATTATTCAGACGCCAACGGCGTGATGCACAGCTGGGGGTATCCCCGGTTTGTCCGCCCCACCGCATGCGGCATGTACATAGAGAAAAAAGGCGGCAAGTCAAAAAAGATTATAATTAAATAACTCCCGGACCGGGCGATCCTGATTTGACCGGGGGGCGCCGTCCGTGCGTCTCCCGGTTTCCCTCTCCTCCCTCTCCTCCCTCTCCTCCCCAATCTCCTTAAACTCCTTAGATTCCTTAATTTTCCCTTCCTTCCCCTCCATTTCTTGCCTCTTTCGGCAATTGGCATTACCTTTGCAGCAAAGAAAATATAGCCATGTTACTCAATCTGCTGTTTCTTGTCTCGGGGCTGGCGCTTATTCTTGTCGGCGCCAACGCCCTCACCGACGGCGCGTCGGCGCTTGCCAGACGTTGGGGTGTGTCAGACCTGGTTGTAGGACTCACCGTAGTGGCCTTCGGCACCTCGGCGCCCGAGCTGGCCATCAGCGTCCTCTCGGCCATCGGGGGAAGCGCCGGCCTCGCTGTCGGCAATGTGGTAGGCTCCAACATCTTCAACCTCCTATGCATCATCGGCGTAGTGGCCCTGTGCCATCCCGTCCGCGTGGAGAAGTCGCTGTTGGCCAACGACATACCCCTTGTGCTGCTCAGCAGCGCGGCTCTGCTGGCAATAGGCGGCAGCGCATGGCTCGGCGTGGCCGGAGCCCCTGAGGTGAACCGCACGGACGCCCTGTTGCTCATACTCTTCTTTGCCATCTTTCTGCATTACACCTTTTCGCGGGCCTGCCGCAGCAGCGTCAGTGCCGCCGGGCCCCCGCAGGAAGAGAAAGCCGCACAGGCCATCCCTGCCATGAAGCTGTGGAAAGCCCTGCTGTGGGTCGTCGGCGGCCTGGCAATGCTCATCTCCGGTGGAAACATCTTTGTGCGCGGAGCATCGGGACTCGCCTCAGCCTTCGGCGTCAGCGAAGACATCATCGGCCTCACCATAGTGGCCGCCGGCACCTCGCTGCCCGAACTCGCCGCCTCCGTGGTGGCGGCACGCAAAGGCAAGACCGGCATCGCCGTGGGCAACGTCATCGGCAG
>FR897862.1:2066-21646 GCA_000437495.1 Prevotella sp. CAG:485
GGGCAACGTCATCGGCAGCTGCCTCTTCAACGCCTTCCTGGTGCTGGGGACCTCGGCGCTTGTGCGGCCTCTCCCCTTCGGCGACATCGGCGCCGTGGACCTGCTCACACTCACCGGAGCATCGCTGCTCTTCTGGCTCTTCGGCTGTTTCTTCGGGAAGCGTGTAATCAACAGAGCCGAAGGCGCATTGCTAACCCTCGGCTACATTGTCTATATTGTTTACCTTTGCTGCTGAGCGCCTGCCCGATCAGGCCGCTCGGCGCTTACTTACCCAAGCTGCTTCCGGTAGGCTTTGCGGCGTCGGTGCTGCCGCGAGGTAAAATATTTCCATTGCTCTTGCACGGAGGCGTTCTCGGCCAGCTCCGGGTTTGATTCCGCCCATTTGAAGCCCCGCTTCTGATATTCCGGAATCAGGTCCTGAAACAGCAGCGCGTTCACCCCTTTGCCCTGATATTCCGGCTTTATGCCCACCAGCATCAGGTCTACCCGGTCGTTGTGGCCGCGCAAGCCCTTCAGCAGCGGAATCCACCCGAACGGCAGCAGCTTGCCCCTGCTGCGCTGCAGACCGCGGCTCAGCGACGGCATGGAGATGCCCACACCCACAAGCTGTTCATCCTTGTCAACAATCAGACTCACCAGGTCCAGGTCCAGCAGACCCAGATACTCCTTTATATAAGCCTCAATCTGGCGGTCTGTGAGCGGCGAATAGCCATAGAGCTTGTCGTACGTCTCATTGATTAGCTCAAACAGCGCCCGGCCATAGTCGCGTTTTATGGCCTGTTTATCCTTATATTTCTTTATTTTCAGTCCGAAGCGCCGTTTCACGATGTCGGCCACCCGCATCATCTTCTCCGGGATGGCGTCCGGCACATCCATCACAAACTCCAGCCACTCCGTATCAGGCTCATAGCCTGCCTTGAGCACATGCCCCTCGTAATACGGATAATTGTAGTTTGTGGCCATAGTGCTCAGCTCGTCGAAGCCGAACGTCAGCAGCCCCTCGCGGTCGAGGTCGGTGAAGCCCAACGGGCCTAAAATCTCCACCATACCCTTTTTGCGGGTCCATTGCTCGGCAGCCTCCAAAAGCGCCGCGCAGACCTCAGCATCGTCGATGAAGTCGAAGAAGCCGAACCGAGCCGCCTTCACCCCCGTGCGCTCGTTGACCTGCCGGTTGATGATTGCCGCGATGCGCCCTGCCGGTTTACCGTCCTTGAAGGCCATGAAATACTCCGCCTCGCAGAACTCGAACGCCGGGTTCTTGGCCGGGTTCAGCGTCTCCACCTCGTCGAGCACCAGCGGCGGCACATAATACTCATTTCCCTTGTAGAGCCATATGGGAAACTTCACAAACTCCAGGAGAGCGCGGCGCCCGGTGCCGATAGCTTTTACCTCAATCATAACGTCAGCATCATCTATTTAAAAAAATAAGCAAAAGCAAGCATCAGCACCACGGCCACCGCAATGGTTGCAATCAGGAAGAGATACAGCTGCGCCGACGACCGCTTCTCCACAGCCAACTGCAGGTCAGTAACAGTGTTGTAGCCCCCTTCGGCAGCCTTGTTGGCGATGCGGCGCAGACGCGGCATCTTGGCCGGCAGATGGTCGAGCACCTCCCCGAGCACCAGACCGTAGCTGCGCAGATCCTCTTCCGTGTCCTGATGCGTGAGGTGCGACGCCTGGTCGTAGCCCACATTTATCAGCTTCAGATTCTCGTTGTATTCCGTAAAGATTATATTTTCGGCCGTAATGGGGTAATGCACCAGATGGTTTTCCTGGATATACTCCATGGCGTCAATGAGCTGCGTCTGCAGCCGGTTGAGGATACGCGGCGTGAGCCGTTTCTCGTCGATCATGCGGCGCAGCGAGTAGCCGTAAACGTCGTCGGTGATTATGGCGCGGCCAATTCCCGGCACCTCCTCCAGGTCGTTGACCATGACGATGTTGGGGTGAGCCAGGTTATAGCGCGTGTCGAACTCCCGGTCGAGCATCTCGCGGCATTTGGCGTCGTTGCGGTAACGCTCCTTCAGAGCCTTGAGCATGACCCATTTGCCATGCTTGCGGGCCGTATAGACATTGTAGAACTCCTCTTCCCATTCAGGAAGCAGTGTCATGTCCGACCATTTGCCGCTCGGGTCGGATATAGGTATCTTCTTCTCTTCCTTGCTTACGTAACTCTGCGCCATCGCCGTGATGTTTTGGTATAATATGGATTGCGGAGGCGGCTGCGAGACAGTTTTGCCCGCTTGCCGCCCCCGTGTGATTGGTTATTTTATCATGTCGAAGCCCGTGTAAGGCTGCAGACACTCAGGAATGCGAATGCCTTCCGGCGTCTGGTTGTTTTCCAACAGAGCGGCCACGATGCGCGGCAGCGCCAAGGCAGAGCCGTTGAGCGTGTGGCAGAGATGCGTCTTCTTGTCGGCGCCGCGGTAACGACATTTCAGCCTGTTGGCCTGATACGTCTCGAAGTTCGACACCGAGCTGACCTCCAGCCAGCGCTTCTGTGCCGCCGAGAACACCTCGAAGTCGTAGGTGATGGCCGACGTGAAGCTCATGTCGCCGCCACACAGACGCAGGATATGCCACGGCAGACCCAGCCCCTCGAGCAACTTCTGCACATGGTTCTTCATCTCCTCCAGAGCCGCGTACGAGTTCTCCGGCTTCTCAATGCGCACAATCTCCACCTTGTCAAACTGATGCAGACGGTTCAGGCCGCGCACATCCTTGCCGTAGGAGCCGGCCTCGCGGCGCCAGCAGGGCGAGTAAGCGCAGTTTTTACGCGGCAGAGAGTCTTCCGCAAGGATGACATCGCGGTAGATGTTCGTCACCGGCACCTCTGCCGTGGGTATCAGATAGAGATTGTCGAGGTTTACATGATACATCTGCCCCTCCTTGTCGGGCAGCTGACCTGTGCCGTAGCCTGACGCCTCATTCACCACGAAGGGCGGTTCCACCTCCGTGTAACCCGCCTCGGAGGCCGAGTTCAGGAAATACTGAATCAGCGCACGCTGCAGACGCGCACCCTTGCCGATGTAGAACGGAAAGCCCGCGCCCGTTACCTTTACGCCCAGTTCAAAGTCGATGATGCCGTATTTCTTGGCCAACTCCCAGTGGGGCAGCGCGTCGGCGCCCAAGTCGGGAATCACGCCACCCTCTTTCACCACCACATTGTCGGCTGCCGTGAGACCCTCGGGCACATCGGCGCACGGAGTGTTGGGGATGGTGAGCAGAATGTCGCGTATCTCCTTTTCGGCCTCGGCCTGACGGTCTACCCGTCCGGCGGTGTCGGCTTTCAGGGCAGCCACACGCTGTTTGGCGGCTTCGGCCTCTTCGCGGCGGCCCTCCTTCATCATTGCCCCGATGCCCGAGGCGAGCTTCTTCAGCTCCGACGCCACCGCGTCGTTGGCTTTCTGAAGGCTGCGGCGCTCCTCGTCGAGAGCCAGAATTTTCTCTATGGCTTCACGGCCGTCGAAGCCTTTCACCTTCAGCCGTTCAATGATATGTTGCGGATTTGCCTTTATGTCTGCTAAAACAAGCATTTTTCTTTTGCTTTTTTTGAGGCTGAAGCCTTCGCCACGACGGGTTCGAGGCTGAAGCCTTCGCCTGCACCAAAATTATAGTTACTTAATGGAGAGAATTAGTTTTGCTGAAGGAGGCGCTTTACGGCGGCGGAGATTTCGGCGCCGGGCGCTTTGCCGGCCAGTTCCTTCGAGGCCACGCCCATCACCTTGCCCATGTCGCGGGCAGACGTGGCGCCCACACGCGCTATGATGCCCTTCAGAGCCTCTTCAAGCTCCCCGGCGCTCAGCTGCCTGGGCAGAAATTCCTTTATCACCTCAGCCTCCGCAAGCTCATTGGCGGCCAACTCCCCGCGGTTGTTGTCGGCATAGATGCGGGCGCTTTCCTGACGCTGCTTCACCATCTTGGTGAGAATCTGCACTGCCTTGGCGTCCGTCAGCTCGCCGTTGGAGCCCTTGGCTGTCTTGGCCTCCAGAAACTCCTTCTTGATGCCCCTGAGAGCCTCCAGACGCACCATCTCACGAGCCTTCATGGCCCGTTTGATTTCCTCGCTTACTGTATCAAATAGATTCATATCGCAAAAATACACAAAATTTTTTATATGTGCAAAACGTCGGCCTCAGCGTCCTTTCCCTCCAGTATCATAGTCAGCTTCACAAAGCTCAGCGGCGATATTTGCTCCGGCCTCAGGGGGAGGAAGGGTTTGAGCGCCGGCGTGTCCAAGCCCTGCGGCAGCGTAGAGCCTTGCAGCGAGCCGATGAGTCCGCCCAGGGAGTTGCGCATCGTCTTGCGCCGCTGCCCGAAGGCCGTCTTCACCACATTCTTCAGCAGCGCCTCGGAGCAGGGCAGCTCCGTGCGACCGTTGCGCAGCAGACGCAGAACGCCGCTCTTCACCTTCGGCATGGGGCGGAACACCGTCTCGTCGACGGTGAACAGATACTCGCAGTCGTACCACAGCTGCAGCAACACACTCAGAATGCCGTACGTCTTCGAGCCTTCGCGCGCGCAGATGCGCTCGGCCACCTCACGCTGCAGCATACCCGAGCAGAGAGCCACCTTGTTGCGGTGTTCGAGCACCCGGAAGAAGATTTGCGTCGATATGTTGTAGGGGTAATTGCCTATCAGCGCTATTTTTCGCCCCGGGAAGACGCTGTCGAGATTCATCTTCAGGAAATCCTCCTCAATGAGCTTCACCCCCGGATACGCCTTGCGCATGTATGCCGCCGCCTCCGGGTCCAGCTCCACGGCCACCAATTCGCGTCCTGAGGCATCTAACCAGCGCGTCAGCGCCCCGGTGCCCGGACCTATCTCCACAATAGGCAGACGGCCTAACGGCGTATCTGCCCCGTAGCCTAACACCGTGTCGGCGATGCGCTCTGACACAGCCTCATCAACCAGAAAATGCTGGCCGAAACTCTTTTTTGCTTTTACCTTTGCCATGTATTTATAAAAGCGGAGGCTGCGCAAAAGTTTTCACAGCCTCCCTCTTCCGACCGGTCAGACCAGTCAGACCAGTCTGACCAATTCCTCTCACTTAAACTTCTTGGCAATGGCGGCGGGTACAGCCTCTTTGTTCACCATAATGCCCATCGTCTTCATCAGGAAGTAAGGTTCCGAGCAGTAGAAGTAGCCGCCATATTTCTGGTTCGTGTCCCACGAGTTTTTGATTTTGTAATAGCGGTTGCCCTTCTGGTCGGTGGCGATGCCCACAATCGTCATGCCGTGGTCATCCGTTGTTTCGTGGCGGTCGAAAGCCTGCTGACGCATCTCCTGCGTAGGCACTATTTCCTTCACCGGCCCGTCGAACTGGAAGCGCTTCTTGGCCCTTTCATTGTCGCTGAGCTGTACCCAGCGCGACAGCTCCGTACCCTCGAGCGTGCCCGGGTCTATTTCCTCCGGTATCACGGCCACGCCCTCGCGCCATTTGAAGCCACCCTCGCTCACGTCGGCAGCCCAGGCCACCGAATAGCCGTTTTCAAGAGCATTGTCCACGATGGCCTTCATCTCCTCCATAGGCACATTCTGATAGTCGGCCCACAGCCAGTTGTCGGCCACCTCCAGCGGGAAAGCCTTGTAGAACGGATGGTGAGTGAAGCTCGTAACACAGATATAGTCGTTGGGGTTGAGCTTGAACTGGTCGGCAAACGTGCGCGGAGTGTACTGTTTGCCATTGTAGGTGAACTTCTCGGGCAGCGGGCCGAGGTAAGCGTCGAGGATGCCGTCCAGGCCCTTCTTCCAGGCCGTGGAATAGCGGCGGTTGGAGTTCTTCAGCACACCGTTGAGGTAGCCCGTAAGGCCGTCGCTCAGCTCATAGTGCGAGTGTTTGTCTTCCCCGTAGTTCAGCCCCGAGTAAGCCTCTTCCGGCACCAGGCCGTAGTTGTCCAGCACATAGATGATGTCCCACAGGCCGCCGCCCTGGGCGAAGTTTATCTTGCCGTCCATGCGCAGATATTTGTCGGCCTTGTCGTCGTAGCAGTGGCGCACCGTGAACATCTCGCTCAGGTCAAGCTCCGGGCCACCCTTGCGCATAATCTCGTCTTCAATGAACGATGTGCCCGAGAACGACCAGCATGTGCCCGACTTGTTCTGGTCCTTCACAGAACCCGTCTTCACCGTTTTCACGTCAGTGAACTGAAAGCCCTTCACCGTGTCGGTGTCGGCCTTTTTGGCATCCTGCGCCATTACGCCAAGCGGCAAGGCGGCAGCCATGGCCAAAAGAAAAAGTTTTTTCATGATGTTTATGTTGAGTTTTAGAATTCAGTAAAAGTTAGCGGCAGCAACTGCGCCACACTCTCCACGATGTAGATTTTGTCGGCGCCGTAGAGGATTACCTCCATCGGTCCGTGCAGATTCTCATACTCCATCAGCGCCTGACGGCAGGCACCGCAGGGCGCTATGGGCGAGCGCTGGAAACAGTCGGCGAAATCGCGGCCCTCATTGCCCGGCAGGTCGTGCGTGTTGGCCGCAATGGCAATCTTCAGCATCCGTTTGCCCGGATTGTTGGCGCCTGCCCAGTAGGCCGTGGTGCGTTCGGCGCACATCGACGACGGAAACGCCGCATTTTCCTGATTCGCACCGCTCACGATAGAGCCGTCGTCGAGCAGAACGGCCGCACCCACCCGGAAATGCGAGTAAGGCACGTATGAGCCGCGAGTAGCCTCCTTGGCGGCATCTACCAGAGCGCGGTTTTCGCTGCTCAGCTCGCTGTAGAGGCACTCGCGCACCCGCGTATGAACATTGAACTCCTTCATGGCCACAAAAATAGCAAAAAAAACTCGCCCGGCAAAATGGAGCGCAACTAAGGAGTTTAAGGAGCTTAAGGAGTTTAAGGAGCTTAGGGGTGGCGCATTGCCGCGCTTTCAAAAAAAATTGTTATCTTTGCCACATCTAAACAATCACTCAATCAAATCAATCAATGAAACGTTTTTTCCTAACGCTCCTGGCGTTTCTGCCTGCGTTGCTTCTCAGCGCGCAGACCGAGCCGCCGGCACGCGGCACCCATCAGCTCGGCTCCTATGTGGAAGCAGAGCCTGCTGAAGCACCCTCGCCGCTGAGCCTCAGCACCGCGAAGCCCTTCTCGCAAGGCACCCTCGCCAAAGTGGCTGAAGGCCTCCCCGTGCGCATGGCGCCCGCCAAAGCCTGGCAGTTGACCGACATCACCGGCGCCCGCCAGCTCATGGCAAACAACCATTCCACACACGTCTGCTACGGCGGCAACGCCTCCGTAGATGCCCTCGGCACAGACTCCGTCATCATCAACCGCTTCTGCTTCGGCGACGTCTCCATACGCGCCAAAGTAGACCTCTCAACGGGCATCGTCACCATTCCCACTCAGTTCATCGACTCCGTGCAGGGATTGCCCGTGTATCTGTGCAAGATGGACTTCCGCAGCCAGGTTTACGACAAAACCACACCGCTGCGCGGCCACCTCTACAAAGGCAGCATTGTGATTGACGACGGCTTCGGCTTCTTCGTTACAGAAGGTCCGCAGGCCGGCGCTTACCTCAACATCGGTCTCATGGACTATGCCGCTCTGGCACAGCCCAACGCCGCCATCACCGCGCGCCGAATCACCTTCAAGGACAACACCATGACCGTGGCCAACCGCCAGGTTACCGAACAGACAAGCAACGGCTTCGCCTACCCCGTCAGCGACGGCAAACTGCGCCTCATGCGTCTGCCCGTCACCACATCCTTCTCCGACATCGACCTGACCCTGAGCCCCGACGGCGCCATCGTCATCGACCCGCAGGCCATTGCCAACCTCAGCCTTTACGGCGACTTCTACCTCTACCGCCTCACCGAGACCACCGAGGGACAGAACGTGAAATTCTCCGTCAATGTGCTCAACCCCGTGGAAGCCTCCTACACCACCGGCGACAAGAAGCTGACCTGGGGCACCTGGGGCGTGGCCCGCACCAACGCTCTCCTGGGCACTTACGAAGGCACCTCTGTGGTGCTCAGTGACGGCATCACCTTCCCCACAGCCCCCACTCTCAACCTTGAGGGTCAGGGCACGCAGGAGAGCCCCTGGCTCATAAAGACTCCCGCCGACTTCGAGGCGCTGCGTTACGACATCGTCAACAACCCCACTTACCGCGGCACCCTCACCTCCGACGGCAACGACCATAACTATTACCCCGTTTACGCGGGCAAATACTTCAAGCTGGCCAACGACATCGACTTCGGCACCGACGCCCCCGGCGTGGAGCCTATCGGCAACACACAATACTGGTTTGCCGCCAGCTTCGACGGCGACGGCCACACCATCTCCAACTTCTACATCAACAACTACGCATACGACTATGCCGGCCTCTTCGGCCATCTCGCCTCGGGGGCCTCGGTGCGTAACATCAAGTTTGCCAAACCCGTGGTAACCTCCATAGGCTATACCGCAGGCGTACTGGCAGGTTACAGCTACGCACCCGTAAGCGACGTCACCATCACCGACGCCCGCGTCATCGTGTCGGCAGGCTACAACGCCGGCACCTTAGTGGGTTACAGCTCCGAACCCCTCACCAACATCACCGTCACCAACAGCTATGTGCAGGGTCTCGGCTACCTCGGCGGCATCGCAGGCCGCAGTTACAACAACATCACCAACTGCCACGCCACCGGTACGGTAATCCAGACCGGCGGCCAGGTCTTCGCCGGCGGTCTGGTGGGTCAGCAGAGCAAACGCACCACCGCCTCACCGGCACCCGTCATCACCGGCTGCTCCTTCACCGGCACCGTGCAGGCCACCGGCGACGAGATTGGCGTGGGCGGCCTCTTCGGCGCCTTCTCCTACTCCAAACTCAACCAGAGCTTCGCCTCCTCGTCGGTGTTCAACTCCAGCTCCCGTTCCGCTTACGTGGGCGGCCTGGCGGGCGTTACCTACGAGGCTGAAATCGACAACTGCTATGCGGCAGGCTATGTGCGCAACCCCGAATCGCCCCTCTGCGGCGGTCTCGTAGGCCACAACACACAGTCGCTCGGCACCCCCGTGCCCACACGCATCAGCAACTCATACTCCTCGGTGATGCTCATCACCAAATCCACCTCATCGACACGCGGCATTACCGGCGACTCCGTCAACTTCACCGTCACCAACTGCCTGTTCGACAACCAGCTCACCCCGGCGCAAGGCGCACAGTGGGGTGCCCTGACCTCCACCCTGACCTCCGGCACACTGCCCGCAGGCTTCAGCGCCGACGTATGGACAGCCGCCGCAGGCTGTTACCCCATGCTCAAGAACAACAGCACCGTTGACGCCGCCAAAGCCTCCGTGGCCGCCATCGTGCTGCCCGCAGAGCAGAACATCAACGACGTGCAGACCAACTTCACATACGCCGCTCCCGCCGGCGTTACCTGGGCTGCCATGAAGAACGGCGAGCTCGACACCAAGGGCGGTTACGCCTTCACCTTCGCCGACGGCACGGGCATGCTCAACTATGAGCAGTACACCGACACCGTATTCGCTCAGGCAGGCCGCGCTCAGCGCTTCTGGTTCCTCAACATCGCTCCCGCCCCCTTCGACGGCAAAGGAACTGCCGCCGAACCCTGGCAGATTAAGACCCGCGAGGACCTGAAGAAATTCTCCGACATGAGCAACAACGCCCGTATGTCGTTCACCGGCCGTTACCTCGTCCTCACCGCCGACATCGACTGCCAGGGCGACACCCTGATGCCCGTCTGCAAAGACCCCTCCGCAAAACTCGTCTTTGAAGGCAACTTCAACGGTCAGGGCCATCAGATTGACAACTTCCACATCCTGGCCGTGGGCTTCTTCACCGAAGACAACGTCAGCGGCACTGCCGTGCCCGGACAGGTGAACCCCAAAGACCCCAACTCCTACTATTTCAGCGGCCTTTTCGCCAACGTAGGCAAGCAGGGCGTCATCAGCAACCTCAACATCGGCCCCAAAGCCGACATTGAATCGTTCCAGCATGGCGGCGCCATAGCCGGCGGCTGCGAAGGCCTCATCACCAACTGCCGCAACTACGGCCGCGTGCGCACTTATTACTCCAACGCCGGCGGCATAGTGGGCAACCTCAAGGCAGGCGGCATTGTGCGCGGCTGCTACAACAACGGCTTCATCGCCACCAACGGCAACACGGCAGGCGGCGTTGTGGGCGTTGCCACCCAGGCCACCGTGGAGAACTGCGAAAACACCGGCACCGTAAAGGCTTACTTCTTCAACCCCTATCAGAAAGAGGGCAACCAGTATGGCGCCGGCGGTGTTGTCGGCTACTCCGACCGCTCAACCCTGCGCAACCTCGTCAACTCGGGCTTTGCCTCCTCCTACAAGCAGGTAGGCGGCATCGTCAGCAAAATCTCTGCCACCGCCGCATTGCCCGCCCATACAGAGGCTTGCGTCAACTACGGCCTGGTGGAAAGCACCGTTGAACAGACCTCCGTGGGCAGCATTGCCGGTCTTAACACCCTCGGCACGTTTGCCGGCTGCATGGCCGACAAGCAGCTGCAGAAGGTGGGCACCGTCAGCAACGGCCTCTGCGAAGGTACACAGATGCTCCCCACCCTCAGCCTCGCCTCCGCGCAGGGCTATCCCGCCCAGTATCTCGCTGACTCCGTATGGAGCCTGACGAACGGCAAATACCCGACCATGAAGTACAGCGGCACGGCACCGACACAGTCCACCCTGAACGCCACCGCCGTGATACGCTTCCCGGCCAACGACTTCGCCCAGGCCATGGTGGCCGACGCTCCCTTGAGCAGCGGCGTCAACTGGTCGCTGGTAAACAACGCCGTCTTCTCCATTGCCAACAACACCCTCAAGGTGCTCGTGCCCAGCGCAGGCTGCTTCACCGACACCATCGTGGCAACCCTCGACGGCAACACCCGCCGCATCCCCCTGGCAACGCTCAACGCTGCCCTCACGGAGGGCGAAGGCACCTTCAACAAGCCCTTCCTCATCCGCGAAACAAGCGAATGGCTGGCCGTGGCACGCTTCATGAAGCAGTGGAACTACGACTATCAGGGTCAGTACTTCAAGCTCATGAACGACCTCGACTTCAAAAACGACGACTTCCTGCCCCTCGGCAACGGTGTACAGTTCAACGGCTCCTTCGACGGCAACGGCAAGAAGCTGCTCAACGTCAACTACATCGGCTCATCCACGGATAAGACCTCGGTCAACTACGGCCTCTTCGGCACCCTTGGCTACGACGGCATGGTCAGCGACCTCACCCTCGCCTCGGGCACCATCAGCTGCTTCCAGTGTGCGGGCGGCATCGCTGCCATCAGCTACGGCAACATCGTCAACTGCACCAACTCGGCTGCCGTAAGCACCCTGGCGAACCCCTACGCGGGCGGCATCGCCGGTTACGCTTATCCGGGCGCCCAGTTCCTCAACTGCCGCAACAACGGCCAGATAACCTCCAAGACCACCCACGGCGCCGGCATAGTGGGTTACGCCCCCGCAGGCTCCAAGCTGGTCATCACTGACTGCGTCAACGACGGCGTCATCAGCGGCACCTCCAAAATCGGCGGTATCTGCGGCGGCGCCTCGGCCACCCTCACCAACTGTCGGCCACCCTCACCAACTGCCGCAACAGCGGCCAGGTGAGCACCACTGCCACCGGCACTTACGCCGCCGGCATCATCGCCGAGGCTCTTGTGCCTTCATCCATTACGGGCAGCAGCAACAGCGGCGAGGTTCACGCCAACCAGTACGCCGCCGGCATCGTGGCCCTCACAGTGGCGCACACAGAAGCCAACCCCTTCCGCGTCGACAACTGCTTCAACACGGCCGACCTCACCTCGGGCAACAAGGGCTACCTCGCCGGCATCGGCTGCCAGGTGAAAGCGGGCGCGCAGATTACCAACTGCTACAACACGGGTACCATGACGGGCACCAAGACCTCGCAGATGCGCATGGCCGGCATCGTGGCAGACATAGCCTCTACGGCAGGTGCCCGCTCAAGAATTGAGAACTGCTTCAACACAGCCGACATCGAGTCATGGTCGAACACCGGCGGTATCGCCGGCGGCAGCTCGGGCGACTCCCTGATAATCACCAACTGCCACAACACCGGCAATGTGAAGGCTTACTTCACCTCGGCCGGCAACGCGGGCGGTATCCTCGGCAACGGCGCCGCCGAAATCACCAACTGCTGGAACTCGGGCAACATCGTCAGCCTCGGCACACAGGCCGGCGGCATCAACGGCACCAACACGTCGAAGGGCATGCGCATATGGCGCTGCGTCAACCTCGGCAATGTGGAGGCCGCCAAGAACAACGCCGGCGGCATGATAGGCCTCGGACGCGCCACCATGACCGACTGTTACAACATGGGCAGCATCAAGGCTCCCACAGCTGTGGGCGGTCTCTTCGGCCAACCCGGTCCGGCTGCCGCCGCCTCTTACACCACAACCGTCGACCGCTGCTACAATGCCGGTAAGATTATCCCCGGCAGCGACGACGCAAACTGGGGCAACATCATGGGCCAGAACACTTCGTGCAAGTACCTGGTAATACGCACTGTCTACGCCGACACCGACACCACGGCGCTCTCGGCCTACGACAATACCATCAATGTGCAGGGTCGCTCCACGCGTCAGCTGATGTCTACGGATATGGGCGACTGCTTCAGCCTGATTCCCTACACTTTCCCCATGCTGAAAATCTTTGCCGCCAACGACACGCTGAACCTGGCCGCCGCCACGGTACTCCCGTCGGAGGGCGAAACGCTCAACGCTGTCAAGACAAGGGTTTACCTCAGCATGCCGCAGGGTGCTTCGTGGACGTCCTCAACGGATATGCTGCGCATCAACGGCGACCACGCCACCAACAAGTCGCTGCAGGACAATCTGGCCGCCACGCTGACGCTGAAATTAGGCTCGCTGACGCGCACCTTCGCTCTTAACCTGATGAAGAGCAACAGCATCGACGGCCTTGATACGGACGCCAAGCCCGTGGCAGGTTATGAATATTACCGCCTCGACGGCACTCGCACCAACGCCGACGACAACGCGCCGGTATTGCTGCGCCGCACCGTTTACACCGACGGTACCTTCACCGTGGCCAAGATTGTAAACCGCCGCTGAACTCGTTAGAGAGTAGGGTTTATAAGTTTTATAAATCTTATAAATCTTATAAATCTTATAAGGCCAGCTCTGCTAATAGGCCCAATTAGCCCCCGAGGCTAATTGGGCCTTTGATTTGCGCGGGCGCGAAAATAATATTACCTTTGTAGCTTAAAAGGAAATCAATATGGCAGAAAGAGAGTTGAACGAACAGGAAATAGTGCGACGTCAGTCAATGGAAACTCTGCGCTCAAAGGGCATAGAGCCTTATCCGGCAGCTGAGTTCGCCGTAAACGCATACAGCACCGAGATTAAACAACAGTTCAGCGACGAGCAGGATCCGCCCCGCCAAGTGCGCGTGGCAGGCCGCATCATGAGCCGCCGCATCATGGGCAAGGCGTCGTTCATTGAGCTCCAGGACAGCAAAGGCCGTATACAGATATACATCAGCCGCGACGACATCTGTCCCGGCGACGACAAAGCGCTCTACAACGAGGTCTTCAAGAAGCTCCTCGACATAGGCGACTTCATCGGCATCGAAGGCTTCGTGTTCCGCACTCGCACCGGCGAAATCAGCATCCACGCCCAAAAGCTCACGGTGCTCAGCAAGAGCCTCCGCCCGCTCCCCATCGTCAAGCTCAAGGACGGCAAGGCTTACGACGCCTTCACCGACCCCGAACAGCGCTACCGTCAGCGCTACGTTGACCTCATCGTCAACCCCGGCGTCCGCGACATCTTCATCAAACGCACCAAGATGTTCAACTCCATGCGCGCCTACTTCAACGAGCACGGATACATGGAGGTGGAGACACCCATTCTGCAGTCTATCCCCGGCGGCGCCTCGGCACGCCCCTTCATAACGCACCACAACGCGCTCGACATACCCCTCTACCTCCGCATCGCCGACGAGCTTTACCTCAAACGCCTCATCGTGGGCGGCTTCGAGGGCGTCTACGAGTTCTCAAAGAACTTCCGCAACGAGGGCATGGACCGCACACATAACCCCGAGTTCACCTGCATGGAGATTTATGTGGCCTACAAGGACTACAACTGGATGATGACCTTCACCGAGAAGATGCTCGAACGCATCGCCCTCGACGTGAACGGCACCACAAAGGTCATGGTGGGTGATAACGAGATAGACTTCGCCGGCCCCTACCCGCGCATCACCATGGCGCAGGCCATCCTCGACAAGACCGGCTACGACATCACCGGCAAGAGCGAGGAGGAACTCCGCGCCGCCGCCAAGGAAATGGGCATAGAGATAGAACCCTCCATGGGCAAAGGCAAAATCATCGACGAGATGTTTGGCGAGAAGTGCGAAGGCACCTACATTCAGCCTACCTTCATCATCGACTACCCCATAGAGATGAGTCCGCTGACCAAGAAACACCGCAGCGACGCGGGCCTTACGGAGCGTTTCGAGCTGATGGTCAACGGCAAAGAACTGGCCAACGCCTACTCCGAGCTCAACGACCCCATAGACCAGTATGAGCGCTTTGTGGAGCAGATGCGCCTTGGCGCCAAGGGCGACGACGAGGCCATGATTATTGACCACGACTTCATCCGCGCCCTGGAGTACGGCATGCCGCCCACCTCCGGCATGGGCATCGGCATGGACCGCCTTGCCATGCTCCTCACCGGCCAGACAGCCATCCAGGAAGTACTCCTCTTCCCCCAGATGCGCCCGGAACTCTAACTACTGTGGTAGCTATTTTAGCTATTTTAGCTAAAATAGCTAAAAAAGCTAAATAAGCTAAAAATAGCCGCCCAAGCCGCCCAAGCCCCCGCCCTCATCTGCCCGCGTTTGCGCGGGCAGATTTTTTTTACTACCTTTGTAAAGTTATGGTTGAATTAGGCAATATAGCGGTGTTAGGCGGCGGCTCGTGGGCCACGGCGCTCGCTAAACTTATTCTGCGTACGCGCAAAAATATTACGTGGTTCATGCGCAACCCCGACCGCATCGACGATTTTATCCGCTGCGGGCATAACCCGGTCTATCTGTCGGACGTGAGCTTCGATGTGGACCATATCCACTTCACCGCCGACATCAATGAGGCGTGTCAGCGCGCCGATACGCTCGTGGTGGCGGTGCCGTCGCCGTATGTGCGCAGCCACATCGACTCCATCAACACGTCGATTGAGGCCAAGAACATCGTGTCGGCGGTGAAGGGCATCGTGCCCGACTGCAACATGATTGTTACCGACTATTTCCGCTATCGGTTCGGCTGCCGCGACCAGAATCTGCTGGTCATCGGCGGTCCGTGTCATGCCGAGGAGGTGGCTCTGGAGCGGCTCAGCTATCTCACCATAGGCTGCCACGACAGTGAGAAATGCAAGGCTTTTGCCTCCATTGTGCGCGGCCCTAAGCTGAAGACTATCCTCAGCTCTGACGTGGACGGCATTGAGTATGGCGCTGTGCTGAAAAATGTATACGCCATTGCGGCGGGTATGGCGGGCGGCATGAAGCTTGGCGACAATTTCATTGCCATGCTTGTTTGCAACGCTGTGCGCGAGATGCAGCGGTTTGTGGACGCGGTTGACCCCAACAGCCGCAATATCTGCGACTCGGCTTACTTGGGCGACCTGCTGGTGACGGCCTATTCGCGTTTTTCGCGCAACCACAATTTCGGGGCTATGATTGGCAAGGGCTACAGTGTGCAGGCGGCCAAGATGGAGATGGAGATGGTGGCTGAGGGCTATTACGGCACTAAATGTGTGCATGAAATCAACAACAACTACAATGTGGAGATGCCCATACTCAACTGCGTATACAACATCCTCTACCGCCGCATGAACCCGCGCAAAGCCTTCAGCCAGATTTTTGATTCCTTTAGCTGATCACCTTTTAGCTAAATTAGCTAATTTAGCTAATTTAGCTATTTTAGCCGAACCAAAAGGCCGGCTGCCACATTAAATTAAAACACACTCACTTAAAAACTCACTTTTCTTGCTACAGGAACAGGTAAGAGAGAAAGCAAATAAAAGATACAATGAAAACACCGCAACTCAACATTGAAGACGCCATATATTTTGCAGGCGTGGAAAAATACTCGTCGCTGAGACCGGAAGCCGAAGAGGCCATCACTAAAATCAACCATGGCACGGGCGCGGGCAGCGATTTCTTAGGCTGGGTGAAGCTGCCTTCATCCATCAGCGCTCAGGAGCTTGCCGACATCAAATCTGCCGCTGCCGACCTGCGCGCCGACAACGACTACGTTATCAGCATTGGCATCGGCGGCTCATACCTGGGCGCCAAAGCCGTTATCGAGGCTCTTAGCAACGCCTTCGCCCCCTATATGCCGCAGCAGGCCAATCAGCCGCGCGTGCTCTTTGCAGGCCAGAACATCGGTCAGGACTACTTGGCTGAGCTGCTGAAGCTGCTGCAGGGCAAGAAGTTCGGCATCATAGTCATTTCCAAATCGGGCACTACCACCGAGCCGGCCATCGCCTTCCGTCTGCTGCGTGAGCTGCTCGAGAAGCAGGAGGGCAAAGAGGCTGCCAACAAGAAAATCGTGGCCATCACCGACGCCCGGAAGGGTGCCCTGCGCACCATGGCCGACAAAGAGGGCTGGCGCACGTTCGTCATCCCCGACAATGTGGGCGGCCGTTTCTCGGTGCTCACCCCCGTGGGTCTGCTGCCCATTGCCGTGGCAGGCTTCGACATCGACAAGCTCGTGGCAGGCGCCGCCGAGATGGAGCAGACTACGGAGCATCCCGGTCCGAACAATATCTCTGAGGAGTATGCCATGATGCGCAACGCTCTCTATCGCTCGGGCCGCAAGATTGAGATTCTGGCCAACTATAACCCGAAGCTGCATTACTTCGGCGAATGGTGGAAGCAGCTCTTCGGCGAGAGCGAGGGCAAGGAGGGCAAGGGCATCTACCCGGCCAGCGTGGACCTCACCACCGACCTCCACAGCATGGGTCAGTGGATGCAGGACGGCGAACGCACCATCTTCGAGACGGTGGTCATGGTCGACGAGCCCAACGAGACGTGCAACGTGCCCTACGACAATGAGAACCTCGACGGCCTCAACTACCTGGCCGGCAAGAGTGTTGACGAGGTCAACCAGAAGGCAGCTCTGGGCACGGCCATGGCTCACAAAGATGGCGGCGTGCCCGTGATGACGCTGCGTGTCAACAAGCTCAGCGAGCACTCCTTAGGCCAGCTCATCTACTTCTTCGAGAAGGCTTGCGGCATCTCGGCCTATCTGCTCGGCGTGAACCCCTTCAACCAGCCGGGCGTCGAAGCCTACAAGAGCAATATGTTTAAACTGTTGGGCAAACCAGGCTTCAGCAAATAAAAACGAAAAATTGAGTGTGGCAGAGCAAATAAAACGGCGTGCCGCAGCGTTATAGAATATGGGGTCTTCAGAGATTGCCGAATGTGCTGAAGACCCCGTTTTTCACCCCTTTACCGCAAATAAAAGCATTTTATATTCATAATATCTTAAACACATAACATCATGGCAAAGAAGAAAGAGAAAAGCGTTGCCGGCGGCAGCGCACAGATGACGTCGGAAGATAAACGCGCCGCTTTACAGTCGGCCTGCGACGCCATCAGCAAGAACTACGGCGAAGACAAATTGTTTCTGCTTGGCTCCAACGAGCACGCCGACGTGGAGGTTATCTCCACGGGCAGCCTCGGCCTGGACTATGCCCTTGGCGTAGGCGGCCTGCCCCGCGGACGCATCATAGAGATATTCGGCCCGGAATCGTCGGGCAAGACCACACTGGCCATCCATGCCATTGCGCAGGCGCAGAAAGAGGGTGGCAACGCCGCTCTCATCGACGCCGAACATGCCTTTGACCGCGCCTGGGCCGAGACCATCGGCGTGGACGTCAACCGCCTCTGGGTGGCTCAGCCCGACAACGGCGAACAGGCTCTGGACATTGCCGAAACGCTTATCAACTCGGGCGCTATCGACATCCTGGTCATCGACTCCGTGGCGGCCCTGACGCCCAAGGACGAGATTGAGGGCGAGATGGGCGACCGCAACATGGGTTTGCAGGCTCGCCTCATGAGTCAGGCCATGCGCAAGCTCACATCATCCATCAGCCGCACCCGCACCTGCTGCATCTTTATCAACCAGCTGCGCGAGAAAATCGGCGTCTTCATGGGCAACCCCGAGACGACCACCGGCGGCAACGCCCTGAAGTTCTACGCCACCGTTCGCCTGGAGATACGCGCCGGCTCGGCAGTGAAGGAAAACGACGAGCCGGTGGGCCGTCNNACGACGAGCCGGTGGGCCGTCGCACCAAAGTGCGCGTGGTAAAGAACAAGGTGGCGCCCCCCTTCACCCGCTGCGAGTTCGATATGCTATACGGCAAAGGCATCAGTCGCGCCGGCGAGCTGCTCGACTATGCCACCGAGTTCGACATCATTCAGAAATCGGGCGCCTGGTACTCCTACAAAGGCTCGAAGCTTGGTCAGGGCCGCGACGCTGTGCGCAAGGTGATTGACGACAACCCCGAGCTGTTCGACGAGCTCGACGTGCAGGTGCGCGCCAAGCTCTTCCCCGAGAAAGCCGCCAAGGAGGAGCAGCAGCAGACTCCCGAAGAGCCGGAAGCCGAAACCAAGGCCGAGACCAAGAAGGGTCGCAAGAAGGCCGACAAGGAGCAGGCTGCCGAAGAACAGGCCAATATGTTCGACGAGCTGCCCGAAGCCGACTCCGACCTCAACCTGACCGATAATTTCTGATAACAGAATCTTCAACCCGCAAACCGGAGATGTGCCGCGCGTCGGAAACCCTTGACAAGGCCTGCGCATGGCACATCTCCGGTGCCTATTTCCCCAATCCATGAAAAATGACCAACTGCGTTACCGCGAGAGCGCCGAGGCACCGCTGCAGCTCGATGTGGCGGCGATACTGCGTCAGCGGGCGCCGCGGCTTCCCGGCTTCGTGTCGCAGCTGCTGGCGCGCATCATCCGCCAGAACGACCTGAACGCGTTGCTGAGGGCGGCGTGGCCGGCGGCGGGCAGCGATTTCTCGCGGCGCATACTGACGGAGCTGAACATCACCGCCGAGCTGCACGGCAAAGACCACATAGAGGGTCGTGAGCGCCTCGTATTCGCCTCAAACCATCCCCTTGGAGGGTTGGACGGCATTACCCTCATTGCGCTCTTAGGTGGCCTCTATGGCGACGAAAACATCATCTTCCCCGTCAACGACATGCTCATGAACGTCCGCCCCCTGCAGAGCGTCTTCACACCCATCAACAAATACGGGCGGCAGGGCCGCGAGCGCGCCAACAGCCTGCGTCAGGCCTTTGAGAGCAACAAGCACGTCATCATCTTCCCCGCCGGACTGGTCAGCCGCCTGCAGCCCGGAGGCGCGATTCAGGATCTGGAGTGGCGCAAGACCTTCGTGAGCCTTGCCGCCGAGACGGGCCGCCAGATTGTGCCCGTGCATTTCGAGGCCCTTAACCGCAAGCGCTTTTACCGCCTGGCACAGTGGCGCAAGCGGCTGCACATACCCTTCAACCTGGAGCAAGTGTTTCTGCCCGCCGAGTTAGTGGCTTGCCGCAACCGC
>FR897862.1:21672-22176 GCA_000437495.1 Prevotella sp. CAG:485
CGCAACCGCCGTTTCAGCGTGCATTGCCTACCCCTTGCCGACCCTGCCCTGCTGCTGCAAAAAAACACCCCGCGCCGGGTCGCTGCCGACCTCCGCGCGGAGTGCGTGTGAGAGTAATTTTTTAGCTATTTTAGCTATTTTAGCTTTTTTAGCCGTTTAAATTAGCTAAATTAGCTAATTTAGCTACAAGGCATCATCTAAAGCCTCACCCTCTGTGCCCGGCCGCCGGCCACAAGGATGCAGATACCCTTCAGCTGCGGGCGGAGCGTGGCAGTGGTGCCCCCGGCCACCGTGGTCTGCAGAAGTATGCGGCCGCTCATGTCATAGAGACTTACCGCAGTGGTGCGGTCGGCGCTCACAGTGATGAGGCCGTCGGCAACAGACACCACAACATCGTCGGCAAAAGTGCCGTTCACAGCACCCGTTTCAATCTTAGCCTCCACAGGCTCCGACGCCTCCGAGAAGATAGTGGTGATTTCGCCTGCCACCACCGTTTCGGCAGCC
>FR897862.1:22201-72785 GCA_000437495.1 Prevotella sp. CAG:485
CCGACACCGTGAGCAGGAAATAGCTCGGACGCTCGCCAAGCACAGCCGCGTCGGCGCCGTATTCATATTCCACAGCCACCTCAGGCGTAGAAATTTCAGTGAGATAGCATTTCACCTTCTGTCCCGCCTTCTTCAGCTGGCGCACCTCGATGGAGTCGATAAAAAGCTTGTAAAAGCCATTGTAGCTGATGGCGATGCGGCAGTTGGCCGTGGCGCCCGTGAGCGTTACCGAATAGTCGGCGAAGCCCTCAGTCAGCTCAATGGGTTTGCTCTGCAGCGTGTCGCCGGCCGCGTTGAGCAGACTCACCGTTGCCGAGCCTGTGCGCATAGTGCCGAAAGCACCGCAGGCCAGACGCGCCGAATACGTTACCGTGCCGTCCTTGCCCTCCATGTCGAGCAGCGGAGTGGCCACATAACCCGTGGAGCCGTAAGGCGAAATCACAATATGGCCCGCCGCCAGACCCAATTCAGAGCCTTCCCAGCCCGGCATGAAAGTGAAGTTGCTCAGCGGCTTGGTGGTGAACTCAATGTTGCTCAGAGTGCCCTCCGTAACCTTGGAGAACGATTCTGACAGCAGCTTCACCTCCTTGTCGGCCACACAGTTGATGACCCCGCTCACGTTCAGCACATAATGCTGCGCATCCTTCACCGGCAGCCACGAAGCCTGCAGCCGCACCGAATCGGCCTTGCCGCTCAGACCCTGCGGCGTGGCCAACGAAGAGATGACCTTCACAACACGAATCTCCTCCGAGGGGTCCGACACGCCCGTGCCGTTAGTGGCCTGCACAGTGTAATAATACTGCACCGCGGGGTCCAGGTCCGTTACCTTGTAGCTCAGCGCCGTGCCCACATTCTGCTCCTTGAGCTTGTAGACCTTTTCGGTGCCGTTGTAGCTGTATACATTGAGCAGATAAGCCGTGGCGCCGCTCACACTCTTCCAGCGCGCCGTGAACGACACCCCGTCGGCCTGCGTGGGCTGATATGCCACCGGCGCGGCGATGAAACCGGCGCTCTGTTCCACCTTCAGGTTCTGCAGCAATACGCCCGAGGCCGACAGCGACGGCTCAACCTTGATGCGCGTTGACGACGTGCCGCCCGCAATTACCACCGACACATCGTGCCACAGCGAGTCGGTGAGCATCACTGTGGTGCTGCCGGCGGTGGAGGAACCGGCCGAGATTTTGAGAATGCCGCCATAGGCGTCGGTCATACGCACGCGCGAGCTGATGCGCATCACACCCCCGTGGGCCGACACATTACAGGATTTGGTCTGCACATAGCCGCCGTCTTTGATAATCAGCGCGCCCCCGGCTTTGGCAATCTTCGACGAGTACCAGCCCGAGAAATAAGAAGTAAAGGACCCCGTGCCGTACGACGGGAAATCGACCGGCTTGGCCGGGGTGCCCTCTGTGAACTGAGTGAAATCGGCATCAAGCACCACCGTAACGTCATCGGTGGCAGAAGCCTGCAGTGCCGACGCTGCAAGCAAAAGGCCGGTGGCCAGAAATTTTTTCATACTATTCTATTTTATTTGGTGATGGTCTTGCCCGGCTCTGCGGCACGGGCCTGAAAAGTCTGCAAATTTACGAAAAAATACACTGTCGGCGGCAACAATAGGAAATAATTTGTAACTTTGCAAAGAATAAAGAGAAGAGTCGCGGGGCCTGACGGGGCATCGCGGCCCGCAGTTGTATCAACACCACAAACAGGCACGCCTTGAGTATGCCGCAAAGAAAGCAATGATCTACAAATATGATTATCTGGTAGTGGGTTCGGGCATCGCCGGCATGAGCTTTGCGCTGAAGTCGGCCCGCCACGGCCGCGTGGCTCTGATTTGCAAAACCACTCTTGAAGAGGCAAACACCTATTTCGCGCAGGGTGGCGTGGCCTCCGTCACCAACCTCGAGGTGGATAATTTCGATAAACATATCCACGACACCATGGTGGCCGGCGACTGGCTCTCTGACCCGCAGGCTGTGGAGATGGTGGTGCGCAACGCCCCCGAACAGATTCGTCAGCTCATTGACTGGGGCGTGAGCTTCGACAAGAAAGAGAACGGCGACTTCGACCTGCACCGCGAAGGCGGACACTCCGAGTTCCGTATTCTGCATCATCAGGACAACACCGGCGCCGAGATTCAGGAAAAATTGGTGGAGGCAGTGCGCCGAAACCCCAACATAGACATCTTCGAGAACCATTTCGCCATAGAGATTCTCACCCAGCATCATCTGGGGCGGATAGTAACGCGCCGCACGCCCGACATCACCTGCTACGGGGCCTACGTGCTCAATGAGGCCACAGGGCAGGTAGACACCTTCCTGGCGCGCGTAACCCTTATGGCCACCGGCGGTGTGGGCGGCGTATACACCCTCACCACCAATCCGCTCATTGCCACCGGCGACGGCATTGCCATGACCTACCGCGCCAAAGGCACCGTGCGCGACATGGAGTTCATACAGTTTCATCCCACGGCGCTCTATCATCCCGGCGACCGCCCGTCGTTCCTCATCACCGAGGCCATGCGCGGCTATGGCGCCGTGTTGCGCAACATTCGCGGCGAGGAGTTCATGCACCGCTATGACCCGCGTCTGAGCCTGGCTCCCCGCGACATCGTGGCACGCGCCATCGACTCGGAGATGAAAGCCGCCGGCTCCGACCACGTTTACCTCGACGTTACCGCCAAGGATGCCGAGGAGACCAAGAAGCACTTCCCCAACATCTACGCCAAGTGCCTGAGCCTGGGCATAGACATAACCAAAGACTACATCCCGGTGGCTCCGGCGGCCCATTATCTCTGCGGCGGCATTGCCGTGGACCTCAACGGCGAGTCGAGCATCAAGCGCCTCTACGCCGTGGGCGAGTGTTCGCGCACAGGTCTGCACGGCGGCAACCGCCTGGCCTCCAACTCGCTCATCGAGGCCGTGGTGTACGCCGACGCGGCCGCACGACACGCCGCCGAGCATCTGCACGAATACGACTATCGCACCGACATCCCACTCTGGAACGACGAGGGCACCGTGCATCCCGAAGAGATGGTGCTCATAACCCAAAGCATCAAGGAGGTAAACCAGATTATGGGTTATTACGTTGGCATAGTACGCTCTGATTTGCGCCTGAAACGCGCCTGGAACCGCCTCGACATCCTCTATGAGGAGACCGAGCGCCTCTTCAAGGTGAGCAAGCCCAGCCGTCAGCTCTGCGAGCTGCGCAACATCATCAACGTGGCTTATCTGATAATGCGTCAGGCCATGGAGCGCAAGGAGAGCCGCGGTCTGCACTTCACCGTTGATTATCCGCATCCGCCGGTAGAAAAGCATTAAAATGAAACATCTGAAAATATTAGCCGCTGTGAGCGCCCTGCTGCTTGGCGCCTTTGCGGCATCGGCGCAGAAAAGTCCCGAGACAAACCTGCAGCACGCCATCCGCACAGGCAGCGACCTTCTGGTCAAGCTGCAGCAGTATTACGTTGACTCGCTCAACGTAGACTCGCTGCTGCATCTGGGCATGAACTACGCCATGGCCGGGCTCGACCCCTACACTGAATATTACTCTGCCGAGGAGGCCGACCGCTTCCGCCGCGACGCCTCGGGCGAATACGGCGGCATAGGCATTCGCATAGCCACCTACAACGGTCAGGGCTATTTCACCGACCCCATGGAGGGTATGCCCGCCATAAAAGCCGGTCTGCGCTCGGGCGACAAGATTATACGCGTGGACACCATTGACACCCGCGGCCGCAACGGCGACTTCATCACCAAGCATCTGCGCGGCCAGGCCGGCACCCCCGTCACCATCACCGTGGTGCGCCCCTACGCGCCCGACTCGGTGATTACCGTAACCATTGAGCGCGCCAAGATTGTGGTGCCCGCGGTGAGCTACTCGGCCATCCTGCCCGGACACATTGGCTACATAGCCCTCTCCACCTTCTCGCCCGACGACACCGCCGAGCAGGTGCGCCGCGTGCTCGAAGGCTTCAAGGCCGACAAGGAGCTGAAAGGCATCATCTTCGACCTCAAAGACAACGGCGGCGGACTCCTCAGTCAGGCTGTGGAGATTGCCTCCATGTTCCTGCCCAAAGGGAGCAAGATAATAGAGGCGCGCGGCCGCGACGGACGCCTCGAGCAGGTCTATAAGACGCGCCAGGAGCCTATCTTCCCCGACATCCCACTTGCCGTACTCATCAACCGCGGCTCTGCCTCCGCCTCCGAGCTCTTCGCCGGGGCGCTGCAGGACTATGACCGCGCGGTGCTCATCGGCGAGCGCTCGTTTGGCAAAGGTCTGGTGCAGAGCACGCTGCCCATGCCTTACGACGGTATGCTCAAGCTCACCACCGCCAAATACTACATTCCGTCGGGGCGCCTCATCCAGGCTCTCGACTACAGCCACCGCGACGAATCGGGCCACCCGGGTTATACCCCCGACTCACTGGCCAAGACCTTCTACACCGCCGCAGGGCGCCCGGTGAAGGATGGCGGCGGACTGCAGCCCGAACTGCGCGTCAACGACACCATAGCGCATCAGGAGCTGATATACAACCTCCTCAGCAGCCATTATATGTTCGACTACGCCAACCGCCGCTATGCCGCCCATCAGGGCAACGCGCCCTTCACCATGACCGACGAGGTATGGGAGGAGTTCGTTACCACCCTGCCCGACACGGCGCTGCATTATGAATCGCGCCTGGAGAAGGGTCTGAAGGATCTGAAACGCGTTGCCCGCGAGGAGGGCAGCATGAACGAGGCTACGGAAGCCGCCTTTGCCGGCCTGAGCAAAGCCTTGCAGCGCGACGCGCGGCAGGAGCTGAAACAGGCGCGACCCGAGATTGAGCGCTTCTTAGTGCCCATGTTGGCTGAGCGCTACGGCTTTGAGCGCGCCGCCACCGCCGCCGAGGTATCCTTTGACCCCGCCGTGCGCGCCGCCCTTGACCTGCTCGCCAACTCCGCCGAATACCACCGCCTTCTCCGCAAGCAATAGCCCGGGGGGGTAGCTTTTTTAGCCGGGTAGCCTAAGCGCTTGCAGGTAGCCATAATTTTGGTGCAGGCGCAGGCTTTAGCCGCTAAGCCCCTCTGCGCCCGCCCTAAACACCTTAAGCTCCTTAAACTCCTTACCCGCGGCCGCCTTTTGCTTTTTTAAGAAAAATTTATTAATTTTGTGCGTTTTTAGGGTTCTTAGCTAAAGCAGCTACCTTAGCTAAAATAGCTAAATTAGCTACCAAGCCACCACACCAACTCATTAACCTAACCCCAATTTATGAAACTAACTCCCAAAAAAGCGGGTAAGGCGTCGCGTCGCGTAATGGCGGCAGCCCTCGTGGCCCTGTCGCTGCCGGCCCTCACAGGCTGCATCGACGACAAGTACGACCTCTCGGACGTGGACACCACCGTGCGCGTCAACGTCGACAATCTAACCGTGCCCGTAAACATCGACGCTGTTACCCTCCGCAGCATCTTCGACCTCAAATCAGACAGCAAAGTGAAAGAGGTTGACGGCGCTTACGCCTACGTCGACAACGGCGACTTACACTCCTCGGGCATCCGCGTCAGCCCCATCCATCTCCCCGCACCCTACGTGGCACCCACCACAGCCACCGTCAACATACCCGACAACCCCTTCGGCAGCAGTCGCAAAGGCCGCCGCTACGCCTCGAGCCTCAAAGTAGACTTCACCGGCCCGGGCACCACCTTCACCGCCGAAGCCGACAACGTCAGCACCTCAATCTCAGGCATAGAGAGAGTGGGCGGCTCCATCAGCGGCGTCAACCTGGGCGTGGGTACCTTCGGCGCCTCCTTCGGCTGGGTGGCAAATCTGCATCTGACCGGCTTCAACTTCTTCTTAGGCATGGACCGGGTACCCGGCAAGCTCTGCAAGCAGGGAGTGCCCCTCTCCTCAAACGCCCAGGTGACCATGGGCATCAATTTCCCCTTCTGACAGCGGGTAGCTACAGTAGCTACCTTAGCTACCTTAGCTACCTTAGCTACCAACCGCCCTCAAAAGAAAATGAGTACCACCCTTGAGCAATTATCGCGCATCTTTGCCACGGCGGCCACGGTGAAAGCCGTAGACGCCGCCGTGGGCAGCCACAGGCGCGTCATCCTCAGCGGACTGTGCGGCTCGGCCACCGCCATGCTCCTCAGCCGCCTCAAAAAGCTCCAAAAACCCTATATCATTGTAGCCGACGACCCCGATGCCGCCGGCTACATATATCATGACCTGTCGCGGCTCTGCGCAGACGCCGACAACAGCGTCAAATACTTCCCCTCGGGCTATCGCCGCGACATCAAATACGGGCAGCCCGACCCGCCGGCGCAGATTCTCCGCACTGAGGCCCTCGACGCCTGGAACACCGGCAAGATGCGCTTCCTGGTAACCTCCCCCGAAGCCTTGGCCGAGAAAGTGCCCGCTCCCGGAGGCATCGCCGCCAAGCGCATCGTGGTGAAAAAGGGCATGGAGATTCCCGTAAAGGAGATTCGCCAACAATTGCTCGACATCGGCTTCCGCCAGACCGATTACGTCTATGAGCCGGGTCAGTTTGCCGTCAGAGGCTCTATCCTCGACGTCTACTCTTACGCCTGCCCCCAGCCTTACCGCATAGACTTCTTCGACACCGAGGTGGACTCCATCCGCAACTTCGACGTGGAGACGCAGCTCAGCACCGAGACCCCCGACGAGGTTACCATTATGCCCGACATGGCCGCCGAGGAGCAGAACGGCGGCGTGTCGCTGCTCGACTTTGCCGGCGAGGACACCGTGCTCTTCGCCGCCGACCCGCAGTTTGTGCAGCAGCGCATTGAGAGCATCGCCGCCTCCACCCTGGCCACCGAGGTGGACATCACCGGCGAGGGAGACCCCGACGCATTGCTCAAAGTGGTGTCGCCGAAGGCCTTCGCCGCCGCCATGCAGAAGATGCGCACCGTGGTCTACGGCGCCGCCAAAGAGGCCGCCAAAGCCTCCGCAGACACTGCCGAAGATGCCGCCGTGATAGCCTTCAGCACAGAGCCGCAGACACTCTATCACAAGAACTTCGACCTCATAGCCTCCTCCTTTGCCCGCTATCACAAAGAGGGTTACAGCATCTACCTGCTGTCGGACAACGCCACGCAGGCCGACCGCCTCAAAGCCATCTTCGCCGAGCGCCGCGAGGAGGCCGCCGACCTCAGCTTCATACCCGTGAGCCCCACCCTCCATGCCGGGTTCGCCGACCACCGCTCCAAGTCGTGCTTCTTCACCGACCATCAGGTTTTCGACCGCTTCCACCGCTATAACCTGCGGTCGGAGCGCGCCCGCGGCGGCAAGTTGGCCATGAGTCTGCGCGAGCTGCAGAAGCTGGAACAGGGCGACTTCGTGGTCCACGCCGACCACGGCATTGGCCGCTTCGGCGGTCTCATACGCACCGACGTGGCCGGAAAGACCCAGGAGATGATTAAGCTCTTCTATCAGAACGACGACATCATCCTGGTCAACATCCACTCGCTCCACAAGCTCAGCAAATACCGCGGCGCCGAAGGCGTGCCTCCCAAGCTGTCGAAGCTCGGCTCCGGCGCCTGGCAACGCCTCAAAGACCGCACCAAGAGCAAGGTAAAAGACATTGCCCGCGACCTCATCCGCCTCTACGCACAGAGGCAGCAGGAAAAGGGTTTCGCCTTCTCTCCCGACACCTACCTGCAGCATGAACTGGAGGCCTCCTTCCTCTACGAAGACACCCCCGACCAGCTTCGCGCCGTTCAGGACATCAAGGCCGATATGCAGAGCCCGCGTCCCATGGACCGCCTTGTGTGCGGCGATGTGGGCTTCGGCAAGACCGAACTCGCCATACGCGCCGCTTTCAAAGCCGCCGTCGACGGCAAACAGACCGCCGTGCTCGTGCCCACAACGGTGCTGGCAATGCAGCATTACCACACCTTTGCCGAACGCCTCAAAGAGATGCCCGTGAGAGTCGATTTCCTCTCGCGCGCCCGCAAGCCAAAGGAGGTGAAACAGATTCTCGAAGACCTCGAGGCCGGCAAAATCGACATCATCATCGGCACCCACAAGCTCATTGGCAAGTCGGTGAAATTTCACGACTTAGGCCTGCTTGTCATCGACGAGGAGCAGAAATTCGGCGTAGCCGTCAAGGAGAAGCTCAAGCAGATGCGCGTCAACGTCGACACGCTGACCCTGTCGGCCACCCCCATCCCACGCACCCTTCAGTTCTCGCTCATGGGCGCCCGCGACCTCAGCAACCTCGACACGCCCCCGGCCAACCGGCGCCCCGTGGCAACCACCGTTACCGGCCTTGGCGACGACACCGTGCGCGAGGCCATCAACTTCGAGCTCTCGCGCGGCGGTCAGGTCTTCTTCATCACCCCGCGTATCGAGCGCCTCGACGTGCTCGAGAACATGATTCACCGCCTGGTGCCCGACGCCCGTGTGGTGCGCGCCCACGGTCAGATGCCCCCCGAAAGGGTGGAGAAAGCCATCCTCGATTTCCAGGCACGCGACTACGACATCCTCCTCTCAACAACCATTGTGGAGAACGGCATCGACATGCCCAACGTCAACACCATCCTCATCGACAACGCGCAGCGCTTCGGCCTCAGCGAGCTGCATCAGCTGCGCGGCCGCGTGGGCCGTTCAGACCGCAAAGCCTTCGCCTATATGCTCGTGCCGCCGGGTGCCGAGCTGAACCCCGTGGCGCGCCGCCGCCTCCAGACCATTGAGAGCTATTCGGGCCTGGGCGCCGGCATACAGATTGCCATGCAGGACCTCGACATACGCGGCGCCGGCAACCTCCTCGGTGCCGAACAGTCGGGCTTCATCGCCGACCTCGGCTACGAAGTCTATCAGCGCATCCTCAAAGAGGCCGTAATAGAGCTGCGCACCACCGAGTTCGCCGACCTCGCCCCCGACCAACACGCCGGGCAGGAGGAGGAGTACGTGGCCGACACCACCGTGGAGACCGACATGGAATTGCTCATACCCTCCACCTATGTGCCTCAGGAGCCGGAGCGCATCACCCTCTACCGCCGCCTCGACGCCATGGAGACCGACACCGCCGCCGACGAGTTCCGCGCGATGCTGCGCGACCGCTTCGGCGCCATTCCGCACCCCACGGAAGAACTTATCAACATAGTGCCGCTGAGAGCCGGCGCCCGCCGCCTCGGCATTGAGCGCCTGCACCTCAAGGGCGGCAATATGTATCTCTACTTCCCCGACTCCGACAACGAGGCCTATTACCGCTCGGCAGCCTTCGGCCGCTTCATCACCTACTTCCAGATTGAGCCTCGCCGCTCCAAGCTGCGCGACAACAACGGACGCCGCTCCATGCTCGTCAGCAACGTCAACAGCGTGGCCGACGCCCTCGCCATAGTGCGGCAGATAGCCTCTTTGCCAGTTTCTTAAACGCTGTCCTAAGCATTATGAACCCCGCCTCGCCGCAGAATCAGGAATATGGCCGCATGGCCGAGCAGGCCGCCGCCGACTATCTCGTCAGCAAGGGCTTCGTCATACGCCACCGCAACTGGTCGCCGCCATCGGGACACGTGGAGATTGACATAGTGGCGCAGCGGGGCACCCTCTTTGCCTTTGTGGAGGTGAAAGCGCGCAGCGGCACCTTCACCGACCCCATGGCCGCCGTCAGTCCGCGAAAGATTACCCTTCTAACACGCGCCGCCAACGCATATCTGCACACCCTGCAGGGACCGGAAGCCGACATGGCCGAGGCGCGCTTCGACGTCATCGCCGTGAGCGGCAACGCACCCCTGTGGAACATAGAGCATATCCCCGACGCCTTCGTGCCCCCCATCTTCACAGTGCATTAGCCGCCGCTCTCCTCTTGCAGGCTTGGCTCTTTAAAAGATTTGTGTTAACTTTGTGCCAAATCTGTAATTACATCACAAATCATGAAAAATATCTGCGCGCTTATAGCTGTATTAGCCCTATTTATACCGCTTGCCACAGTCCGGGCCGTTACTCCCGACGAGCTGGAACAGGCTCAGACCTACGCCGCCCTGGTGTATCTGCGCAACGCCAACGCCGGCTCCGATTACATCGACGACATCAACGTGTCGACCCGTGCGGCCATCAAAGGCAAGCTCCGCAACGACAAAGACAAAGAGAATCTGCAGCTCTTCAACCGCAAACTCCCCTCGGCTTCCGGCTACGAGGCATGGGGCAAGGATGAGCTTGTGGCCTACGCCGCCAAAGCCGTTGTGGCTCCCGGCAACTATTCCTCCACAGGCTTTGCCCAGAGCCAGGTGCGCAAGCGCGTAAAAGGCATGAAGCTGAAAACGCCCGCAGAGGCCGAACCCACCGAGGAAACCACCGAGGAGACCGCCGAAGAACCGGCTCCCGACACGGTGAACACCAACACTCTGCCCAACGCCATGATGACGCAGCAGGCTCAGGCCGACTCGTCGCTGCAGGTGGCCGAAGACTCCATAATGCAGCAGGAAGCCGCCGCCGAGGGCGAGAACACAGGTTCCTCAACGGTGTATATCGTCATCCTCTGCATCCTCGTGGTGCTGGTGGTTGTGCTGGTCATCTACGCAGCCCGCTATTTCAAGCGTCAGGACGCCGAGAAGAACCGTCGCCGCGACGATGACGACGATGAGGAAGAGCGCCGCGACGACCGCAGCGATGAGCGCCGCGACGACCGCCGCACACGCCGGCACTCCGACCGCCATGCCGACGACAACGCCCCCGAAGCCGACGAGTCGCAGCGCATCATAGAGAGCCTCCGCGCCGAGAACGTGGAGCTGCGCCGCGCCTGCGAGGAGTATAAATATCATCTCAACTACCTGCGTCAGGAAAAGGAGAAAGCCGACGCCGACCGCCTCAGCAACCGCGCCCGCGAAGCCGCCGACACCACTCATGCCGAGCCGCGTGTTGAGCCCCGTGCCGAACTGCGTGTGGAAGACCGCACCCCGGCGCCCACCATCAACGACCGTTACGCCGACTCGCGCGCCACGCAGACAAACCCCGTGGCTGCCGCAGCCCCCACAACAGTCTCCGGCCGCGTATCGGCATCCGCCAAGGGCAGCCGCGTGATATATCTGGGTCGCGCCAACCGCGAAGGTATGTTCGTGCGTGCCGAGCGCAGCCTCAACCCGCAGCACTCCGTCTTCCGCCTTGAAACCTCCGACAACGTGTCGGGCATCTACACCGTGGTGGAAGACCCCGAGGTGGAAGCGCGCATCCTCGCCAACCCTGACCTGCTCTTGGCCGGCAGCTGCGAGCTCGAAGACCCCGACACCTACGGCAAAGAGGCCGTGGCAACAGAGAACCCCGGCACCGCAATCTTTGAAGGGGGCCGCTGGAGGGTCCTCCGCCCCGCCCTCGTCCGCTTCGTCTGACAAACACAGAAAAGGCCCGGTGTCTCCTCAGGGGCGCCGGCCTCTTCTTTTTTAACAGCCCGAAAATTCGGCGTCCATACCCTGAAAAATCTCTCTTCTCATACCCCTGAATCTAACCTTACTTCCAATATGAAAAAAATCCTTCTGACGGCCGCCATGGCCATGGTCTGTGCCGCGTCGCAGGCAGCCTCTGACGGGGCTCCTCTGTGGCTGCGCAACACGGCCATAAGTCCCGACGGCAACACCATCGCCTTCACCTTCCGCGGCGATATCTACACCGTGCCCTACACCGGCGGGCAGGCCACACGTCTCACCACCGTCGACGCCTACGACAGCAGCCCCGTATGGAGCCCCGACGGCAAGCAGATAGCCTTCTCGTCGAACCGCAACGGCTCCACCGACATCTTCATCGTTGACGCCAACGGCGGTCAGCCGCGCCGTCTCACCACCCACAGCGGCTCTGAGACCCCCTTAGCCTTCGCCGGCGACAAAATCATCTTCACAGGCAACATCATGCCCTCGCAGAAGGCCATCAACGGCTACGTCTTCCCGCAGCTCTACACCGTGCCCGTAAGCGGAGGCCGCCCGGAACTCCTCCTCAGCCTCCCCGCCATCTCCCTCTCGGTGGATAACAACGGACGCATCCTCTACACCGACAAAAAGGGCTACGAAGACAAATTCCGCAAGCATGAACAGTCGTCGGGCACCAGCGACGTCTGGCTCGTGGAAGGCGCCCTGAGCGGCAAACCCGTGTTCCGCCAGCTCACTCACACCCCCTATCACAGCGTCAACCCGCAGTGGGGCGGCGGCAACAGCTTCTACTATGTGAGCGAGGCCGACTCCACCCTCAACGTATATGCCGCCTCTCTCGACGGCACTACTCCCCGTCAGCTCACCCACTTCACCAAGCACCCGGTGCGCACCCTCAGCGTGGCGCAGAACGGCAACATGGCCTTCAGCCAGAACGGCGAAATATACACCATGACGGCCGGCTCGGAGCCGGTGAAGCTCCCCGTAACTATCGTTGCCGACAATGGCGAGCAGACCGAGAAACCTGTGGCCTACACGCGCACCTCGCGCATGGCTCTCGCCCCCGCCGGCGATGAGGTGGCTCTTGTGGTGCGCGGCGACATCTTCACCACTCCCGCCGACTATTCCACCACGCGCCGCATCACCGCCACTCCCGGACAGGAACGCACCGTCAGCTTCAGCCCCGACGGCCGCTTCATGGTCTATGACTCCGAACGCGACGGCCGCTGGCAGCTCTACAAGGCTGAAATTGGCAAGAAGGACCCCTCGTTCACTTACGCCGAGACTATCACCGAGACGCCGCTCAACACCGGCGAAGGCGACGCTTTCCAGCCCGTCATCAGCCCCGACGGCAAGAAGGTGGCTTTCCTGCGCAACCGCACCACGCTCTGTGTCCTCGACCTGCAATCAGGCAAGACAACGGTGGTGATGCCGGGTCAGTACGCCTATTCATACACCGACGGCGACCTGAGCTATTCATGGCACCCCGACAGCGAATGGATTCTCTTCAACGGATACATCGGCAAGGGTGGCTGGAACAACTCTGACGTGGCCGCTATCTCGGCCGACGGCAAAGAGATTGTCAACCTCACCGAGTCGGGCTACTCCGACGGCAACGCCCGCTGGACGCCCGACGGCCGCGGCGTGCTCTACGAATCAGACCGCAACGGCTACCGCTCGCACGGCTCCTGGGGCTCGCAGACCGACGTCTTCGTGATGTGGCTCGACCCCGACGCCTACGAGAAGTTCAACCGCTCGAAGGAGGACATAGCCCTCGACGAGACCATGGAGAAAATGGCCAAGAAGGAGGCTAAAGCCAACGATAAGAAGGATTCCAAAGGCAAAGGTAAGAAAGCCAAGGCTGAGGCCAAAAAGGAGGCTAAAAAGGCTCCTCTGGACTTCGCCAACCGCCACGACCGCCGGCAGCTCCTCACTCCCAATTCTTCCTCTTTAGGCGACTTCTGGCTCAACCCCAAGGGCGACAAGCTCTATTATGTAACGTCGTTTGATGACGACGGCGACCTCTGGGTAATGGACCTCAAGGAGCAGAAGCCGAAGATGCTCAAGAAGGGCTGGGGTTACGGACGTCTCCTCCCCGACAGTGCCTCGAAGAAGCTCTACACGGTGGCCAACGGCGCCATCAAGAGCTATGACCTGGGCTCGGGTGATGTGAAATCCATCGACTTCCGCGCCAAATCGTCGCTCAACGCTCCGGCAGAACGCGAATATATGTTCGACCACATGAAGAGTCTGGTGCAGAACAAGTTCTACGACAAGAATATCCACGGCATCGACTGGAACGGCTACACGGAGGAATATGGCCGCTTCCTGCCCTATATCAACAACCGTTACGACTTTGCCGAGCTGCTCAGCGAGGTTCTGGGCGAGCTCAACGCCAGCCACACGGGCGGCCGCGCCTACGGCTCTTCGTCGCCGCTCACCGCCACTGCCTATCTCGGCGCCTTCTTCGACCCCGAATACCGTGGCGACGGCCTGCGCATCAGCGAGGTGATTGCACGCGGTCCTCTCTTCAACAAGAAGGAGATTGTGCCCGGCACCATCATCACAGCCATCGACGGTCAGCCCGTGAAAGCCGGTGAGGATTACTTCCCTCTGTTGGCCGGCAAGGCTGGCTCCAAGACGCGCCTCAGCGTTACGCTCCCCTCGGGCGAGCAGAAGACCATTACGGTGAAACCCATCAGCCAGGGCGCCAACAACGCTCTGCTGCGTGACCGCTGGGTGGCCCGCAACCAGGCCATCGTCGACAGCCTCTCGGGAGGCCGTATCGGCTACGTCAGCATCCAGGGCATGGACTCGCCCTCGTTCCGCGAGGTCTATGAACAGGCGCTGGGCAAGTACCGCAACTGCGACGCCCTTATCGTCGACACGCGCTATAACGGCGGCGGTTGGCTCCATAACGACGTGGCGCTGCTCCTCTCCGGCAAGAAGTATGTAGACTACTCGCCGCGCGGCCAGTACATCGGCTCAGACCCCTTCTCGCAGTGGACCAAACCCAGCGTGATGCTTATCAACGAGTGCAACTACTCCGACGCGCACGGCACTCCCTACACCTACAAGACCCTGGGCATCGGCAAGCTCGTGGGCGCTCCCGTGCCGGGTACCATGACGGCTGTGTGGTGGGAGACGCAGGTCGACCCGAGCATCATCTTCGGCGTGCCTCAGGTCACCAGCCTCGACCGCAACGGCAAACCCCTTGAGAACCAGCAGCTGAACCCCGACATCCTCATCTACAATCAGCCTGCCGACGTGCTCAACGGCATCGACGCCCAGCTCGCCGCCGCCGTAAAAGCCCTGCTGCAGAAATAACCTGCCGCCTTGTTGCTGCAAAGCAAAAGCTACCCGCGGAGGCGGGTAGCTTTTTTGCTTAGCAGCAGCCTGAGAGCTTTTATGTTACTTATGTAATTTATGTTACTTATGTAACATAAATCACATCAATTCAGCCTTAGCTGCTCTCACCCCATAAAGCTGCGCAGATACTCCGCCATGGGCGTGGAGTCGTCGTCGCGCATCAGCTTCTTGTGCAGCCGGTAGCGCGCCGATTCCACCGTGCGCTGCGAACGGCACAGCAGTGAGGCTATCTCCTTAGAGGATATGTTCATCACAATAAACGCCGCCATCTTCAGGTCGCCCTGCGTAAGTCCCGGATGACGCTTGCTCAGGTTGCTGAAGAAGATGGGGTGCACCTTCTCGAAATGGGCGCGGAATATCTCCCAGTTGCGGTCAGAGACGGGCACCGACTTCAGCAGGTTGCGTATGCCGTTGATTTTCTCGCGCGAGGAGGTGGACGGCGCCTCCGCTATCTCCCTCACTGACGCTAACATACTGTCAGCCTCCCCCTTCTTCATGCTTATCGACACTATGCGGCGGTTGGCCTCGTCAAGCTCCTTCTGAGTTGCCGATTCGCAGCGGCAATGCTCCATCTCCACGTCGCCGAACTGCCTCAGCCGACTGCTCTGTCGCCGCCGCTCGTTCTTGCGCCGTATGGCCACCCCGCACCATATTCCCTCTATAAGAATCAGCGCAAGAGCCACCGCCGTAATCCACCAGTTTATCCCGCTGCCGCCCGCCGAAGGCTGACGCTTCTCAATCTCCGCCAGACGCGTCTCAAAAGTCTGCGTTACGTCCGACAGGTCGATGTGTTTCTCGTTGCGCAGCGAGTCGAGCGTGTTGACCGACAGCAGCAGCTTTTCAAAAGCCTCCTCGTGGCGTCCCTGACCGTGAAGAGCCCTGCCAAGCACCTCATAAAGTACGCCGCGTGTGTTTTTCTGCCCCGTAACGAAGGTGTTGGGAATCTGGTGCAGGCAGATGGTTTCCGACTCCTCATACCGCTTCTGCTTAAGCAGCAACAGGGCGTAGTTGAACATGGCATTCTCATAATTCACGTTGTAGATAAGCTCCTCGTCCTTCGTCTGCATAATCTGGCGGTAAATCTCCTCGGCTTTGGCCGGTTCCCCCATGAACTCGAGCAGGTAGGCGAAATTCATGTCGGCCATGAGTTTGGTAACCCCTTTCAGATTCATCCGCTGCGCCTTTTTGCACTCGGCCAGCGCCTCGGGATACTGCTTCCGGTCGAGATGGAGCGCGGCCCGGTAGAGCAACATGGTGAGACGCAGGTCCTCCACCTCTTTGCGCGGAGCATTGTGGCGCAGCAGCAGCGCTTCTATGCGCCCCAGATAATGGCTGCATTTTTCAAAATCCGACACAAGGTCGTAGACGTTGATTACCGTTACATAGGCTCGAGCCTCGTAATACCACAGCGAATCGGGCTTGGGTGTGGCCACCAATTTCAGCACCGTATTGAGCGATTTGGCATACTGCGAGGTGTTTTTATAGCATGTGGCAAGATGATCAAGTGCCCGCAGACGCATATTCAGCGGCAGATTACCTCGGTCGGCGAGCTGTTCGAAGCAAGGAATGGCTTCGCTGAAGCGTGTGACCTTTACATACAGCTCGCCGCGCTGCAGCAGTTCGGGTCCCGAGGGGGTGATGCCGAGGCGCATGACGGCGAGGCACGCAGTGTGATGGGCAGCTTGCCGTCGGTCACCCTGCGCGACATTCAGTACGGAGCTTTCTTCAATACCACCAAGCTGCGCACCATCAACGCCAAAAGCCCTGTGGCTCCCGATATCGAGGCCTCCCCTTTCGCAACCACAGTGCTGTCTGCCTCCACACTCTACTGCCCCGAAGGCACTTGGTTCGACTATCAGTACCACTGGCGCCGTTTCCAGCGCGTGTATGAATATGGCTGCGGCAATTCGGTAGTTGTAGGCTCGCTCAAGTACATCGTTCTCTCAAACAAAGACAGACTCGTGTCGCTCACCGGAAACAAATATACCGGCGATGTGGTGATTCCCGAGTCGGTAACCATCGACGGCAACAGCTACTCGGTGGCCGAGATAGGCTGTTTTGCTTTCGACGGCAACACTGCCATTACGTCGGTGAGCATCCCGGCCACGGTGAAAGTCATCAACAACTACGCTTTCCGCAAGTCTGCGCTTCCTTCGCTGTCGCTGCCCGCCGGCCTGCGCATGCTCAAGGAGGGTTGTTTCCAGTATGCGCCCATACCTTCGGTGCAGATTCCCCCGCGCATAGTCCGCATAGAAAACCTTGTGTTCGACAACTGCGCCAAGCTGACTGAGTCTGAACTCAACGACAGCGTTACATACCTCGGCAACTCCGCTTTCGCCCACTGCCCGGAGCTGACCACCGTCAACGGCGGCAAAAACATCGTTACACTGATGGAATCGGTGTTCCTCAACGACGTGAAGCTCAGCCGGATAGAGCTTCCGAATGTGGTTACCATAAAGGGCGCCGCTTTCCGCCAGACGACCGTGAATTTCAAATTCCCCAAATCGCTGCGTGTCATCGAGCTCCAGGGCTTTATGGAATGTAGCGGCCTTACGGACGTGGTGCTCCCCGACACCATGGACCAGCTCGGCACAACGGCCTTTGCCTCATGCCCCAACCTCACCTCTATCAAGTTCCCCAAGGTGGTCAACGACAAAATGGCCGCTGCAACAGGCATTCTGCAGAACAATCCCAAACTAACTATAATTTTGGTGCCGGCGAAGGCTTTAGCCTCGAATCCTTCCGGTCAACCCAAAGCCCATGCCCCTACCTGATCACCGTAATGTGAAAGCACGGCGATTTCACCTCATACTTCACCATGCAGCGCCCCTTGGCGCGCAGGTCGTAGATGGCTTCCGCCAAGGCCAGCCGGTAGCGCGGGTCATACACCGGCGTCCCGTTGCCGTTTATAAACTTATTGTAGCTGATGTCGAACGTAGTGCCATACTGGTGCGTGGAGCGCTCCGTGGCGTTGCGGTTCACCCGCCGCAGACTCTTCACCGACGACCGCGTGCGCAGCAGACTCGTAACCTTCAGCCGCAGCTGAGGCAGCCCCCGCCGTGCCAAAGTGTCGTTGAACGCCTCCCCGATGTCGTTGAGCAGCGTACGCGCCTCAGGCACCAAAAACGGCACCGAGTGCGTCAGCGAGTCCAGCACATACGTCTTGCTGTCAGTAATCTTCACCACAGGCCGCTTCGACGCGAACACATCAGCAGGTTTGTCGATGGGACTGATGCCCATATACTCCGCGTGAGCCAGGTGCAGATAATTGCTGTCGTTGAACACCTGGCGCATACGCCTGTCGAGCATAGGCCGCAGCGAGTCCATATCCGGCGGCATACGGTAATCCGCGCTCTTCACACGCTTCTCCATACCACTCTTCTCACCGGCCGAAGGCACCTCTTCGTCGCCCCACCATTTGCCGCCGCCGCAGCCCGTAAGCACACAGCACGCAAGAGCCGCAAAAAGAATTCTCTTCATATAAGCACTCATTCCACCGGCATCACCAAAACCTCGTCAATCAGCGCGTGATTGGTGTGCAGATTCATATTTTCGTCGTAGCTGTTGAACACAATCCCCACATTGCTCTTAACGGCCGGCAGATTCACAATCACCGCGTTCGTCAGGCCCCAGTCGTTCCAGTTGGCCACCCCGCGGTGCGGCATCACCACCGTACCCGCCTTGTTGCCGTTGAGCGTCAGCGTACGCACCGCGCACTTGTTCTCCGTGTTCACCGGCCCGTTGCCATTGGCGTAACGCAGCATCACAGCGTAGCGCCCCGGCGCTTTCACCTCCACCGGCACCACAATCTCGCCCGTGGCGTGGTCAACTTCGCGGAAGCCCTTGCCGTGATACCCTGCGAGGCTTATATTTGGCCTGTAGCTCACTTCAGCGCTCTCCATGACCAAACCCTCATCCGGCAGCTGAAACGCCGCCACAGGGCCGTAATAGCACGGTTCTGAGGCAAACCCCTCTATACCGTCGCTGCTGATGCCCGTAACCTGCCATTCACCAACCTCCGAAACGGGCCACGACGTGGTGTTGGTGTCAGCCACACGCTTGCCGTTGTGGTAGACACGGTAGCTGCCTATGTACTCTATCGGGTTCCACTGCAGCATATCGCCGCCCGTGGCCGCGTCGGTGAGGATTCGGGCCACCGGAGTCAGCGGAGCCTTCACATTAGCCGTCTTGTTCACCTTCTGCACAGGCAGAGGCTCGTTGTTGAGCGTAATCACCACATCCGCGCCTTTCTTCAGCTCCCTGGCGCTCAGGAAACAGCCGTCGGCAGCCTTGCGCTCCTTTCCGTTCACCTTCACAGACGCAATCTTGTTGCCGAAGCCGCTCACCGTGATGTTCAGCCGCGCGCCCCGATACGGGAAATTCTCCAGCGTGCGAGTGCCCGCAAGAGCTTCCGGCACCACAGGCGCTATCCGCAAACCATCCTTCTCAAAATGAATGCCGAACAGAATCTGCTGCGTCAGCGCTATGTTGCCGCTCAGCGACCACAGCATATTGCTTGAGTTCAGCTCCGTGTAGATGTCGCCGTTGTCGAGGTTGAAGTTCTCCTTGTTGGTGGCGAAGAGGGCCGCCGGACGCACAATAGAGCCCATGCCTTGCATCACACCCTCGCCGTTGCCCGCCTTGGCGTTGGCAAGAGTCCAGTAAGCCGCCACAAACGGCCACAGAGCATTGTTGTGGTAGTTGGGCATATCGGCAATCTGCGGAAAGAAAATGGCCGGCCCGAACGGCGTTACCGGCACACTCTCCGTTATCGTCTTGCTCTGTTCGGCGTCGGCAATGCCGTAGAGAATGGCAAGGGCGGCGCCAAGGGTCTCCTCGCGCGGGTTCATCAGCAGGTTCTGACGCCCGTAGCGGTACATGCCGTAATAGCCCTTGTCGGCCATGTAGAACACCTCGTTTATCAGCTTCGCCATGCCTTGGCTCTGCGCGTCCCACTGCGCAGCCTCCTTCTTCTTGCCCAACGCCTCGGCCATCTCGCCAAGGATGCCCGTGGCGGCGGCATGCACAATGTTGGTGTTGGAGGCTTCCGAGGCGTAGATGTCGGCCGTCTGCATCCAGCGCGGATAGCTCTGCTCGCGCCAGTCAATGAACGACGTCTCGCCGCGCACCGTGCCCTGCGGCGTGTATACCACCTCGCGGTCGTCGGCCATGGAGCGGCACCCTACCCCGTAGGCATACTCCAGCCACGCGCGGTCGCCCGTTACCTTATACACCTCCCAGGCCGCCAGGAGCCATACCATACGGTCGGTGCTGACGGGCCACGCGCCGCCGCTGCCCGTATCCTGCACTATCACCCCGCGACTGTTCACCTTGCGCTTCAGCGACGTCATCGACGCCTCCGGCTGCAGCGCCGCCATACTCAGGATGATGGAGTACGACACATCGCGCGTCCACACGCCCGCCCATTCCTTGCCTGTGCGCAGCGTGGTGTCGGCCTCCACGGCGTTCACCATCTCGTCGAGACCCATGTTATAGACGGCTGCCAGCAGCTTCTCCGGCGTCTTCAGACGCGGATAGGCGCTAAGGTCATTCTTGCGCCGCCATGTCTGCTCCACCGGCATGAAATATCTCGGCCGAGCCTTATAATTGCCTGTTATCTCCTCTTCCGACACGGCGTAAGCCTTGTATTCACCCTGCACAATGCTGTCGCCCACCCAGGCGTAGGCTGCCGTCGACACCACCGTGTCGCGCGGTCCCCCTGCCAACGCCGGGAGGCTTGCCAACGCGCACAGACCCGCTGTGAGTATCACTCTTTTCATACCTGCTGTCTTACTTACCTTTGATTGCATATAAAAAACCCTTCCCGAAACCGCGCCGCCTGCTGCGACGCACATTCCGGGAATGTCTACAAAATTAACACTTTTCGGGCAAATACAAAAACCCACCCTAAATTAGCTAAATTAGCTACAAGGCTACCGCTTGCGCCCTCACTGCTTGCGCCCTCACCGCTTGCGCCTCTTCTGCTTCCCTCTCTCCTTCTCCTTCTGCTTCAGCGGCTTGTTGGGGTTGCCGTGGTCTTCAATCAGCGCAAAGTCGAGCTGCTTGCGCTCCAGGTCTGCGCGCGCCACCTGCACCTTCACCTCGTCGCCGAGAGTGTAGCGCCGGTTATGGCGCCGCCCAATGAGGCAGTAGTTCTTCTCGTCGAAGTCGTAGTAGTCGTCCGCCAGGTCGCGGATAGGCACCAATCCCTCGCACATATTCTCCGTCAGCTCCACATACAGACCCCACTCCGTAACGCCCGACACCACGCCGTCGTAAACCTCGCCGAGACGCTCCTGCATGAACTCAACCTGCTTGTAGCGTATCGACGCGCGCTCGGCGTTGGCGGCAAGCTGTTCCATGTCGGAGCAATGGCGGCACTGTTCCTCCAGCTTCTCCGTGTTTGCCGACCGGTGATTCTCGGCATAGCGCCGCAGCAGCCGGTGTACCATCATGTCCGGGTAACGGCGTATGGGTGAGGTGAAATGCGTGTAGAACGGCATTGCCAGGCCGTAATGGCCGCGGTTGTCGGTGGTGTAGAGAGCCTTTGCCATCGAGCGGATGGTGAGTATCGACAGCATGTTCTCCTCGCCCTGCCCCTTGACGTCCTTCAGCAGCCTGTTGAGGCTATTGTTCACCTCGCGCGACGTGCCGTCGGGATTCACCTTGTAGCCGAAACGAGCCGCTATGCCCGCAAGGTTCTGCAGCTTCTCCGGGTCGGGATTGTCGTGCACACGGTAGACGAAGCTCTTGGCCTTGCGACCCTTGGGTACATCGCCAATGTGGGCGGCCACCGTCTGGTTGGCCAGCAGCATGAACTCCTCGATGAGCTTGTTGGCATCCTTCGACTCCTTGAAATAGACGCTCAGCGGCTTGCCGTTCTTGTCAATCTCAAAGCGCACCTCAGCGCGTTCAAACTCCAGCGCCCCCGCCTTGTAGCGCTTCTCGCGCAGCTTCTTGGCCAACCGGTCGAGCGTGAGAATCTCCGACGAATACTCGCCCCTTTTCTGCTCAATGATTTCCTGCGCCTCCTCGTAGGTGAAACGCCGGTTTGAGCGGATTACCGTGGGGCGGATGCGGTAGTCGAGCACCTTTGCCTCGCTGTCGAGGGTGAAGATTACCGAGAATGTCAGCTTGTCCTCGTCGGGACGCAGCGAGCAGATGCCGTTGCTGAGGCGCTCGGGCAGCATCGGTATGGTGCGGTCTACCAGATAGACACTCGTGGCACGCTTGCGCGCCTCCTTCTCCAGAATGGTCTTGTACTGCACATAATGCGTTACGTCGGCAATATGCACACCCACCTCCCAGCGGCCCTCGCCGATGGTGCGGATGCTCAGCGCGTCGTCGAAGTCCTTGGCGTCGCGCGGGTCGATGGTGAACGTCGGCACCTTGCGGAAATCCTCGCGCTTGGCCACCTCCTCAGGCGTTATGCCCGCGTCGATTTTCTCTGCGGCCGCCTCAACGCTCTCCGGGTACTTATACGGCAGTCCGAACTCGGCCAAGATGGCATTCATCTCCGCGGTGTTCTCGCCCTTGCGGCCAAGAACGTCCACAATCTCGCCTATGGGGTTCATCTGATCCTGCGGCCACGACGTGATACGCGCTATGCCCTTGTCGCCCGAGTGTGCGCCCCGCAGCTTGTTCTTGGGTATGACGATGTCGGCGGCTAAGAATTTCGAGTCGGGCACCAGGGCGGCGTAGTTGCGTTCCACCTTTACCGTGCCGATGAAGTTCTGATCCTTGCGCTCCAGAATCTCCACCACACGCGCTTCGGGGTCGGCACCGCGGCGCGACGCCGAAATCTCCACGCGCACACGGTCGCCGTTGAGAGCGTGCAGCGAGTTACGCTCGGCCACCGCGATGTCTTCGTCGTCTATCACCACCCAGTTGCGGCCGTTGCTGCGACGGCTGAAGATGCCCTCCATCACATTGCCGCGGTTGCCCGGACTCTTGTACTTGCCCAAAGCAACCTCCTGAATCTCTTCGGCGGCCACCAGGTCGTCGAGCAGATTCAGAATGTCATTGCGCACCGCTGCCTGCGTGCAACCGATGCCGTAGGCAATCTGCTTGTAGTTGAACGAACGCTTCGGATTAGCTTCCAGGAAATCCAGCACAGCCTTAGCCATGTCGGTTTTTCTGATTCTTTTATTGACGGGAGTTTTCTTCTTCATTATTTCCGATACCTTATCTCATTAACAACTGAGCCGTTTTTTTCTTTTGCCGCACGCATTTTTTTTCTTTAGCTGCCGCCTTTTTCTTTGGCTCTTGCCTTTTAGCTAATTTAGCTAATTTAGCTTTTTTAGCTAATTTAGCCTGGCTGCTTAAGAGCTTGCAGGTAGCCATAATTTTGGTGCCGGCGCAGGCTTTAGCCGCGAATAAAGAGCAGGCGCAGGCTTTAGCCGCGTTTCCTTTCGTCGCGCAGCCGGTTAGCTAAAGCCCGCCCTTAGCCGCGCCTGCGCTCGCGCTAAAGCAACAAGGTGCGGGCTTGCAGGGTCGCAAACCGCACCTTGTGTGTCATTGGCAGTGAGCCGCTTAGCCGTTTACCTTGGCCATGTGGGCAATCAGATCAAGCACCTTGTTCGAGTAGCCGATCTCATTGTCGTACCACGATACCACCTTCACGAACTTGTCGCTCAAATATACACCTGCCGTAGCGTCGAAGATGCTTGTCAGCGCGCAGCCCAGGAAGTCGGAGCTTACCACTGCGTCTTCAGTGTATCCGAGCACGCCTTTCAGCTCACCTTCGCTGGCAGCCTTCATAGCGGCGCAGATCTGCTCTTTGGTAGCCGGGTTCTTCAGGTTCACCGTCAGGTCTACCACGCTCACGTCCAGAGTCGGCACGCGCATGGAGATGCCTGTCAGCTTGCCGTTCAGCTCGGGGATAACCTTGCCAACAGCCTTGGCGGCACCCGTCGATGACGGAATGATGTTGCCGGAAGCTGCGCGACCGCCGCGCCAGTCTTTCATGCTCGGGCCGTCTACCGTCTTCTGAGTGGCTGTGATGCTGTGTACAGTCGTCATCAGGCCTGATTCAATGCCGAAGTTGTCGTTCAGCACCTTGGCTACCGGAGCCAGGCAGTTGGTGGTGCAGGAAGCGTTGCTGACAAACTGTGTGCCTTTTACGTATGAGTTCTGGTTTACGCCGCATACGAACATCGGGGTGTCGTCTTTCGACGGTGCCGACATAACAACATATTTTGCACCGGCCTCAATGTGGCCCTGTGCCAGTTCCTTGGTCAGGAAGCGGCCCGTGGATTCTACCACGTATTCTACGCCGACTTCGCCCCAGCCTATCTCTGCCGGATTCTTGCAGGCAGTTACACGGATGGGCTTGCCGTTGACTATCAGCAGGCTCTTGTCCATGTCGTAGTCTACCGTACCCTCGAAGCGGCCGTGCATGGTGTCATACTTCAGCATGTATGCCATGTAATCCACCGGCAGAAGGTCGTTGATGGCCACTACCTCTATGTCCTCGCGCTTCGTCGATGCGCGGAATACAAAACGACCGATACGGCCGAATCCGTTTATTCCTACTTTTGTCATCGTAGTCTGTGTGTTTTTTGTGTTTATAAAAATTTTTTCTACTTTTGCGTTGTCCCGTCCTTCTGACGGGCGTTTATGTCCCCTTTCGCGGGGGAAACATTCTTTTTTGCCTTATTAACCTGTAGCGCTGCAAAATTAGCAATAATTTCCTTAGCGTGCAAATCATTAAGGCTTTTTTCTCTTCTCAACTCCGCCTGGGGCTGCCAACCCTCCGCCCCTCTCTTCGTTATAACAATTGTAAATAAAAAAATATTTCTGACCATGGGAAAATTTCTATCCGATTTCAAGGCCTTTGCCATGAAGGGCAACCTCATTGACATGGCTGTGGGCGTAATCATCGGCGGTGCGTTCGGCAAGATCGTCACCTCGCTCGTCAACGACATCATCATGCCCGTTTTTGCCGCTTTAGGCAACGCCGGCGACTTCAAAACCCTGAAATGGGTGCTTAAAAAGGGCAGCGACGCCGCCGCCGAAGGGCAGGCAGCCGTGGAGGAAGTGGCCATCAACTACGGCATGTTTATCCAGAACATCGTCGACTTCCTCATCATCGCCTTCAGCATCTTCGTGGCCTTGCGCGTGGTCATGAAGTTCAAGAAACAGGAAGAAGAGGCACCTGCCGCCGCTCCCGAGCCCTCCAACGAAGAGAAACTCCTCACCCAGATCCGCGACCTCCTCGCCCAAGAGCGCAAAAGCAAATAAGCTTAGCAGACCCGCTTTTTTGTAATTTATGTGGCTTATGTGATTAATCACATAAGCCACATAAGTCACATTAACCCTCTCAGGGCACCATCACCTTGCGCACCTTGCTGCCCTGGCGCACAATAAAGATGCCGCCGTGGCTGTCGGGGTTCACGCGCTCGCCCTGCAGGTTATACCACACCTCAGGCGCGTTGGCGTCAGCGTCAGCAACGTCAACACCCACCGTGCCGCCGTCGAAACCGGCACCGCCGCCACCGTCAGGTGCTCCCGACGTGCGGTGCCCCGACACAAAGCTCACATGAAACAGCGGGTTGACGTGCGTCGTCGTCTGCCCGGCCTCCTGACACGGATGAGTGGAGAAAGCATACGGCGAATCCTTTATCACACGCAGCTTCTTGCCCTCGTTCTTCACATGAGCCACATAGTGGAACGTGTCGTAGTGCGACACAGGCTTCGACGAGATGTCGTAAATCTTCTTGCCGCTGCCATTGCCGTCGTCGGTAGCCTTGCGCGAGAAGTCCTCGCCACCGATGGCAGTGTAGGGCGTCACCAGGTCGGCATGGCTGGCGCCGAGCCAGTAAGTGGCCTTGTCGCCCGTATAGTTCGGGTCATTGACAAGAATACGGAAATCGCCGCTCACATTGCCGTTGTAACGCAGCTTGTAGTCGTTGGCGCTCACATACTCAAGCTCCCATTTGCGGCTTTCGTAGTCGTCCCAGCCGCTCGGCTTTATCCATTCGCCGTTCTCGTCAATCGTCCAGCCGTTGAACGTGCCGCATACCCACATACGCATCGCCTTCTTGCGCGTCAGCGTAACGTTGATAGTCAACTTCTCGGCAACACCGGCGTTGCCTAACGGTTTGTAAGTGTAGCTGCCCGTGGTTGTTGACGGGCTGTTGAACGTGAACACGCCCAAAGTCTTGTTCACCGTGCCGCCCTTTTCATTCGATACCGTGCCGCGCATCACCGTGTCGCAGATCACCACCTCGTCTTCCGGACCCACATTGCGCTTCTGAGTAGAGCCCTGACCGGTAACTACCATGTAAGCCCCGTTGCCATACTCAAACGGAATCTCAAGCGACGTCAGCGAGTTGTTAAGCAGCGTAAGCGCTTGGAAATTCAGCGGTTTGGTCTTCTGGTGAAAATCAATCTTACGCAGCATATTGTTACCGGCAGCATTCACCGTGATAGTCTTGTTGGAGTTGGTGGTGTAGACATCGCTCAGGTCAATCTCCTCAACAGCGCAATAGCCGAACTGAATATTGATGGGTTTTGCCGTGTAAGGCTTGCCCTGATAGTCGAGAGGCAACACGCGACCCTCGTGCGGCAGACGCAGCTCCACAAGATTCGGGTTGTGATGCACCCACACCTGTTCTATGTTCGGCGAGTCCGACAGGTCAACAGTGCGTAGCACCGTGTTAAACTTCGATAGCGTAGATTTGCACGCACTGTAGAACTCCGTCAGCTTCGGGCAGTCCTTCACCGACACACGCGCCAGCGTAAGGCAGTTGTTGAACGTGAAAGTAGTGAGATTCACACAGCTGTCGGCTATGATTTCCTCCACAGGCGCTGTCATCAGATTATTGTCCTCTTGGGAGGCATTCATAGAGATGCTGTTGGTGATTGACTTGATGCCCAGACCCGACACATCAATGTATTTCAGCTTGGTGAAATTACTGTTGCTGATGCTGATGGAAGAGTCGGAGACTTTGGTGAAATAGCGCAGACAGCGCAAATCCACCACCTCCTTGTAGGGGTTGGAGGCGTAGTCCTTCAGCAGAACTGAAAACGAAGTAACCTTATCCGTTTCAATCTTGCCGTTAGAGATAGCCGACGGATACTTGTCGGTGAGCCACTGACGCACCACAGCATCGGGGAAATACGTTTCATTGAAAGGCAGCAGCTTGGCATTAGCGCCGAGCGAGCCTAAGATGCCCACCGCCGCCATAATGACAGCAGGGGGGGCGATTCTTGACAAAATTCTATTCATATTTTAAAAATTACTCACAAAATCATTTACATTAGGTCTAAACCCCACTGAGCCCCACCCCCCTTGAGGCAAACCCTTTGAGGCACTCCCTCTTTCAGGCTCACAGCCCTCTGAGGCAAACCCTCACTTTGAGGCTCAAACCCTCTGTTAGGTTAATAAACCGGCATTTAAATTGCTTTGGATAAAAAAACCACCCATGCAATATCACACCATTCTTCCCCACCGCCTACCGCCTCTGCCCGGTAGCTGCGGTAGCCGGGTAGCTTTTTTAGCTAATTTAGCTAATTTAGCCCGGTAGCTGCGGTAGCTTAGTAGCTGCGGTAGCCGGGTTGCTTAAGAGCTTGCGGTTGCCATAATTTTGGTGCCGGCGAAGGCTTTAGCCTCGGAAAAAGGTCGGGCGAGGGCTGTAGCCGCTTGCTCGCTTGCCTGCTTGCCGCTCCCCCTGCAGCCGCTTGCCCGCTTGCTCGCCGCTTGGCCACCGCGCTCCCCTTAAGCTCTTTAAGCTCTTTAAGCTCCTTAAACCCCTTAGTTGCGCAAGGCAGCCCGCAAAGTTACCACTTTTGCCGCTAATGCGCAAGCCCTTTTGTCGGGGCCGCAAAAAACAGCAGCTGCCGAATTTTCGGCGGCTGCTATTTTTGCGGAGAGGACGAGATTCGAACTCGTGGTAGGAAGGTCTCCTACGTCAGTTTAGCAAACTGGTGGTTTCAGCCACTCACCCACCTCTCCAAGGTCAGGCAACAAGGCTTCGTTGCTTTCGGGTGCAAAGTTAGGCATATTTTCTCTGCCAACCAAATTTTTTAAGCTTTTTTAAGAATTGAGGCGGTGGCCGGGTAGCTGAGGCAGCTGCGGTAGCTTTTATGTAACTTATGTTATTTATGTGAGCGGCGCCGCTCACATAAATAACATAAGTTACATAAATCACATCAATCACTTCGCCGCATAGCGGCCGGCTACGCGCACCAGGCTCACGGGCTTCAGGGGGTCGTTGGTGATCACCTCCACGATGAAGCCAAAAGCTGGGCCGTCTATCTCGGTGAGGTCTATATAGCCTTCCACAGTGCCTGTCTTGCCACCTTTCAGGCTGCGCGGACAGCGCGTTATCTTCACCGCCGCCGCGCGCGAATACACCCTCACTATGCGCAGCGCATCCTTTCCCTCATTGCTCACAGAGAAGCGGAAAGCGGCCTTTTTCTCGCCCTTGCGGCACGTCAGCTCCACAGGCTCCCTGGGCACCACAATACGGCAGGCAGAGGCCATCTGCGCCGAATCGAGCAGTATGCGCTCCGGCTCGATGTCGGCCGTTACCTCCGCGTTCACCCCGTATTTGCCACAGCTGATGCGTACGGGCCAGCTGTGGGCTCCCGGCTCCAGACCGCGGGTACTCAGATAGAACCCCACCGTAAACGGCTCTCCCGGAGCCACACCCCGTTTAGCTATCATGGCCTGCAGCCCCTCGCCGCCACCAACCACCTTCGGCCTTATGGTGTCTTCCCCCTGGTTATACCCCTTCAGAAAGCCGTGTCGCGCCGTTTCCGCCTGCGTCTTGCCGAAGTCGTAGGTCAGCGACGTAAACCGCATCGGCCCCGCCACCACCGGATAGTCGCGCTCCAGCGTCTCCGGTGTGCCCACAATAGTGCCGCGAATCGTTATCACCTGGAGCACCCTGCCAGGATCCGTGTATACCTTCACCGTCTTCTCGAACTTCCCCGGACGCCCTTTTGGGTCGTAGGTAAAGCTCACCCAGGCCGTGTCGCCCGGTTCCACAGGCTCCTGATACCAGTCGGCGCCTGTGCAGCCGCAGCTTGGCCGCACACTTATTATCGCCACCGCCTCCTTGCCCGTGTTCACGAACCGCGCTATCCCCGTGCGGCGACCCTGAGCCTCGTGCCACGTGCCGAAGTCGTAGTCCGTCTGCAGCCACTTCACCTCAGCGCGGCCGGCGCACAGCGTCAGAAGCAGCATCACAGCCGCCGATACGCGCAAACCCGTCAGACACCTCATCGCTTCACCACACCCTTAATACGGAGAATTATCTTGCCCTTTTTGGCATTGGCAAACTTCACCGTGATAGTCTTGCTGAAAGCCCCCGGGCGCCCCTTGGGGTTGTAGGTTACCTTCACCGCGCCCTTCTTGCCCGAGGCCACCGGAGCCTCCGAATATTCGGGCTTTGTGCAGCCGCATTGCGCCGTGGCGCCCGTAATCACCAGATTCCCCTCGCCTATGTTGGTGAAGTGGAAAGTAGCCGATTTGGCGCCCTTGTTTTCATCAATCGTGCCCATGTCGATGGTCGTAGTCTCGAACCGGGCCTCACCCTTGCCGCCCTTTGCCATCAGCGGCAAAGCTATGCACATCATCAGCAGCAGAGCTATAGTCTTTGCTTTCATTTCAGTTTCCTTTTTACCTATTGTTTAAGAGTTCACCGACGATTCCTCTTCCCAGAAATCCTCGTCCCAGTTCACCTCGCTCTCGTCGGGTACCTGCTGCGGTTCCGGGTTGAAGATGAAGTCGTCTTCCTCCTTAACGCGATGGCTGACGTCTAAATTGCGATGAACGGCCACCGACGCCGTCAGCTGGTTCTTTTCCGACGTTATCTCGCCCCAGAGCATATCTTTGAGCCTGTCGAGCCCGTCGCCCGTTACCGCCGATATGAACACCACAGGCAGGTCCTCGGGCAGCTCCTTTTCCATCTCCGCGCGCAGCTCCTCGTCGAGCATATCCGACTTGGTAACCGCCAACACACGCCCCTTGTCGGGCAGTTGCGGATTGAAGCGGCGCAGCTCCTCGAGCAGCACCTCATAGTCGTGCTTTATGTCGTTGCTGTCGGCCGGCACCGTAAAGAGCAGCACAGCGTTACGCTCAATGTGGCGCAGAAAGCGCAGACCCAGGCCGCGCCCCTCGCTGGCACCCTCAATGATGCCCGGAATATCGGCCATCACAAACGATTTGTCGCCGCGATAGGGCACGATGCCCAGACTCGGCTCCATGGTGGTGAAGGGGTAATCGGCAATCTTGGGCTTTGCCGCCGACACCGCGCTGAGCAGCGTCGACTTACCCGCGTTGGGGAAGCCCACAAGACCCACATCAGCCAACAGCTTCAGCTCTAAGACCACAGCCTTCTCTATTCCCGGCTGACCCGGCTGCGCATAACGCGGCGCACGGTTTGTGGGCGTGGCGAAATGCTTGTTTCCCCAGCCCCCTTTGCCGCCTGCCAGCAGACGCACCTCCTGTCCGTCGGCCGTAACGTCGCACAGAAACTCGCCGCTGTCGGCGTCGAACACCGCCGTGCCCACCGGCACCTCTATCACACGGTCCTGGCCGTCGGAGCCGAACGACCCGTTGGGGCCGCCCGCCTGACCGTTGGTGGCGAAGATATGCCGCTGATAGCGCAGAGGCAACAGAGTCCACATATTGCGGTTGCCACGCAGAATTATGCTGCCCCCCTTGCCGCCGTCGCCCCCGTCGGGACCACCCTTCGGCACATATTTGGCACGGTGAAAATGACGGCTTCCCGCGCCGCCGTTGCCACTGCGGCACAGAATCTTCACATAGTCTATAAAATTACTCTCAGCCATAGCTTCTCAAAGTCTGTCAATGTCTTTCGCCCCGTGCAGCGCACACGCCCTTGCATACTGGTCGGGAGTGCCTATGTCAATCCACGTACCCACAATGGGGAAGTAGCTCACCTTCCGCCCCTCGCCGATGGCTTCGAGCAGGAAGTCGGGCGCATCCACATACACATTTCTCGGCATATGCTCCACAAGGCTGCGTTTCAGTATATAAACGCCCGCATTGGCGTAGTAGTTGAATTCCGGTTTCTCGCGCATACCCGTAATGCGGTCCTCGTCCGTGTCGATGATGGCGAAAGGCACCGCCACCGTGTAAGGAGCCACCGCCATAGTGGCGTCGGCGCCTGTGCTGCGGTGCCGCTCATACATCTCCGTCAGGTCGAGCGACGACAGCAGGTCAGCGTTCATCACCAGAATGTCGTCGTGCTGCCAGTCAGTTATCAGCGACAGCGCCCCGAACGTGCCCATACGCATCGTCTCCACCATGGCCACCGCCTCCATATCGGCGTGATTGACGGCGAAATGCGCCTCAATCTGCTCATGCAGATAGCGCAGACAGAGATACACACGGTCAATGCCGCAAGCCTTCAGCTTGGCCACATTGTAGTCTATTATAGCCTTTCCGCCCACCTTCAGCAGCGGTTTGGGCGTGTTGGCCGTCAGCGGCATCAGCCGTTCGCCGCGGCCGCCGGCCATCAGCACAGCGTCGAGCGGCAGCAGACTGCGCACCTTGCTGAGGTCCACGGCCTGCAGCAGCCTTCCCTCGGCGTCTAAGCGAGGCAGCATACGCAGATTCCGCTCGCGAGCTTTTTTCAGCACCGCCGCCTCGTCGTCGCCCGGCCGCAGAGCCGTGAAACAGCGGTTCATAGCCCCTGCCACACCGTCGGCCGGCGTCATGCCGCGCAGCAGACCGCGGCGGATATCACCGTCGGTGAGAGTGCCCGCTATATGTCCCGCAGCATCCGCAATAAACAGAATCAGAGGCTCGCGCCCCATATTGTTCAGTCGGCTCATGGACTCCTGCAGCGTTGCCTCCAGCGGCAACAGATGTGTTTCAAAGCCTGCCATTATATCCTTATATCATTGATTTTCAATCAGTTGCACATATTGCCGCGCCACCTTCTCGGCAGCGAAGTTGTTCACCACCGCCTCATGCAAAAGCTTTGGCGTGGCGGGGTCTGCGGCCAATTCGAGCGCCTGCACAAGCGAGTCGGCAAAATTCTCACCCGCACGGCGCGGGTCGTCGTTCCACGGAGCAATGAAGCCCGTCTTGCCCGGGACTATTATGTCGCGCTGTCCGCCCCGGTCGAACGCCACCGGCACGGCGCCACAGTCCTGCGCTTCCACAAGCGTTCCCGGCAGAGTCTCGAACAGCGACGGCGACACCACCGCGTCAGCCGCAGCATAGAGCTGCCGCATACGCGCAGAGTCGCTTATCATGCCGTGAAGCGTGTATTCCGCCTCCAGAGCCTTTGCCGCCTCCGGGTTACGCATCTCCCCTATCAGGTCAAAATGCAGACCGGCCGTTAGCTGCGGATTACGGCGCCGCAACGCCCTCACAGCCTCTATCAGCAGCGGAAAACCCTTTATAGGGTCATCCAGACGCGCCGCCGCCATCACAATGTGCCCTGTGGGAGACCCCTTTCGCCGCGGCATCGGCTGCACCGGATAAGGGTTCGGAATCACCGCCACCCTCTCCTCGCCCAACAGCGTCGACTCACGCGCCTTCTCGGCCAGCCAGCGGCTCACAGCCACAAACTGAATGTCGACGCGGTCGTAGAGCCGCCGTTTGCGCTCCATCATCACCGCCGACAGGTCGTTGCCGCTGGCCGCGCCCCCAAGCAGCTGACAGTTGCCGCACATACGCCGGTAGCCTTGGCAGTCGTGAGCATGATGACAGACTCCCGTGAGCGCCCACATATCGTGCAGCGTCCATAACAGCGGTTTGTTGAGAAGACCGATGCGGCGAATGCCGTCGAGGCTCAGCACACCCTGGTTTATCCACCCCAACACAATGGCGTCGGCATTGCGCACCCAGTCGTGGCGCCACAGCGGCAACCCCGCGCGCGCCGCGTCAATCTGAAACAGCGTAGAGCGCCTGAAGCCGTTGCTCAGCAACAGCGGCAGCCTGTCGGCTAAGAACGCCGTGCGTATGCGCCCTTCCGAGCCTCCAAGCGCCACATACTCGCGGTCAGTGCGGCGGTCGGTCACCACCAGCCGCGCGTCGTGGCCCAATTGCCGCAGCGCTTCCACCAGCCGCAGCGTAACTACCGCCGCGCCACCCACACTGTCGCTTTTGTTGATGAACGTTATCCTCATTCAGCACTCCCCTCCCCTGCGGTTTTTCGGGCGCGCCCGGTGCGCACATAGTTCTCGAAGCGGAACGCCGGCGTCTCCCCTTCCGAGCCGTGATATTCCTGCTCCGTAAGCGTCCATTCGTCGGCGCTCACCTCCGGAAAGAACGTGTCGGCCTCCGGCGCCTCCGCCAAGATGCGCGTCATATAGAGCCGCGTGGCCATGCCGAGCGCCTGGCGGTAAATCTCGCCGCCGCCGATGATGAAAATCTCCTCACACCCGGCCGCAATGCCAATGGCTTCCGTCAGCGAGCCGGCCACCCGCGCCCCTTCGGCCACAAAATCGCTCTGACGCGTTATCACCACGTTGAGGCGACCGGGCAACGGCCTTCGCGGCAGACTCTGCCACGTTTTGCGCCCCATTATCACCGCTTTGCCCGTGGTGATGGCCTTGAAGCGCCGCAGATCGTCGCGCAGATGCCACAGCATGCCGCCGCGCAGCCCTATGGCGCCGCGCATATCGGCCGCCACAATCACCGACAGCTGTGCCGCCGGTCGTATTCGCGCATATTCCTTGCTCAAAGGCCGTATCGACGTGCGACGCTCGTCGCCGTCTATCATTCCCTCGGTGGGTACCAGATTCTGTATTGCCATAATTCTAAACCGCAAATTTACAAATAATTTATCACATAGAGCGTCACTTTTTGCCGAAAGCCGCACTCGTTGCACGGATAATAAATTTTCATTAACTTTGCGGCGAAAACCAAGCTGAGCGCTACTCTTAACCCTTATGGATTACACAATCTTAGATTTCCTTTCGCTTCTTGGCGCCGTCTGCCTGTTTCTGTACGGCATGAAAGTCATGAGCGAAGGACTCCAGAAAGTGGCGGGCGACCGTCTGCGCAACATTCTGGGCATAATGACCAAAAACCGCGCCACAGGCGTCATCACCGGCATCCTCATCACCGCCCTGATACAAAGTTCCTCGGCATCCACCGTCATGGTGGTGAGCTTCGTCAACGCCGGCCTGATGTCGCTGGCACAGTCCATGGCCGTAATCTTCGGCGCAAACGTGGGCACCACCGTAACTACCTGGATTATCTCGGCGTTCAGCTTTGAAATCAACATCTCCACATACACCATAGTGCTGCTGGCGGTGGCCGTGCCGCTCATGTTCATGAAGAAGGGCAGCTACAAGAGCCTCGGCGAGTTCATAGTGGGCTTCTGCTTCCTCTTCATGGGCCTCGACCTCATCAGCGCATACGTGCCGAACCTGGAGGAGAACCCGCAGATGCTCGCCTTCCTGCAGGATTACACCGCCTTGGGCATCTGGTCGGTGCTGATATTCTTTGCCGTGGGCATCATCCTCACCATGGTAGTACAGTCGTCGGCGGCCACCTTCGCCATCACCCTCATCATGTGTTCGCAGGGCTGGATATCCTTCGCCTTGGGCTGCGCCGTCATCCTCGGCGGCAACATAGGCACCACCATAACGCCTATCCTGGCCTCTCTGAGCGGTAACCTGGCGGCACGCCGAACGGCCATGGGACACGTGCTCTTCAACGTCATCGGCTCCGTTGTGGTACTCTTCATCTTCTACCCCTTTGTGCATCTGGTGGGCGACATCACACAGGCTTTCATGGGCCTCGACCCGTGCGACATCGACAAGGCGCAGGAGTTGAGCATGGCAGGTCAGACGCTCCTCGACGAGCAGGGTCTCAAGATTATGTTCGACCAGAAAACGGTGGCTTTCGGCCTGTCCATGTTCCCCACGGTGTTCAACACCTGCAACCTGCTGGTGATGATTTGGTTCACAAAGCTCTATGTGCGCATAGTGTGCTGGCTTATGCCGGCGCGCCACCGCGACACGGAAGAGGAGTTCACCCTCAAATACATCGGCCGCGGCCTCTTGGGCACCAGCGAGCTGAACCTGGCGCAGGCACAGAAGGAAATCCTGGTCTACGGCGAACGGGTGCAGCGCATGATTACCATGGCGCAGACGCTCGTTACGGAAGCCCCCGACTCGCAGCCTTACATCGACAACTACAACCGCATTGAGAAGTATGAGGATATCTCCGACCGCATGGAGCTGGAAATAGGCAACTTCCTCAACAAGGTGGCCGAGGGACGCCTCTCGCCCGAAGGCAAGAAGGAAATCGCCGCCATGCTGCGCATAGTCTCCGAGATTGAAAGCATTGCCGACTCGTGCCTCAATGTGGCCAAGACGCTGAAACGCAAGAACCAGGCACGCGTGAAATTCGACGACTGGATTCTGGCTCAGATTGAGGGTATGTTCGGCCTGGTGGACAACGCCATGGACAATATGCTTGTGCTGCTGCGCGAGATGGACGCCCCCGACGAGACACGCGTCATCGAGGCCTATAACCGCGAACGCGAAATAAACAACTACCGCAACCGTTTGCGCGACGACAACATAGCCCGTATCAACGACCGCAAATACAACTATCAGGAAGGCATCTTCTTCATGGACCTCATCAGCGAGACGGAGAAGATGGGCGACTACATCCTCAATGTTGTTGAAGGCGTAAAACACCGCTTCAAAGAAGAACCTTGAGAAGACCCCCGAAGCGGGTTGCGGCGCCCTGAAAAAGCTCTGAAAAGGGCGGCGCCTCAGCCCGGCAGGAAGCCTCTACAGGCCACCCTCTAAAGAATATATTATGTTAGAAAACACCTTTTGCGTAATAATGTGCGGCGGCGTGGGAAGCCGATTCTGGCCCTTCAGCCGTCAGGACCGTCCGAAACAGTTCATCGACTTCTTCGGCACCGGCCAATCGTTGCTTCAGACCACCGCCGAACGTGCCCGCACGCTCGTGCCCGCCGACCATATCCTGCTCATGACCAACTCGGCTTACGCCCCCCTGGTGGCCGAACAGCTGCCCTGGATTCCGGCCGAAAACATACTCTCCGAGCCGGCTCGCCGCAACACCGCTCCGTGCATCTGCTGGTCGGCTCACCACATTGCCGCACGGCACCCCGAAGCTGCCATCGTAACAATGCCAAGCGACCACCTCATCCTCCGCTCGCAGGCCTTCACGGAGGCTATTACGCGCGGCGTGGAGTTTGTGAAGGAAACGGGCTCGCTGCTCACCTTGGGCATCAAACCCACAGGTCCCAACACGGGCTACGGTTACATTCAGCAGGGCAAACCGGTGGAGGGCTTCCCCGGCATCCTCAAGGTGAAGAGCTTCACCGAGAAACCCGACCTGCAGATGGCCGAGTTCTTCCTGCGCAGCGGCGAGTTCTTCTGGAACTCCGGCATCTTCCTCTGGCGCGCCGACGCCATCCTCAATGCCTTTGCCGAACTCGACCCCGAAACGGAGGCTGTCTTCGCCGAGGGAAAGGGTCTCTACGGCACTCCCGCAGAAATGCCCTTCATCAACAAGGCTTACCCCAGCGCCCTCTCCAACTCGGTCGATTACGCCATTATGGAGAAGGCGCCAAACGTCTATGTGCAGACGGTTGACCTGGGCTGGAGCGACTTGGGAACGTGGCGCTCGCTGCACGATATGAGTCCGCGCACACGCGAAGGCAACGTAACGCAGAACTGCAAAGCCCTCACCCAAGACTGCAAAAACAGCATCTTCGCCATAAACGGCGACAAGATTGTGGTGGCCGCCGGCCTCGACGGTTACATCGTGGCCGACAACGGCAACGCGCTGCTCATCTACCCCATCGACCAGGAGCAGAAAGTGAAACAAATAGTGAATGAAGTGGGTCTCCGCTTCGGCGAAAAATATATCTGAGCGCTTGCGCAGGAGTAAAATCATAAACTTTGAAACATCATGTCTTGTAGAGAGTCAAACTGCCTCACAGTGAAAGAATCCAACTTCCTCTTTCCCAACCAAACCGACGTTTACCACGGCAAAGTGCGCGATGTCTATTTCCTGGCCGACGACCGTCTGATTGTTGTTACCACCGACCGCATCTCGGCCTTCGACGTCATCCTGCCAAGGCCCATACCCTATAAAGGCACGGTGCTCAATCAGATTGCCGCCTATTTCCTCGACGCCACTGCCGACATTGTGCCCAACTGGAAACTCGGCGTCCCCGACCCCATGGTAACGGTGGGTGTGTGCTGCAAACCCCTCAAGGTGGAAGTTATTGTGCGCGGCTACTTAGCCGGCTCGGCATGGCGCGAATATGCCGCGGGCGCTCGCGAAATCTGCGGCGTGAAACTCCCCGAGGGTCTGCGCGAGAATCAGAAACTACCCCACCCCATTATCACTCCGACCACAAAGGCCGACGAGGGCCACGACCTCAACATCTCGCGTGAGGAGATTATCCGTCAGGGAATCGTCGACGCCAAGATGTGGGAGCAGGTTGAGCAGTACGCTCTGCGGCTCTTTGAGCGCGGCTCGGAAATGGCTGCCCAAAGGGGTCTTATCCTGGTGGACACTAAGTATGAGTTCGGCCTCTGCAACGGCGAGGTGATGCTCATCGACGAGATTCATACCCCCGACTCCAGCCGCTATTTCTACGCCGACGGCTACGAGGAGCGTTTCGCCAAGGGTGAGCCGCAGCGTCAGCTCAGCAAGGAGTTCGTGCGCCAGTGGCTGCTCGACAAGGGCTTCAGCGGAAAGGCAGGCCAGCAGGTGCCGGAGATGACCGACGAGTTCATCAACAGCGTCTCAAACCGCTATATTGAGCTGTATGAGCACATCACCGGCCGCAAATTCGTCTACCCCGAAAACGACGGCTCCGACCGCAGTGAGGCAATGAAAAAACGTGTGGCCGAATGGCTGGAAAAGAACCCGGCAAAGAAACAGTAACCGCCCTCAACCCTTACAGCGAGGGTGAAAAAACGCCGCAGGTTGAGGCTATGTTCAACAACATTGCCTCAACCTACGACCGGCTGAACGCGCTTATGACCATGGGAATGCACACGGTGTGGCGCCGCAAGGCTCTGCGCGGTCTGCAACAGGCTGTGGGCGCTGATACGTCGGCCCCGCTGCTCGATGTGGCCACCGGCACGGGCGACGTGGCCGCCGACCTGCGCCGCCTCTTCCCCAACGCGCCTATTACGGGCATAGACATCAGCGACGGCATGATGAGCGTGGCTCGCCGCAAAATGGAGCGGATGGGTCTCAAAGGTATCACTTTCCGCCATGCCGACTGTCTGGCGCTGCCGTTTGAAGACAATACCTTCGGCGCCGTTACGGTGGCTTACGGGGTGCGCAACTTCGCCGACCTGCAGCGCGGTTACAGCGAGATGCTGCGGGTGCTGAAGCCGGGAGGCCGCCTCTGCGTAATCGAGCTGTGTGTGCCGCGTAACCCGCTGCTGCGTTTCGGCTACCGCCTCTACACTCGCTCGCTGCTCCCTCTCATAGGCCGCATCATCAGTCGCGACTCAAGGGCTTATTCCTATCTGCCGCAATCGGTGGAAGCCTGTCCGCAGCGCGGCGCCATGACACAGCTTATGACCAACGCAGGCTTCCAAAAGGCCGCCTGCAAAGTGCTGCCTCCCAACGTTATAGCCATTTACACCGCTTCAAAACCGGGCTCAAAACCTCAGGCATGATTCAATATCACCAGATGTTGCGCCACATTCTGCAAAACGGCGCCGTGAAGACCGACCGAACAGGCACGGGTACTATTTCTGTGTTCGGCTATCAGAACCGTTATGACCTCAGCCAAGGATTCCCCCTCGTAACCACCAAAAAGGTGCATCTGAAGAGTATCATCCATGAACTGCTGTGGTTCCTTGCCGGCGACACTAATGTGCGTTATCTGCAGCAAAACGGGGTGCGAATCTGGAACGAATGGGCCGACCCCGACGGCAACCTCGGGCATATCTACGGCTATCAGTGGCGCTCGTGGCCAACTCCCGACGGACGGCACATTGACCAGATTTCGGAGGTCATAGACCAGATTCGCCGCACTCCCGACTCGCGCCGTCTCATTGTGTCGGCCTGGAATGTGGGGGAGTTGGATGTGATGAATCTGCCTCCCTGCCACGCCTTTTTCCAGTTCTATGTGCGCGACGGCAAGCTGAGTCTGCAGCTCTATCAGCGGTCGGCCGACAGCTTCCTGGGGGTGCCGTTCAACATTGCCTCTTACGCTCTGCTGACCATGATGGTGGCTCAGGTAACGGGTCTGCAGCCGGGTGAGTTCATTCACACCTTCGGCGACTTGCATCTCTATCTTAATCACCGCGAGCAGGCGGAGTTGCTGCTGTCGCGAACGCCGCGACCGCTGCCGCGCATGCTCCTCAACCCGGAGGTAAAAAATATTTTCGATTTCCGCTACGGCGACTTCACCCTTGAGGGCTACGACCCTTACCCGGCTATTCGCGCGGAGGTATCCGTGTGAGGCGCGGGTTTTAGCTAATTTAGCTAATTTAGCTATTTTAGCAGGGTAGCTATTTTAGCTAATTTAGGGGTTTTGTTGCTCAAGCAAAAAGGCGTCTCCGCGCAGGCGCTGCAGGGCGGCGTCGGCGTCAAAGCCCTTTAGCGGCAGGTTCAGCAGCTGAGCCATGTAGCAGCAGAGCAGGTCGGCGGCGTCGTGCGCCATCGCCTCGCTGACACGCGGCCACGCCACCATGCGCAGCAAAACCTCCGTGCGCGCCCGCTCCCACACACTCTCCAATAGCGTGTCGTGCTCGTAGAGCTCCGAAATTGTTCCGTATGGCGCATTGCTGTCCTTTGCGGCGCCGGCATCGGCAAAATACAGATTGCCTTGAATTTGTTCCAGGAGGCGATTTTTGTCGGCCTCAAAGTTGAAAATTGCACTTTTCTCGATTGTTTCCATAATTTGAGTGTTTATTTTTGACTGTTTTAAAAAGTTAAATTTTGTTAATCAGGGGGGTGTTTTCGGTTTTCCCTTAGTTATTCGCTTTTTTATGATTATCTTTGCCGCGTGGATAAAAAGAACCCATCGACCGGCGAAGTTTGCGAAAATGGTAGCCGGTTTTTTTGTGCCCGTACCTGAGAGAGGAGAGAGCCGCCCAAAATAGGGTAGAGGTACAGTGCTTAAGGGGGGGCTTTTTTAGGGGCTGCTTAAGGAGCGCCTGACCTAAATACGCCGCAAAGTTAAGAATAATTTCAGATTAAACCAAATAAATTTGCAGGTTTCTGAATTTATTCTTAACTTTGCGGCGAATTTATTAACCACCTAAACCTAACACATTATGGAAAAGAGAGAAAACCCTGCGCCCCAAGGGAGCTTAAGGAATTTAAGGAGCTTAAGGAGCTTAAGGAGCTTAGAGCCTTGCGCGCCTGCCTTAAACACCTTGAACCCCTTAAGTTCCTTAAACCCCTTAAAGGCGCGCGCCACTAAAGCCTGCCATAGCCCTTATGAAGAGGATTTTGAGCGCTGGTGTGAGGAGTGCGTCATGATCACTGACAAGCTGTCGGGCAGGGGAGTGCCCTTTCGCCTCAATGCGGCGCAGAGGCGCGTGGCTCGCATCATGGAAGGGCAGCGCCGTGCCGGTAAGCCGGTGCGCATCATCATGCTCAAAGCGCGTCAGTGGGGCGGCTCAACGCTCGTTCAGGCCTATATGGCGTGGCATCAGTTGGTCAGGGCAAAAGGTCGCAACGCCCTTATCTGCGCACACGTAAAAGATGCGGCAGCCATGATTCGCGCCACTTACACCCAGCTCATAGGCTGTTATCCGGAGTTTCTGAAAGAGGGCGATGACCCTTCGCTGTGGAAGCTGAAGCCTTATCAGCAGACCCAAGGCACCCTGTGGCTGCCGGCCCGCGAGGCTCGCCTGTCGATAACCTCAGCCAATAACCCCGACGGCCTGCGCGGCGCCTCCTTCCACCTGGCGCATCTGTCGGAAGCAGCTTTCTGGGGCGACGGCGACCCGCGCGCCGCCTCGTCAATCGTCAGAACCGTGTGCGGCACGGTGCCTTCGGCCCCCGAAACGGTGATTGTGATTGAGTCGACAGCCAACGGTCCCGACAACTGGTTTGCGGCCGAATGGCGCCGCGCTGTGGCCGGAAAGAGCGACAAGCTGCCGGTGTTTGTGCCCTGGCATGAGATAGAGATTTACCGCACGCCGCTGACACCCGAACAGCGTGCGGCTCTCCCCAAGCAGCTCGACGACTACGAGTTGCGCCTGATGGCAGAGGGGGTGAGCGCGGAGGCTCTGGCGTGGTATCATGCCAAGCGCCGCGAATACAGCTCGCACACGGAGATGATGGCTGAGTTTCCCTCCACAGCCGAGGAGGCGTTTGCCTGTTCAGTTAAATCACCATTTGGTGATTTCACAGAACGGTGCGGGCACGCGGAGAAAAGGGTCATAGAGGGCCGCTGTCGGCTTTTTGTGGCTTCAATAGGGGAGAGGTTCATTTTGGCGTCGTTCGGGCTTGAGAAGGGCTGTATAACGGCTTTAGAGCAGTTTGCGGCACCTGACGCTGCCGAGCTGATGAAGAAAGCTGCCGAGGAGCTGCGCAAAAACCCGGGCGCTGAGCTGGTGATTGCGGAGGCGCCGAAGCCGGGGGAGACGCGCCACGGACGCTGGTGTGTGAGGTATGCGCGTCGCCTTGGCCTGCCCCTCTGCTATGCTGCCGAGGAGCCGCTGCTGACGCTCACCGACGAGACGTTGGGTGAGATGATTGACGTGCAGCGACATCTCCTTGCTCAGGGCATGATTGCCGACACGTTGCCCGAGGCCGCGGAGCTTTACCGCCGTTTCGACCCTGCGGCACCCTATCGCCACACGGAGGTGGCGGCGCGTATGGCTGCCTCGGTAATCTTAGAGAATGAGCTGACGGGCAACGCCCCCGACCCCGCCGATTTCTTTTAAACAACAAACTATAAACTTTAACTCATTAACCTAAAACCATTTACGAAGATGACAACATTACTTATCGGCCTTCTTGGAGGAGGCACATTGGTGCAGCTTATACAGCTGCTCATACAGCGCAGGAGCTTCGGCCGCAAGACTGACGCTGAAGCGCTTGGCGGCGAGGTAGAGGCACTGGAAAAGGCCATAGCCACGCTGCGCAACAACCTGGATGCGGAGGTGGAACGCCACGACACGGAGCGTCGCCGCTTCGAGAGCCGCATTGCCGAGCTGGAAGGGCAGATTGCCAACCTGGAAGAGGAGAACAGGCGTCTGCGCAAACTCTGCAACGGACTGAGTCAGTAACAGTCCGAATCAACTTCATTATTCACCAAAACAAATTTCAGTATTATGAGAAAGATTGAGAAGATTATTGTACATTGCTCGGCCACTAAGGCAGGGCAGCATTTCACGGTAGAGGACATAGACGCCTGGCACCGTGTTCGTGGTTTCCGCTCGATAGGTTACCACTGGGTTGTGTATCTTGACGGGAGCGTCCACGCCGGTCGTCCGGAGGCTGAGGCCGGGGCGCACTGCAAGGGTCAGAACGGGCGCAGCATAGGGGTGTGCTACATTGGCGGCCTTGACGCCAAGGCGCGCCCCTGCGACACGCGAACGGCGGCTCAGCGCACGGCGTTACGTCGCCTTGTGAAGGAGCTGCAGCGGCGTTATCCCGGCGCTACGGTGCATGGACACAATGAGTTTGCCGCCAAGGCCTGTCCCTGTTTCCCCATAAGCGCACTGTGATTATGATGCCGGGAATAGTGCCTTATCGCTGGCCGCTGCCCGACGACCCGTTGCGGGTGCGGTTGCAGTTGTGCCGTCCTCCGGCTCATCACGGACTGATGAGCAATTCGCTGAAGGGGGAACTGTTTGAGATGGCTACCATGCGGTGGCTCTTGGCCAATTATCCGCAGTTTGCCATGCGCCACAGCGAGAAGCTGAGCTGCGGCGCCTTAGGGACGTTTGAGTGTGATGTGGTGCTTTACTGGTGCGAGCGCATACCGCTGCGCCAGCGCCGCATCATTGTGGAGTGCAAGGCTCGGCGCCATGAGCACGGACATTTAGCGGTTGTGGAGCTGTATGTGCGCTGCAAGCTGCTGAAGGCCGACCGGGGCATCATCTTTGCTTACAGCGACATGGCGCCGCGCTCCCAGCGCCTGGCAATGCTGCTTGGCATTGGCATAGTGAAGATACTGCCCATGCTCAACGAGGCAGTGCGTATATGCTAATTATAAGATTTATAAGATTTATAAGATTTATAAAACTTATAAACCCTACTCTCTAACGAGTTCAGCGGCGGTTTACAATCTTGGCCACGGTGAAGGTTTATTTTGGCGCTGTTATGCGCCTGCTTATGTGGCTGCAGCCGGAAGATTTATGTTCCTGTGGAGCGAGTGTCCGAGCACACGGCTCGCGACACGGTGTATGTGCTGCGGCAGAGCGTTGACTCAGTGGTGCGGGCCGATTCGGTGGTTACCGAGCGGCGCGGCGACACAGTGTTTGTGCAGCGAGTGAGCACCCGTTACCGCCTGCGCACCCTGACCGACACCCTCTACCGCACCCGCACCGACACAGTGCTTCAGAAAGAGAGAGAGACCGCCGCGGCAGCCCCTTCAAACAACAAAAACAGCCACCTGGTGTGGTGGCTGTTAGTGGTATCAGTAGTCGCCTTTGCGGCGAAGAGACTTATTGCGCGTTATCGGAAACGATGACCTTTTCCGAACGGGAAGTGCCGTTGGTGAAGATAGTTACGCGGATGTTCACACCCTGCTGAGGAGCAGCGAGTCGCGTGCCGCTGAGCGAGTACCACATCACGCTGCTAACCTCTGCGTCAGTATCGATGGCGTCGGCGCCTACGTTAGAGCTGAGTTGCAGCATAGCGTAGCGTTTGGCGCCATTGAGCGATGCGGTGAGGCGCGTGGGCGCGGTGAGGTCGGCGGAGCTCCACTGAGCCGTGCCGTGGCCGGAGAACGTCATGTTCTTAGCTTCCCAGACGAGGCCGGGAGCTTGCGAAACGTGGAAGGAAGAGGTAACATTGTCGGCGTTATCTTCAGCCGTGAGAACGATGTTTGCGAAGGCCACGGGAGCGAAAGGCTCGGCGGCCAGAGTCTTGATGACGGGGTAACCGTCGGCCTGCTGCACGAAGCCGTTGCCGAGGTTTGCCTTCATCAGCGCTGCCGTTTTGAGACCCGTGCTTTCGTCGTCGCAATAGTCGTCGGCGAAAGTCTTGCCGGCCATCTGCGAGTCGTAGAAGTTGTTCTCATACTTAATGTTGGTGGGCGTTGTGGAGGCGTTGCCGTGAATCATGCCGCAGGTGTTGAGTCTGCCGGATGAGGCCACATTGACGCGTCCTGCGCTGTAGCAGTTGAGAATCTGCGAGCCGAGGTTATTGGCGTCCTTGCCCTTGACGGGAGTGCCGAGTATGCCGCCCACACCCATGAGGCCGGTAACGTCGCCGAGGTTGGCGCTGTTGAGGACCTTGACAGAAGCGTAACCGGCGATGCCGCCTACGTTTTTGCTGTTGGAGGTAGTGGAGCCGAGGCTTGTTACATGGCCGGTGTTGACGCAGTTCTCGATGACGCGGTTATAGGTGCTTGTGGAGCCCGTGTAACCCTGGCCGAGGATGCCGCCGACGCTGTAAGTGGTAGAGATAACGTCGGCCTGGTTGTAGCAGTTGAAGATAGAGATTGTGCCGTTGCCGGCGATGCCGCCTGCGGCGTAGCTCTTAGAGAATACAGTGTCGCAGTAGTTGCGGCAGTTGTAGAGCTCATTCCATGTGCTGCTGTTGCCGATGATGCCGCCTGCATACTGGCTCTTGGTGGTGAATACGGAGCCGTAGTTGATGAGGCTGTCGAGGATGGAGGGGTTCGACTGGGGCGAGCTGTTGGCATAGCCGATGACGCCGCCCACGGTGCTGGTGCCTTCCACGCGGCCGTAGTTGACCAGACGGAGCAGCTTGACGTGAGTGTTTGAGGAGCTTGCCTGACCGAGGATGCCGCCCACATTGGTGCTTGCGCCGGTGATGGGAGCGTGGTTGACACAGTCGACGATGGAGCCTTCGCCCTGCATGGAGCCGCCTATGCCGCCGCAGTTTGAGCTGGTGGCTGTGACGATGCCGAAGTTCTCGCAGTTGGTGATTGACAGCGTGTCAGTTACCCAGATGTAGCCCACGATGCCGCCGCCCGAGGTAGAGGTGGAGGTAACGGTGCCGTAGTTCTTGCAGAGGTTTACGAAGCCCTTTGTGGAGCCTACTACACCGCCTGCCGAGCCGCCGGAGATGATTTCGCCGTGGTTTGTGCAGCTTTCGATGTAGGTCTTGGGACCGGCAGTGCCCACGAGGCCGCCGGCACCGTTGCTCTTGGAGTTCATGGTGCCGTAGTTGACACAGTCGTGGATGCGGCCGCCTTCGTTGAGGCTGCCGAGGACACCGCCGGCATACTGCATCTTGACGGTGGTCATGTTGCCGTGGTTGGTGATGTTGTAGACCTCACCGCCGAAGACGCCTGCCACGCCGCCCACATACTGGTTGCCGGCGAAGTTGACGGTGCTGTCGATGACGAGGTTGAAGACTTTGGCTTTGTCGCCGCCACGGCTGATGAGGCCTATGTATTTGACGTTTTCGTCGTCATAGGTGGCGCCGCTGATGCGTTTGCCGTTGCCGTCGAGGATACCCTGGAAGAAGGTGGAACCGTCGAAGCAGAAGGGCAGGAAGTTGTTGTTGAACTTGATGTCGGAGCCCAGACGGAAGTATTCGCCCACGAGGTCTTTGTGGTAATCGGTGGTGAAGACGGCGATGTTGTTCCAGTCGTTGTCGTTGTTGATAATCCAGGGGTCAGCGGCGGTGCCGTTGCCGTTGTCGAGCAGACGCGGAGTGCCGAAGAGCGATGCCTGAACGGTGTATTTGCCGTTGGCCGAAGTGATGGTAAGGGTGTCGATGGCCACCGTCTTTGACACGGGGTGCGTGATGCGGTTGCCGTTGATGGCGAATACCTTTGCGTCGGCGAGTTTGGCTGTAGACCCCTGCGGCATTACCAACAGAGCGTCAGAGCGTTTGTCGAAGCGCGTTTCGCGGCGTGTGTCTGTGGCAAATTCCACGCGTGTGGCTGCATACCACTGCGAGGCTTCCTGAGCGGCGAACTGCTTGAGGACAGGGTATTTGCCGGCTTCAAATTTCCATACGTCGGCGGAGAGGCCTTTGAGGGCTTTGCCGTTGGTGAGTTCTGCGGTGTTGAGGTCGGTGATACCTTCGCGAGCGGCGTTGGCCGAAGCGGCAAAGGCGCCGAACTGAGCGTCGAAGTAGCAGTTCTGCAGCGAATAGGTGCCGGAAGAGGAGCCTATGATGCCGCCGCGGGTGCCGTCGTTGCCGGTCTCAACGATTACGCCTGTGTTGATGCAGTTGGAGATGCCGGTGGTGTCGTTGCCCTGGTAAACGCCTGCTATGCCGCCAACGCAGTCAGCACCCTTGATGAGGCCCTGGTTGAGGCAGTTGGTGATTTGGGCACGGCTGTCGGCGGTGATGCCTGCGGCGCCGGTGAGCAGAGAGGGGTTGTTGTTGAGCATGTTGAAGAGCTCGCAGTAGACGTTGCCCGAGTTCTGGCAGTTGGCTATAACGGAGCCGAGGGCAGCCTGCGAGGCGATGCCTGCGGCGTTTTCGCGGCCTGCGCGGATGGTGCCGGCGTTATAGCAGTCGAGGACCTTGCTTGTGGGGGCCAGGGTGCAGGCAATGCCGGCGGCGTTGTCGCAGTAAGCGGTAACGGGAGCCAGGTTGACGATGTTCTGCAGCAGACCGTATGACTGGGCCACGAAACCGGCGTATGAGCCGCCGCGCAGGTGGCAGTTGTCGGCAATGACGAAGTTCTTGATGACCGACTTCGGACCGGTGTAGACGAAGATGGCGCCGGGGGTTGTGGCCTCGGTAGGCTCGGGCATCACCAGGTTGCGGATGCTGTGTCCGTTGCCGTCGAGGATGCCGTTGAAGGCGTAAGCGGGTGCCATATGCGAGTAGCCGCTGAAGGCGCTGACGCCGCTGAAGTCGATGTCGCCTTCGAGGCGGAAGTATGTGTCTGTGTAGTCGTAGAGATGGTTGTCTACGGCGTTGAAGAGGCGGTCCATGTCAGCCTTGTTGCGGATGATGAAAGGTGAGGCTGCGGTGCCTTCGCCGCTGAACTCTTTGGGAGTAACCTTGAGGCAGTACATGCGGAAGAGCTGCCCGGTGGGGTCAACAGCCACGAGGGTGTCGGAAGTGAGCGCCGTGGCGGTGATGCTTACGTTAGTGCCGCTGATGGTCAGGCCGTTGCCGTTATCGGTGTAGCGGCCGTTGTGGAAGAAGTGCCAGGCAGTGTTGTTGCCTGTGCCGAGGGTGAAGTTGCTGCGTATGCCGCGTATGTCTTCGTTGTTAGCCAGGAAGAAGGGCACGGCGTCGAGCTGAGCCTTGGGCTGGTCTTTGGCGAAGGTGAGCACGGGGTATTTGCCGCTTTGCACGGTCCATGCCGAGGCGGTGAGGCCTGCGGGAAGGGTGCCTGAGGTGAGGGCGGCGGTGGTGAGGCCGTGTTCGGTGCCGCGGTTGGAGCTTGTCTGCTTGTCGTAGAAGGAGTTGACGATGGTGCAGTTATCGTCGGTGAAGCCTGCGAACTCATTGGCTTTCAGGTCGCCCGACACCATGAGGGTGCCGGTGAAGAGGTTGCCCGAAAGGGTGGTTTCGCTGCCGGTGCAGTTGCCGATGAAGCCGCCTACGTTGGGCGAGGAGTAGCTCTGCACGATGCCCGATACGTGACAGTCGGTGATGCGCAGGTTCTTGGCCTCGCCAACTATGCCGCCTATCTTGGCCGAAGAGGTGTAGGCGTACCGGTGCATAATCTGTCCGCCGAACCAGCAGCGCAGCAGCTGGCCGTCTTGCGGTGAGCCGATGAGGCCGCCGGCGATTTCGTGGCCGATGAGCTTTATGGTGCCGGTGAAGGCGCAGTCTTCGTAGAGACAGGTGTCGCGTGTGGCGCAGCCTGCCAGGCCGCCGATGCGCGGGTTGGAGGTGTTGCTCGGAAGGCGTACAACGCTCATCGACGAGATGACGCGGCGCACCTTGGCACCGTTGTTGTTGCCGTTGACAGAGCCTACAAAGTCGTTGCCGGTGATGGAGCCGCCGTTAACCACGCAGTCTTCAATAACGGCGTTGTTGACGATGACACCGCAGATGCCGCCAATGTATGAGGCGTTGATGTTTCCGTCGTAGATGTCGGCGTTGTTGAGGGTGATGTTCCTTACGGTGCCTGCGTTATTGCCGGCTATGGTGCCCACGTATGAGTTGGCAGAGCGGATGACAGGCGATTGCAGGATGAGGTTGGTGACGCTGGAGCCTGCGGCCAGGTCGCCGAACAGACCCGCACGGTAAGATGTGCCGCGTGTCTGGTTCACTTTGAGGCCGGTGATGGTGTGGCCGTTGCCGTTATAGTGTCCGCCGAAGGCGTTGTTGGCGGTCCAGCAGATGGGGTCGAAGGCTTCCACCTCGGTCATGTCGATGTCGGCGGTCTGCTCAAAGTAAACGTCTTTGAGGGCTACCTTGTCGCTGAGGACGGCGGTGTTGAGGTTGCCGACGTCGGAGAGGCGGATGAGGTCCTGAGCGGTTTTAATCTTGAAGGGGTTCTCCTTGGTGCCTGCGCCTTCAAAGGCGAGTCCGGTGTTGATGTTTGTCCAGGCCTCGGAGGCGGGAACGCGGATTACGGATTTGGAGAGGAGGTCGGCGCGTGCCGATGTAGAGCCTGTGCCGGCAGCCAGGCACCAGGGGCCGATGACGATGCTGTCGCCGCTGAACTGTGCCGTGCAGGCCGAGCTGTTGAGGGTGGGCACGGGAGGTGTCTTGGTATCGTCGATCTTGGTAACGTTGTAGTTGTAGAGGTTGACGGTGGAGCCGCTGGTGGTTGTGCCTTTGGTGATGAAAGTGCGGGGCACCTGGGCTTTTCCGGTGGTGTCGACGGTGCAGGAGATGCCTACGCCGCAGCCGTAGAAGTGCTTGATAAGGAACTGCGTGGTGGCGGTGCGCGAGTAATGCACCTTATAGGTGTTTACGGCTTTGTCGCCCTCCTGCCACAGCGAATAGTCGGTCTGTGTGGCGTTGAGGCGATACCATTCGTCGCCATAGCAGCGTATCTGACCCGATGTGGTGCCGGTGGCCACAATGAGCATCTCGGGGAAGTAAATGATGCCTTTGGGCGAGATACGGGCCACGATGGGGTCGTTGTAATAGTAATTCAGTGTGAAGTTGGCTAAATAGAGCTTCAACACTGAACCGTCTTGAAGGGTGCCGACGGTCTGGCCCGACTGGATGGTGATTGTGCCCTGAGCCGGGTTGAGGGTGGCGTTGAAGGAGCCTCCGGCGTTGTAGAAGTTGTTGATCTTCAGGGCGTTGTCGGAGGAGCCGGCGGCGATGTTGATCATTCCCATGAAGGATACCGAGGAGGCACTCTGGCTGTGGGAATCCTGGATGTAGTCGCCAATGACTTGTTGGGCTGTTACTGCTGCAAGCTTGTTGCGGTTTGCGGCTTTGGCATGATACACTGCTTTGGCCGGCGATGCTGACAGCCTCAGAGTGTTGTCATTGCTGAAATCGGACGGTTGCAGTGTCTGCGGAGCGTCCGGCGTGACGGGTGCCGCTATGCCGGGACTGAAGCCCAGCAAGAGCATGGCAATCACGCAAAGCAAAACCTTTCTCATGAGTTAAGGAAGTTTGGTTTGTTGATAATTAAGTTAGTGCAAGAATTGCGAGGCAAAGCTACAAAAAAAATCCGAGAATTTTTAAGGTCAGTTAAAAAATATGCAATTTTTTTTGTTTGAAAGGGGAGAGCGGGCTTTTTTAGCGGCTGGCAGGGGTGCTTAGGGCGCTCAAGGAGCTTAAGGAGCCGCGCGCTTAATGTGGTTTATGTAATTTATGTGGCTTGTGTATCTTATGTGGGGCGCCTGCACATACGCCACATAAATTACATACGCCACATAAACAACATAAAGGCTAAACGGCCACCTGCGGCGCTCCTTAAACTCCTTAAGCACCCTTCGGCGCCCAAAAAAGGCGCCTGGGAGGCCGCGTTTCCCCGGCAGGCGGCGGTGAAAAGGGCAAAAAACGGCTTCTCAAAAGGGTATCTAGGCAGCTAAGTGGCTTGTAAATAGCGCTTTAGCCGCTTTGTGAACGCCACTGTATATAACTCAATTTAGAAACCAAAAGTTAAATAATTTAACACAAACACTCCAAGTATTAAAAAATGCTAACAATAAGCGGTGTTGCCAATTTTATGCTATATTTGCAAGTTACTGACTGCGGCTTGTTGAAAACCTTATAAGGCTTAGGCCAAAGTGATGCGCCCTGTGACTCCCACCGCGGTAGCACCACAAAGCCTATACCATAGGGTAATATCCCCGGCTAAAGAGTTTTCAGCAGCAAAGCAGCGTTTGTGTTATGATAGAGTTTCTGACTGAGGGCGTGGAGTGCCCCAACCTCGACAGGTCGATGATTGATGCCTGGGTGGCGGCTGTGGCAAAAGCGCACGGCAAGTATCCGGGCAACATCACCTATGTGTTCTGCTCCGACGACTATATCCTGCAGACCAACCGCGAGTTCCTGCAGCACGACTATTACACCGACATCATCACCTTCGACTATACGCGCGGCAACCGCATCAGCGGCGACCTGGTAATTTCGCTCGACACCGTGCGCAGCAATGCCGAGGGTCTCGGCGTGCCTTACTCTCGTGAGCTGTTGCGCGTGGTGATTCACGGCGTGCTGCATCTCTGCGGCATCAACGACAAAGGTCCCGGCGAACGCGAGATAATGGAGCGCCACGAGAATGAGGCGCTGGCGTTATACGACAAATTGTTTGAAGCGCAGGCATGAGATTCGACTATGACGTAATTGTGGTGGGTGGCGGACATGCCGGTTGTGAGGCGGCGGCGGCAGCGGCTACCATGGG
>FR897862.1:72814-73357 GCA_000437495.1 Prevotella sp. CAG:485
CACGTTGCTGCTCACCGCCGATATGAACCGCATTGCCCAGATGAGCTGTAACCCCGCCATGGGCGGCATCGCCAAGGGTCAGATTGTGCGCGAGATAGATGCGTTGGGCGGCATGAGCGGCATCGTGGCCGACCGCTGCAGCATCCAGTTCCGCATGCTAAACCGCTCGAAAGGTCCGGCCGTATGGTCGCCGCGAGCTCAAATCGACCGCACCAGATACATCGACGAATGGCGCCGTCAGCTCGACGAGATTCCCAACCTCGACATCTATCAGGATATGGCCGCCGAGCTGCTCCTCAACGCCGACAACAGCGAGATTACGGGCGTAAAAACGGCCATGGGAGTGGCGTTCCAAGCCCACAAAGTGATACTCACCACAGGCACTTTCCTCAACGGTCTGATGCACGTTGGCGAGACTCACTGGGCAGGCGGCAGGCTCTCGGAACCGGCCTCCACTGGCATCACCGAACAGCTGCGCGGCCTCGGCTTCGAGAGCGGCAGAATGAAGACCGGCACCCCCGTGCGCATCTTCGGCAAGAGCGT
>FR897862.1:73372-84104 GCA_000437495.1 Prevotella sp. CAG:485
CAAGAGCGTCGATTTCAGCCAATGCACCGAGCAGAAAGGCGACGATGAGGTAGGGGAGAACGGCGAGGTAATCCGCGATTTCCACAAATTCTCATACCTGCCGCAGGTGCAACGCACCCTGCCGCCACGCAGCTGCTACATCCTCCACACCAACGCCACGGTGCATGAGGTGTTGCGCGGCGCCCTCTCGCGCTCGCCCCTCTACAACGGCACCATACAGAGCATCGGCCCGCGGTATTGTCCCAGCATAGAGACCAAAATCGTTACCTTTGCCGAGCGCGATTCGCACCAGCTCTTTCTGGAGCCCGAGGGGAGTACTACGCAGGAATATTATCTCAACGGCTTCTCGTCGTCGCTGCCGTGGGATGTGCAGTATGAGGCCCTGAGCCTTATCCCTGCCATGGCACATTTCCAAGCCTATCGCCCCGGCTATGCCATAGAATACGACTATTTCCCGCCCACGCAGCTGCGCCACACCCTCGAGACGCGCCTCGTCAGCGGCCTCTATTTTGCAGGACAGATTAACGGCACCACAGGCTACGAAGAGGCGGCGGCGCAGGGCCTCATGGCCGGCATCAACGCCGTGCGCAGCCTGCGCGGCGAAGAACCCGTGGTGCTGAAGAGAGATGAGGCTTACATCGGCGTACTCATCGACGACCTCATCACCAAGGGCGTCGACGAGCCTTACCGCATGTTCACATCAAGAGCCGAGTTCCGCATTCTGTTGCGTCAGGACGACGCCGATATGCGCCTCACACCCGTTGGCCATGACATAGGACTTGCCACCGACGAGCGCTATGAGTCGATGCTCAGCAAGAAAGAACAGCGCGACGCCCTCACCGACTGGCTGGCACAAAACAGCCTCAAACTCGACGCCGCCAACAACGCCCTTCTGCAGAGCGTAGGCACCGCGCCCATGAACGCCTCCACACGTTACCTCGATTTGCTGCGGCGACCCGAAATCACCCTGCGGTGGCTCGGCGAGAACGTGGCCGAAGTAGGGGAGCGCCTTCAGCAGCTCGAGCCGGAGCGGCGGCAGGAGATTATGGAGGCAGTGGAGATTCTCACCAAATACAGCGGCTACATTGAGCGCGAACGACAGCTTGCCGACAAGGCCATGCGCCTCGATTACGTGCATTTGCCCAAGGACATCGATTACTCCTCCATCAAGGCTATCAGCACCGAGGGGCGGCAGAAACTCCAGGCCATGCAGCCGGCTACCATAGGCGAGGCATCGCGCATCCCGGGCGTGTCGCCTGCCGACGTCAGCGTGTTGCTGCTTTTGTTGAACCGCTGAGTGTTAAAAGTGGAAATATCAAATACTTAGACCGCAATTGTTCCACGTGGAACATAAGGTTTCGCCCCTTTGTTCCGCACATCAGAGAGAGAAATTAAACTAAAACCAAAATACCGAAAAATGACACTTGAAGAAATTAAACTGAGCATCCGCGATGTGATGGACTTTCCCACAAAGGGTATCATTTTCCGCGACCTCACCACCATGATTAAGAACGGCGAGGCCCTCCGCACCGTGAGCAAAGAACTCGCAGATTTCTACGCCGACAAGGGCGTGACGAAAGTGGTGGGTGTGGAAAGTCGCGGTTTCATAACAGGCGCTATTCTCGCATACGAACTCGGCGCAGGCTTCGTGCCAGCACGCAAACCCGGCAAGCTCCCCTCGGTAACAATCAAAAAATCGTACGCCAAAGAATATGGCGTTGACACCATAGAGATTCATTCCGACGCTATCACCGAAAACGACATCGTGGTGATTCACGACGACCTCCTCGCCACCGGCGGCACCATGAACGCCGTTTACGAACTCGTAAAGAGCCTCAACCCCAAAAAGATTTACATCAACTTCGTGGTGGAACTCACCGGTCTCAACGGCAGAAAGAACCTCCCCGCCGACTGCGAGATAACCTCGCTGCTCAAATACTGATTCACCACCTCAGCGCAAAACTTCAGCGCAAAATATATCGGCAACGCGGCTCTCATCAGCCGCGTTGCCGCTGTTTCTTTCCACACCCTTTACAAGAGCCTGAAGAATGGTGCGAAATGGCTCTAATAAAAAGCCTCCTTTATGCGTTGTAATAATATGAATATTCATCCTTCAGAAAATACCCCCGACGTACATGCAGACTCCGGCGCCGACAACAACGTGCCGAGCCTGAACCGGGTAGTGCTGCAGGGCGGCGGCCGCGGCATTGACGAAAGCGGTAACATTCCCGTGGAGATTGCCGACGACAGAAAAGGCGACGACTTCTTCCATAACCGCCCGTCGACGCAGCTGCGTCAGAAAATCCTCGCTCTGCCCGAAGAACCCGGCGTTTATCTCTACATCGACCGCAACGGCAAGGTGATATATGTAGGTAAGGCAAAGCGACTGAAGAGGCGAGTGTCGTCATACTTCAACCGTCGCCACGACTCGGTGAAAACGAACCTGCTTGTGCGTAACATCGCCGATATGCGCTTCATCATGGTGCCCACCGAAGAGGATGCCCTGCATCTGGAAGATGCCATGATAAAGCAGTTCCAGCCCCGTTACAACATACTCCTCAAGGATGATAAATCATACCCCTGGATAGTCGTTACGCGCGAACCCTTTCCGCGCGTCTTCATGACCCGCGAACACGACGTTCCCGGCCGCTATTACGGACCCTATTCCAACCCTGCGTCGGCAAAAGCTGTCCTCGACCTCATCCGCGACCTCTTTCCCCTGCGCTCATGTCGCCATTTCATAGACGATAACGCCATTGCAAAAGGTAAGCTGCGCCTATGCCTCGATTACCATATAAAGAAATGCCAGGGACCCTGCCGCGGACTCGTCAGCGCCGAGGAGTATGGCGAGACGGTGAAACGCGTTCGCCAGATTCTCAACGGTGAAACCGGGCTTTTGCTCGCCCTTCTCAAGCACGAGATGAACGTGGCGGCCTCCAGGCTGGAGTTTGAAAAAGCACAGGCGCTGAAAGAACAGGTGGCCCTTGTGGAGAAGTACAACGCCAAGAGCCTCATCCCCGGAGCCGCCAAAGAGGATATGGACGTGTTTGCCTACGAAGAAAGCACCGATGCCGCCTTCGTCAACTTCATGCACCTTCATCACGGCGCTGTGGTGCAGAGCCTCAATCTGGAGTACAAACGCCGCAGCCTGGAAACCCCGCGCGAAGAGATTCTCTCCATGGCCATAGGCGAGATTGCCCGCCGCTTCAACCGCAAATTCTCCGAAGTCATCGTGCCTTTTCTGCCCGACGTGGAGTTTGCCGGCGTCAGCTTCACCATCCCCTCGCGCGGCGAGAAACGCAAGATGCTTGAGATGAGTCTGCGCAACGTGCGCCGCTACCTCGAAGACCGCGAGAAGCAGAAAGAGAACCTCGACCCCGACCGCAGCGTCCGCCGAGTGATGCAGCGCATGAAAGAGGACTTCCGATTACCGGTGGAACCGCGCCATATAGAGTGTTTCGACAACTCCAACATACAGGGCACCAACCCCGTGGCCAGCTGCGTCGTTTTCCGCAACGGCAAACCCAGCAAGCGCGACTACCGCCACTTCATCATCAAGACCGTGGAAGGACCCGACGATTTCGCCTCCATGAAAGAAGTACTTCACCGCCGCTATTCGCGCATGATGGCCGAGGGACAGGAGCTTCCGCAGCTCGTGGTCGTCGACGGCGGCAAAGGACAGCTCTCCGCCGCCGTGGAAGCCTTCGACGAGATGGGCATCCGCGGCCAAGTGGCTCTCATAGGCATTGCCAAACGCCTCGAAGAAATCTACTTCCCCGGCGACACCCTGCCCCTTTACATCGACAAAAAGAGCGAGAGCCTGCGCGTGATTCAGGCCCTGCGCGACGAGGCACACCGCTTCGGCATCACCCATCACCGCCTGCGCCGCAGCAAGACCCAGATAAGCAGCAGCCTCGACAGCATCAAAGGCATCGGGCCGGCCACCGCCCAGACCCTCATGCGCCGTTTCCGCAGCCTCAAACGCCTGCGCGAAGCCTCCCTCGACGACATCGCCAAAGAAATCGGCCCCGCCAAAGCCCGCCTCGTCCGCGCCCACTTCCTCGAAGAAGCCCGCCGCGCCCCCCTCCCTCCCACAGAATGACCGGCCTCTCCTCGCAGAAGCGCGAAGAAAGGGGGCGCGAAAAGGAATTTTCTTGTGCCGGTGAAATAAAGTTGCTATCTTTGCAGTCTAATTAAAAAGCTTCTTTACAGGCGGCACAATAAAAGCTCATCAGAGGGCACAATAAAAGCGCGCCGTCGTTGCAACAAAAACACTCAATCACCATGCACAAGCGCAGATATATGTTGGTGGCAGCTCTCCTCGGCGCCGTAACGCTGACGCAGGCACGCCTCGTGCCGCTGCAGTACGGCGATATGCAGCACTGGGTAACACGCCACATCAAAGAGTCGGGAGTTATCGGCGGCAAGACAAAAACCGTTTATGCCATCGGTCCTACACAGACCATCAACGCCAATCAGGCCTACGTGCCCAAAGGCACCCCGTGGGGCAGCAGCAACGTATATGCCAAAGTAATGGGCATACACAAAGCCTCCAACTCCGTGGTACCCGTCGACAAATACGGGTCGCGTGTGGCCTGCTGCCAGACCCTCATGGAGAAAGTCAAGGCCCTGGGCATCAACATGGACGTCATGGTGGCCGGCAGCATCTTCTTAGGCCGCGTCTTCGAGCCTATCACCTCCACCAAAGGCCCCTTCTCCAAGATAGAGATGGGAGTGCCGTACACCGGTTGCCCCAAAGCCCTCGTGTTCGACTATGCCGTGGAGATGCCCGCTGTCAACACCCGCGTCAAAGCCATCGGCCTCGGCCCCAAGAAGACCCTTAAAGGCCGCGACCAGGCCGAAGTCTACATCATCCTTCAGCGCCGCTGGGAAGACAAGAAAGGCAACCTCTACGCTCACCGCGTAGGCACCGGCCGCGAGCGTTACGCACATTCCGTGGCCTGGACGCGCTCACACCGCATCCCTGTGCATTACGGCAACATCACCGGTCAGAAGTATTACAGAAGCTACATGGGCTTGCTCGACGGCGACCGCGCCTATTACGCCCGCAACTCCAAAGGCAAGCTCAAACCCGTGCATGAAGTAGGCTGGGATGCCCCCGGCACCGCCCCGACGCACATGCTCGTCATGGCCTCCTCGTCGTGCGGCACCCCCTTCGTCGGCACCGAGGGCATAAAACTCTATATCGACAATATCGCACTCGAATACTGAATTTAAGAGTTAAAAATTGTTAATATAATGAAGATAGCACTCATAGGTTACGGCCGCATGGGCCACGAGATAGAGAAGCAGGCCTTGGCCCGCGGACACGAAATAGTATGCCGCATCGACATCGACAATCAGAGCGACATACACAGCCCTGCCTTCGCCTCCGCCGACGTGGCAATAGAGTTCACCTCGCCGCAGGCAGCTTTCAATAACTGCCTCGAATCCCTGCGCGCCAAAGTGCCCGTGGTGAGCGGAAGCACCGGGTGGCTCGACCGTCTGCCCGAGCTGCAGAAATATTGCAGCGAGCATCCCGGAGCCGCCCTGCTGCAGTCCACCAACTTCTCGGTGGGCATGAACATCTTCATGCGCCTCAACGCCATGCTCGCCTCCCTGACTCGTCCCTTCACCGGCTACCGGCCCTCGATGGAAGAAGTGCATCACATACACAAGCTCGACCACCCGTCGGGCACCGCCATTACCCTTGCCGAAGGGCTTTTGGCACAGCGTCCCGATATGCAGGGATGGGTGCTGACCGACCTCACCACACCCTCGGGCATCACCGAGCACCTTGCTGACGCCCCGCAGCAGGCACTCCCCATAGCCTCCATACGCCGCGGCGAAGTGCCCGGCATTCACTCCATTGAGTGGGACAGCGACGCCGACAGCATCACCATTACACACTCGGCACACTCGCGCGCCGGATTCGCCCTCGGTGCCGTTATGGCCGCCGAATGGCTCCCCCGAAACCCCGGTTTCCGCACCATGACTGAATTTATGGATTTCCTCTTCAGCAACGCCTGACGACCCGCAGAAGAGCCAATTACAATATTCCCGAAAATGACTGACGATAAGAATAAAAATGCCGGCAAGGTGCAATACAGTGCCGCCGACAAGGTAGTGGAAGATATGGACCGCAGCCTGCGCGGACGTCTGCGCAACGTGCGCACCACACGCTGGATTCGCTTCGGCGTGGTGTCCGTCATCTTCTTCCTCTGGGTGATCTGGATGGGCAACCCCTGGCTCCTCTTCCTGTGGATACTGCTGGCCGACATTTACCTGACTTGCTTCATCCCCTGGAACTGGTGGAAACGCTCCTCCAACCGCTTTGTGCGCATGATAATGAACTGGGTCGACGCCATCGTCTACGCCCTCATCCTGGTCTATTTCATCTTCGCCTTCATAGGGCAGAACTACACCATCCCCTCCTCCTCGCTCGAGAAGTCGCTGCTTGTGGGCGATTACCTGTGGGTGAACAAAGCCATCTACGGACCGCGCGTGCCCCAGACGCCCGTACACTTCCCCCTCACACAGCACACCCTGCCGGTGGTCAACACACAGAGCTACCTGGAGAAGCCGCAGCTCAGCTACCACCGTCTCCCCGGCCTGCGCAGCGTGGAACGCGGCGACATCGTGGTGTTCAACTACCCCCAGGGCGACACCGTGCTCACAGCCATCGACCTGGCCAACGGCGATTACTACGACATCATCGAGCGCCTGCGCGCCCAGGGCATAGCCGACCCCAGAGCCTACATAGCCGACAACCCGCAGCGCTTCGGAGAGGTGAAATGGCGTCCCGTCGACCGCCGCGAGAACTATGTGAAACGTGCCATCGGCCTCCCCGGCGAGCGCCTGATGATTGTTGACGACGCCATCTACATCAACGGCAAACCCATTGCCGTGCCCGAGCAGGCTCAGTTCAAATATATCGTGGCCGTGAAGCATCCCGTATCCTCCGACGTTTGGCTCGACCTGGGCGTGCGCCGCGAGAACCAGGCTCCCATACCCGGCTTCGAGGTGCTGCCCGAATATGCCGGCGCTTACGTCTATTCCGTGCCTCTTACCGAAGAGAAAGCCGCTCAGGTGGCTCAGTGGCCCGACCTGGCGCAGCCGCTCGTCAAGGAGAACAAACTGCTGCCGCCGCAGAACTTCCTCGGCGTCTTCCCCTTGGGCAACAACTACGGCTGGACGCGCTCGAACATGGGCGAGATATGGATTCCCAAACGCGGCAAGACGCTGCATCTCACTCTCAACAACCTGCCTCTCTACCGCCGTGTCATCGAGACGTATGAGGGCAACAAGGTCGACGTGCGCAACGGCCAGATCTACATCAACGGCAAAGCCACCGACCGCTACACCTTCCGTATGGACTATTACTGGATGATGGGCGACAACCGCGACTGGAGCGCCGACTCGCGCTACTGGGGTTTCGTGCCCGAAGACCACATCATCGGCTCGCCGGCCTTCATCCTCATCTCCTTCGACGAGGAACGCTCCTTAGGCAACGACAAAATCCGCTGGAACCGCATCTTCCGCTCCGCCAACCCGGCCAAGGCGCAGTTTCAGCAAAAATAACCGGGCAATGACGTCCTCCGGCGTTTTTCCCTACCTCGGCAGCAGCGGCTGGTATCGTCGCTGGTTTGGCAGCAGCACCTTTCCGCAGCCTCAGGGCCACGACCTGGTGCGCACCCTTCTCAGCGCCGACACCACCCTCTCGCTGCCCGCACAGGGCGGTTTCCGCCGCCTGCGCCACACCCTCTCAGAGCAATCTCTGTGCGCCCTCACCCTCTCCGACCACGCCGCATGGCCCGCAAACCATCTCGGAGCCATCAAGGCCCTCTATGGCAAAGCGCCATACTTCGACCATTATTTCCCTGCCCTGCAGCGCATCTACGGCAGCGTCAGTGCCGGCCAACCCCTGCATCTCTTCACCCTGGCGCTCCATAACGTATTCTTTCATAACCTCCCCCTCCGGGCCTTCTTCATCAAGAGCCAAAGCCAACCTCTCCTCTTCGCCGCCCTGCGCAGCGAGAGGCTCCCTCAGGCGCCCGACGAATTATCTGTTCTCCACGCCTTCATGAACCTCGGTCCCGAAACACCTTTCACCCTCATTCCTCAGCCATTTATAGAATCTTGAAACGCCTCTTACTCATATTGTCATTCCTCCTGGCCGGCGCCTCGCTGTCGGCTCAGGTGCGCTTCGACCAAGACGGCAACCCCGAGATAGTGCCCGACCCCTACAAAGGCTTCTATCACTTCGTCGACTCATACGGCGACACCGTGCGCATGACCGTCTTCAACGACTTCTACGTCTACGCTCCCCTCAAGTTCCGCAACAAGAAAGACGAGGAGTTCTACTGGCGCACCGTGCGCGACGTGCGCAAGACCCTCCCTTACGCCAAACTCGCCTACTCAACCCTCATAGAGACCTACGAGTACATACAGACCATCCCCGATCCCAAACAGCGGCAGGCGCACCTCAAACGCCTCGAAAAGGATATTTTCAACCGCTATAAGCCCGTCATCAAGAACTTCACCAAAGGGCAGGGCAAGGTACTGCTCAAGCTCATAAACCGCGAAACAAACCAATCGTCATACAACATTGTCAAAGCCTTCCTCGGCTCTTTCCGCGCCGGCTTCTGGCAGACCTTCGGCCGCTTCTTCGGCATGAACATGAAAGTGGGCTTCAACCCGCGCAAGAAGCACGAAGACGCCATCATCGACCGCGTGGCAACCCTTATTGAGCAAGGCGCGTTATAACTCTGACCAACACACCCAAACATGAAAAGACTACTCATACTCATCACCCTGCTGAGCGCCTTCACCGGCCTCTTCGCGCAGACCCCCGAAACACCGTCGGCCACAGCGCTGGAATCCTCCTTCGACTTCGCCTCATACACCGTGGCAGCCCCCGCCGGACTCATCGCCGCAGCCCCCAGCAACAATATGTATAACGCCGCCATTCCCGGCAAAGGCTTCAGCATAATGGCCCTGGTGAGCAAAGCCAATCCAAAGAACCTGGAACGGTTGGCCGAAAACGGCGCCAAGTCGGCCGGCATCGTCAAGCCCGAGCTGAAAGCCCTCGACCTGAGCGACGGCATCAGCGGCTACACCGCCTCCGCACGCAAAAACAACCGCATCGTCACCTTTGCCCTCATGCACCAGGGCTCCACACTCATCACCCTGTTGGTGCTTGAGCCCGAGAGCCTCACCCCGGCCGGTCCCGCCATCGTATCATCACTCAAACAGCGCTGACATGCCCTCACAGCGATTGCGCAAACCCTGCCGTCTGCGGCTCAAGACCCTCGTAGAGCCACTCTTCGCAAACGGCAAAAGCGAGTTCGCATACCCCCTCCGGGCAGTGTGGCGCACCTGTGCCGCCAATCAGCTCACACACATACTCCCCAAAGGCAGCTCCGAGTCCATAGGCCGCGTGCAGATGCTCGTGGTCATACCCAAACGCAAGCAGAAACACGCCACCGACCGAGTGCTGCTGCGTCGCCGCGTGCGTGAAGCCTACCGCCGCCTCCTCCCCGCCTTTGAAGAAAGCGTGCGCCAATACCCCCATATCGCCACCCTCTCCGTGGCCTTCGTCTACATTTCCGGCAAAGCAGAGCCTTACGACACCATTTACCGCAAGATGGAGAAACTCCTCACCAACATAGCCGCACAACTGTCATGAAGCGCCTCCTCAGCCTTATCCTCATCCTTCCCATCCGCTTCTATCAGCTCAGCATCTCCCCCCTCTTTCCCCCCTCGTGCCGCTTCACACCCACCTGCAGCCAGTATGCCATAGAAGCCATCCGTCGCCACGGGCCCTTCAAAGGGCTGTGGCTGGCCCTGCGGCGCCTCTCGCGCTGCCATCCCTGGGGAGGCTCCGGCTATGACCCCGTACCTTAGACCTGACCCCATGCTTCTCGACATACACAGCCATCACCCCGCGCCATATCCACAAGGCGTCGTCAGCATCGTCCCTGAGGCCGATTTCAGCCCCTCTCACGGCCAGAAATATTCAATTGGACTACACCCCTGGCAGACGGAAGAAAACGCCTCAGAGACCATTATTGAGCGTATTTTGTCTATGTCCGTGTTGCCCGACGTCGTCGCCATCGGCGAATGTGGTATTGACACCCGGAAAGGGGCGCCCCTGTTCAGGCAGATGAACCTCTTCAAGCAGCAGGTGGAAATTTCGGAAACAGTGGGGAAGCCCGTCATCATACACTGCGTCAAAGCGCAGCAGGTCATCATAGGGTGCCATAAGAGCCTCAGCGCCACGCAGCCCTGGGTCATACACGGCTTTCGCGGCAAACCCTCCGTGGCAGAGATGTTCCTGCGCGCCGGATTGTGGCTCAGCTTCGGCGAGAAGTTCAACCCCGACACCCTCCGCGCCATGCCGCGACACCGCATCCTCGCCGAGACAGACACCTCCTCCCTGCCCGTCAGCGCCCCCCACGGACAGCCCTCCATCCTTGCCTTGCACGCCGCCACCCTCGGCCTGCCCCTCACCGACTACCGCACCCTCATCGCCGACAACACCGCCCGCTTCCTCCGCCGCTAACGCCCCGCCGCGGCCGCCACCTCGCCTGGTAGCTAAGGTAGCTGTGTAGCTTTTTTAGCTAATTTAGCTGTGTAGCTTTTTTTAGCTAATTTAGCTGTGTAGCTAATTTAGCCTGGTAGCCTAAGCGCTTGCAGGTAGCCATAATTTTGGTGCAGGCGCAGGCTTTAG
>FR897863.1 GCA_000437495.1 Prevotella sp. CAG:485
TTAAAGTTTAGCGGACAGTAATATAAAATAATATCTTTTTATCCACAACGAGGGTGCTGTCAAAACCGCGTGTCTGCGTGTTATGACAACACCCTCAAAAAGACTTTACGAGGAATATTTCTTATTCCTCGGGTGCATCAGGGAGCTGACGTTTGGCGTTGGCTCCCAGTGTTTTCAGCTTCTCAACTCGCGAAATCAGATTCCCTTTGCCCGAGCTGAGCTGCTTGACGGCTGTTTCATACTGATTTTGCACCGTGCGCAGATTTTCTCCTATTTTGTTGAATGAGTCCACGAAGATTGCGAGTTTGTCGTAGATTTTACCACCGGCTTCTGCAATTTCAAGCACATGCTTCTTCTGCGTATCCTGCCGCCAGAGCTGTTCGGCCAACAGCACTATGCTGTAAAGATGCACCGGCGTAACAATGGCCACTTTCATGGAAGCCGCATATTGCAGCAATCCGGGGTCCTGACTGAGTGCCAGTTGCAGAGCCCCCTCAATGGGTATAAACATCAGCGACTGGTCCAAAGCTCCGGTTATTGACTTCGGATAATCCTTTGTGCCAAGCTCGGCAATATGCTTCTTCACCGAGTCAAGATGACGCTTTGCAGCCTGTTTGCGCTGCTCCCTGTCGGCGGCTGCGTTATAATTGATATAAGCGGTGAGCGAGACTTTGCTGTCAATGACCAGGGTTCTGTTGTCGGGCAGGTTGAGAAGCACATCGGGGCGTAACTGTCCCCCTTCTTCCGAGCGTATAACCCTGCCTGTCTCATCGCGGGTAACCTGAGCGCGATAATGCACCCCTTGTTCCAGCCCTGCCTGCTGCAGAATCGACGTCAGCTGCATCTCACCCCAGTCGCCCTGCGCTTTGCCATTGCTGCGCAACGCGTTAACCAGGTCGCGAGCCTCATCGCCCAACGAACGGTTTAGGTTTATCAGACTCTCAATCTGCCCTTTCAGCGATGCGCGGGCGGCAGTTTCGCGTTCCCCGCTTTCGCGCAACAGTCGGTCAAAATTATCGAGATGACGCCGCAGCGGCTCCACAATATTATTAATCTCTCGCTTGCTCTCGTCCTTGATTCTGTCGGCCTGCGTCACCGCTAACTTCTGCGACAGATTCTCCACACTCTGCAACAGCACCTTTCGCTGCATCTCCATCTCGAGCCGGTTCATCTCGGCGGCTTTGTCACGCTCGACAACCTGCTGACGCTGCAGCTCGGAGACAGTGGCCGTCAGCGACCGACGTATATAAGCTGTATAGATGCCGAAGCCAACCGCTATCAGGCAAACAGCCAGAAGACAAATTACAGAAACAATAGTCATTGTTGCACAGCTTGGTCAAGATATTTACTCATAGACGAAGAAATCTCTACACCTTTTGCAGTAACTAACAACACGGCCAGTTTCTGCTTCTCGGCCACCTGCAAAGCCCTTTTGCTACCCAGCACAACAAAAGCCGTTGCATACCCGTCGGCTTCCATTGAGCTGCCGGCAACCACCGTGGCAGAGAGGACGTCTGTCTTCGCCGGCCGCAGTGTCTTGGGGTCGAGGGTATGACCGAAACGGTTGCCGTCGGCATCGGTGTGGAAATTGCGGTAATTGCCCGAGGTGGCCAGACCGCAGTCCGTAAGACTGATAGTTGTGAGATAGTCATGAATCACCGAATCGCTGACCACCGGTTTGTCGATGGCAATCGTCCACTTGCCCCCGTCAGGGTTGGCGCCGCCCATCCTTATCTCGCCGCCAATCTCCACCATAAAGTCGGAAACACCGTTTCGCCGCAGCATTTCGGCCACAGCATCGCAGCCATAACCCTTGGCAATGCCCGACAGATTCATCTCCACGCCGCTGTGCGCACGTTTCACCGTTGAGCCAGAGAGCACCCATTTGTCGAAGCCCACAAACTGCCGCATAGAGTCAAGACGCGCGGTGTCAGCCGTAGCCTCATGCCCCTTTCCGAAGCCCCAGGCACGAATCACCGGACCAAGCGTAGGGTCGAAAGCGCCGTCAGTGGCATTATATATATTGCGTGCCATGGTCAGCACCTTTACCAGCATTGCGTCAGCCTGCTTAGTCTCGCCCCTGTTGAGGCGCGAGAGATTGCTTGTGGAGTCAAACACATTAAGACACGCCCCCACGGCATTGAGAGTTGCCGTGATGCTGTCGTCGAGCTCTTCCGGACCATTATATGTGATATGATAAGTCGTATTCCACACCATACCCACCTTTGTATGATACCCTGAGGTATTTTTGCAGCCCGTGGTAACGGCCGCAGCCAGCAGAAAAACCGCCCACAAACACAGAAACAAATTTATTTTCCCTTTCATAGTGCAAATTTATAAACAAAGAGTCTTTCAAACAAAACTTTTTTTGTAATTTAGCGGTTGGAAAATAATTAAAGAATTTCTAAGTCTCGAAAAAATGAAAGATTCGTATTTGTTTCTTGCCAAAGGATTCGAAGAGGTAGAGGCACTGACGGCTGTAGACGTGCTCCGTCGTGCCGGTATACCTGTCAAGACCGTGAGTATCACCGACGTGCTTCAAGTAGAAGGCGCCCACAACATTACCGTAACCGCCGACTGTCTCTTCTCAGACACCAACTTTGAGTCGGCACCGTGGCTCATTTTACCCGGCGGTATGCCCGGCGCCACCAACCTTCATGAATATGCACCTCTCAACGAACTGTTGCTTAAACAAGCATCCTCGCATCGCGGCATAGCCGCCATCTGTGCCTCCCCTGCCATTATCCTGTCGCCGATAGGACTGCTCAGAGGCCGCAAAGCCACCTGTTATCCGGGAATGGAGGATAACGCCGGCGGAGCTGAATGGACCGGCATGCCCGTGGTTGCCGACAAGCATTTCGTACTGGGCAACGGCCCGGCAACGGCAATGCTCTGGGCACTGAACATAGTGGAACAGACCATAGGCGCCGAACAGGCTCGCGCCGTGGCAGCAGGACTACTCTTCTTCCCTCCCCAAGACTCAAACCTCGACTTCACCTTCGGTTAAGCATAATAGGCCGATCGGGTATCAAGTAAATACATGATATTGCATCTCGTGTGTTCGTAAAATTGCCATAATATGTTGCGATGTAGCGAACACACGAGTTACTTTTATCCTAATCAGCAATCATATTCCACAAATATTAATAATTCTCAAAAAAATTCTCATCATGAAATACGGTATTAAATTTAATGATTTTTAACTTTTAGCGTTTATTCGAGTTAATTAAAGTCAACTATCATTAATACCCCCCCCCCAATTGAAAAAATATTTTTATCTTTGGGAAAAATTTTTATTGATATGAAGTTACCTAAATTCATCAAATGGCTTTTCGTTTGTGGCACAGCCATTTGCGTCAATGCTGCCTGCAGCGACGACCAAGAAGAACCCAAACCGGAACCGCCGATAGACACCACGATTCCGGGAGATCCGGGTGAGCCAACATCCTACAGCGGAGAGAATAAATTCGTCTGCGACACTGTCCCGCAGGGAGTAACCGGCGGCAATTACAGTTTAGCCGATCAATATCTTATCAGGATTTTAAACGAACAAGAAGAAAACCTGTTGGATAAAACCGTTGAAGGTAATGTTCGCGACAACAAATTCTATTTCCGGTATAATGGCAAGGAATACAGAATAGGCGATCAATTTCCTTTCAGCACCTATGCAATAGACTTCAAGCTCTATCCGCCATTTTCACAACCCAAGGCCAAAGATTATATCAATATGGGTCGTATATCAGTGATTAATGACGTAACTTTCCACTGGCCCGAGAAAAATCTGACGGTCTATATTCGCACACATTCTGAAAAAGTGCAGGGCATATTGTTGCCAAACACTCCTAAATGGCAGAAACATATAAATGCCGGGAATAAACTGGCAGATGTATACATAAACGGCATATACGTCAACGGACATGGAGGTTCAAGCCTAACTCTTACAGTGCTCAACAACGGCAATGTACGGATAGCCTGCGGCGACTACACGGCCGTTTCCAACCTGAAGTAATCATAACCCCAAACGGGGGTAATAGAACAAACGGATGTGTCAGTTGAAAAATTGGCACATCCTTTTTAGACCCCTAAATACTGTCGTGAGAAGGGAACCACACTAATTTGGCCCCAAAATTTTGCCGCATTGCAAAAAAGATATTACCTTTGCAGCGCGATGAGCAATAAGTCTCAGATGAAAGTACCGGAGAGTAATAAAGATGAAACAGCATCCGCGCAAGCGGGAGGGCAGCAATACCTGCCCAATATCATGCGCCAGCTCTTCTGGTCATTTTTTAAGATAGGCGGATTCACCTTTGGAGGCGGATGGGCCATGATTTCTTTAGTGGAAAGAGAATTGGTGGATCGCAAAGGGTGGATTCAACGCACCGAGTTTCTCGACCTTTTAGCCATAGCACAGGCATTGCCCGGCATCTTAGCAGTGAATATGGCCGCCATAATGGGCGACAGGCTACGGGGCAGCCGAGGAGCCGTATTGTCGGCTTTTGCCACCATCTTGCCGTCGTTCATCATCATCCTGCTCATAGCCATTTTCCTCACTCCCGACCTGATAAAGAACAATGCCGTGATTTCGTCGATATTCATGGGCATACGTCCGGCAGTTGTGGCACTCATCATAGCACCCGTATTGACATCGGCCAAAGCGGCCAAGATAGGATGGCGAACGGCCTGGATTCCATGCCTCACCGCCTTTATGATTTCCATTGACTTAGGCTTCATCTCCAACCCCATTTTGTACGTAATTCTCGGTGCGGCAGGAGGTTACGCCCATTTCTTAGTAACGAGGCGGCATATCCGCAAGCAATAACGCCACTCAACATCAGTGAAAAGTCTGCAAAGTAAATGAATATCTATCTACAACTCATCTGGGCCTATCTGAAAATAGGGCTGTTCGGCTTCGGAGGCGGCTATGCCATGCTTTCGTTAGTGGAGCGGTTAGTGGTTCAGCCGGGCTGGATTTCAGAACAGATGTTCACCGACATTGTGGCCATATCGCAGATGACACCGGGTCCCATAGGCATCAACTCTGCCACTTACATTGGCTATACCGCGCCGTTGCAGTTTCCTGAGTTCAACGCCATTTACTGGGGCTTGTTAGGCGCCTGTCTGGCAACCTTATCGGTGGTGTTACCCAGCTTCTTTCTGGTGCTTTACAGCTCACACTTCATACGCCGGCATCAGGAGAGCGGAGTGATAAAAGGCATCTTCCGCGGCTTGCGTCCGGTGGTAATAGGCCTGATAGCCTCCGCCGCCATCCTGCTCATGAACAAAGCTAACTTTAATCCTGACGGCACTACACGTCAGCTGATAACATCTATAATAATCTGCTTGCTCAGCTTCTGCATGGTTTATTTCCCCATCCCCCGGCGGGGCAAGAAGATAAAGATTCACCCCATAAGTATAATCATCATTGCCGGCATTGCCGGCTTCCTACTCTATTACCCCTTCTAATGCAATATTCACAGGCACTCGATTATCTCTTCGGCAGTCTCCCTATGTTTCAGCGCATAGGCGCAGCAGCTTACAAACCGGGTCTCGAACGTGTACAGTGGCTCGACGAAGTCCTCGGCCACCCGCACCAAAAGTTTGCAACTATACACATAGCCGGCACCAACGGCAAAGGGTCGGTGAGTCATCTTATAGCCGCCTCGCTTCAGGCGCAAGGCTATAAGGTGGGACTTTACACCTCACCTCATCTTGTCGATTTCCGCGAACGCATCAGGGTGAACGGCAACATGATACCGCGTGGCGCAGTGGCCGACTTCGTGGAGCAATATGCTGTGGAACCTGGTCCTGACTCACCCTCGTTCTTCGAGCTGACCATGGGCATGGCATTCGATTTCTTCGCCCGCTCAAACGTTGACATCGCCGTGATAGAGACCGGCATGGGAGGCCGCCTCGACAGCACCAACATCATAACGCCGCTGCTGAGCGTCATCACCAACGTGAGCTATGACCATACTCAGTTTTTAGGTCGCACGCTGCCCGAGATAGCCTTTGAAAAAGCCGGCATCATAAAGAAGAATGTACCTGTGGTAATTGGCGAGCGTCATGCGGAAACGGCACCGGTGTTTGAGAAGAAAGCCAAGGAGATGGACGCGCCGCTGATTTTTGCTTCCGACAATCCGTTTGCTTTCAATGTGGAACGCGAAAAACGCACCGGCATGTGGCACATCACCCATCCCTTAGGCATAGAAGCCAGATGTCCGTTAGGCGGCGATTATCAGGCACATAACATCCTCACGGCGCTCCATGCACTGGCACGTCTGGAGAGCCATCCCACATCGCCCGAGGCCATTGCCCGCGGCTTCAGCCGTGTTTGCGAAATGACAGGGTTGATGGGCAGATGGATGCAGACCTCGGAGGAGCCAGTGATAATCTGCGACACAGGTCATAACATTGCCGGCATAGAAAGCAATTCTGCCCAGCTGCAAAACTGGCAGCTGCTGCATCCGGAGGGTCAGCTGCATGTCATCCTGGGCTTCGTCAGCGATAAGGACGTAGACCATATCCTCCCGTTGCTTCCCGCCGGCGCTCTCTATTACTTCACACAGGCGTCCGTGCCGCGTGCCATGCCGGTGGAAATGCTTGCCGATTTGGCGGCTCGCAACGGCATTCAGGGATTGTTGTCAGGTTCAGTGCCCGAAGCCGTTGACCAGGCTCTCTCCTCAGCGGCGCCGCAGGATTTAATCTTCATCGGCGGCTCAACGTTCGTAGTAGCCGATTATCTGGCTTCCCTGCAGTAACTCACGCTTTACATCTAACTCACATATATACAACAAGATAGGCCGGTTTCACAACCAGCCTATCCTGCGTGTTTTACATAATACTTTTTCGAACTAACCTAACATCATGAAACGATTTGTCTTTCTTATTTGACTATAAAACGCCACCAATTCAAAAAAGGTTGCATCAGCCTGTTTATTTAACGTTAATTAACTTTGCCCGGTACTCCTAACAACGCTGTAACTCGTTGATATACAGCGTTTTATGTCAATTAATCAAAAGTTATTGCGTGAGCGGAAATTTATACTCCTCACATCTCAGCCCCAATCGGCATAAAAGGGATTAGCGTATTTATTAGCGTAAAAAATTTTGTTGCCCGGGGTCTTAAACCTTTGGGCCAATTCATTGTCAATAATAAAAATGAATAAAGAAGAAAAGATATATGCCAAGTTCGGACGCGATGCCGGCTTCAAAGCTCCCGACGGATTTCTCGACAAGGTTTATGCCGAGGTAGAGAAGAACCGCGGCGAGTTGCCCGCTTACCGTCATAACGTCAAAGCCACAGTATGGCAGAAGATTCGGCCATACGTGGCCCTTGCCGCCATGTTCGCAGGCATCTGGTGTATGATGAAAGTCTTCAATGTGGCTCAACAAACCACCATCTCCGAGCCGGTGGCAATAGATATGTCGCAACCGGTGTCGCTCGACAATCCGCCGCAAGCCATAGCGCAGGCTGTGAACACCCCGGAAATTCAGGCCGAGATGCAGGTTACTGACGCCGTGGTGGCAAGCGCTGAAACGGATATGGAGCTGGAGCAAGACATTCAGCAGTCGTACACCGACTTCTCCGACTTTGAAGAGGAGTTCAATTACGACTTCGACGAGGAATATGCCGATATGGACATAGATGCGTTGGTGGCCGACACGAAGCCCTGAAACCAAGCCCTGAACATTGGCAATAGTTAAAAGGTTAAACAAGTAATGAAACTTAAATACATCCTCATCACCCTGCTGGCATTGCTGGTCATCACCCCGGCATACGCCGACAAGCACAAGAAATGCGACCGCGAGAAATGGCGTAAGGATATGCGCGAATTCAAGCTGCGTTTTTTAGCTCAGGAGATGGAGTTGCGCGATGACCAGCAGAAGCAGTTCATTACCCTCTACACTCAGATGACTGAGGAGAAAGAGGCCCTGATGAAACGCACCTGTCAGGCGGTGGAGAAAATTGAGAAGCTCGACTCCCCCACCGAGGCCGATTATAAAGCCGGCAGCGAGGCTCTGCTCAGAGCACGCGAGCAGGAAGTGGCCATTGACCGCAAATATGACGAAAAATTCCGCACCTTCCTCTCGGCCAAACAAATCTTCAAGATGAAAGAGGCCGAACGGAAATTCAGAGATAAATTAAATGAGATGCGTCATAAAAGACCACCTCACAGAGAATAGTTTCCGCTGTGAAAAGGGTATGGTCTTTTTGGCTATGCTCTTTTTTATTTAAGGAAACTTCTATAAATTAAACATTT
>FR897864.1 GCA_000437495.1 Prevotella sp. CAG:485
GGCGGCGGTGGCGGCGAGCAGCCCAATCCCTGCGCCATAGCAGGCAAACGCTACAACACGTTCTTCCAGAGCTTCACCAACCAGGGCAAATGTGTTGGCTACTTCACTGTTGAACAGGGTGCAGCTGAAAACGAGGTAATCCTCAAAGGCCTGGCCGACGGTTACGACGTTAAAGGCACATGGGACGCAACTGCCAAAACCGTTACCTGCCCCGCAAACCAGGTTATCGGCACTCATTCCACAGCCGGCACAATCACGTTCTACTCGCTCGAGGGCAACAGCTACAGCCGCACCGAACCCGTAGTACTTACTTTCAACGGCAACCAGGTTAGCTTCAACACCGGTATCTATGCTGCCGTATCACAGGGCGGTGTAGCTTTCATGACCGGCATCACAGGCAAGGAAGCCAACGGCTTGCTCAAACTCAGCCAGACTAACCAGGCCGGTGCCGTACAGGCAACTCACGAGCTGCCCATTACCGTTGCCAAAACAGCCGACAACAAGATTGAGGTGCAGGGTCTGCAGTCGTGGCTCTATGGCCACAACTACAAGGTGCCTTTCACCATCAGCGGCAACAAGGCTACTCTGCTGACTACTGACTCCATCGACTTCTACGGCGGCACGAACGGCAACGCTGACCAGTGCTTCTTCATGCTCGGCTTCAACGGCCAGGGCATCACTCCCGACCCCACCTTCACCGTCACCACTACCGACACCCTCACCACTCTTACGGCCGACACCCGTCTGTTCTGCGGCTATAACGAAAGTGGCAACAGCTGGCGCGGCTTCTTCCTCAAGGACTACGC
>FR897865.1 GCA_000437495.1 Prevotella sp. CAG:485
GTTCCATATACTCAACCTGACGGCGCAGCTTCGACCGGTCGCACCAGTAATCATCGGCATCGCACATGGCAATATATTTGCCACGGCAACGCCGCATGGCCCGAAGATAATTCTTCTGCAGACCAATGTTTGTTGAGTTGCGAAACACTTTTACAATATCCGGATAGCGTTGCTGCCACTCACAGGCCCGTTCATACGTATCGTCGGGTGAACAGTCATCGGCAATTATCAGCTCTATGGCGAACGGGGCTTTCTGGTGAATTACGCCTTTTATGGCGCGTTCAATGAGATTTTTCGGACGGATACCTTTCTACCTGTAAAGATACAAAAAATCAGCACATATGCAAGGGATTACCTTGATAAGTGCCGATTAATTGTAGGGGGCCTGTCGGCTAAGAGACTTTTTCAGTGCCCTCATAAAGCGCCTCTGTTATATCATTGGCAACGGATAATTAATTATCTACTACAATTGTACGAGAACCTTTGCCGTCATCGAAGTATATTCCGTAGCGATAGTATATAGAGTCGTTGGTTTCGTAATACTCGCTATAAACTCGAATTTTCGTTTCTATGTTTCTTTCCGGCCAGATGAATTTAAACTTGACGTCTGTTTTTGGAGCCCAGAAAGGTGAAAGGATTCCTAAGTATATGGGATTTCCGGTGCCGTAGAATATTTCATCAAAGCCAAAATCTATTGTTATTTTGCCGAAGTAAGTCACCGGATCACCCACGTTAACTACCTGATCTTCAAATTCCAGGCGGAATTTGTTGTCTCTCACATTGTTGGGATTTTCAGGATCAAGCAAATCATTGCCTGCCTTATCCTTGATGTACATATTGATGCAATAGATGTGATCGGCTCCTCCGATAAGACCCTTAGGTTTTGATTCCCATTTCAGGTCCTGAATCATTGCTGAATCCGGATCTATAGGCGGAGTAGGTGGAGTTGGGCCGTCGTCATCGCTGCATGCAGACAGACTGACAAGCAACGTCATGATGGTTAGCAGACAGATTACTGCCAACCCGTTGAGAAGAATGTTGCTTTTTTTCATCTTTATTTCTTTCTAACGTTTGTTATTATGCGGAAATTATCCACGAAATTACAATGGTTTTTTGCTAATTCAGGTGGATTCTCTGTTTCCCAGATATCAGGCCCGGCATCTGAATTGAAATTACCCTCTAAAAAGTAGCCATCTGATTTTCCGGTCCAGCCCCAGTTTATCTGTAGGTAATATGAATATTCATAATAAGAATTTATGAGTTGGCCTGTTGTGTGACTATAAACGTCAACAGGTGTTATACACATCATTGCACCATGAACCACGAAGGCATGACCACTATTATGCTCTTCATCAACGGCGCTCATGTAGACGGGATATCCTTGATTGATTTCATCTAAAACGGCATTTAGAGAATATTCCTGATAAATGCCGGGAGTGAAGCCAAAGTTTTGAAAAGTATGAGGTACATCATAGTCGGAGGCCCATGTTGTCGGAGAGGCCCATCGATATTTAAGATCAAGATTCTCTTCGTTACCTAACAAAAGCATCAGTTTGGCTACCTGATTCATTGCTACTGTATCTGCTCTCAAAAGAGGACGGCTCCATGCAGCATTAATACGATCCCAGTCAAATGTATAGCCTTGATAGTTTGTCGGTTGGTAATTAGGGTGCGAGAAAATCATAGCCATTGCCATTGCTACACATCCGGTAGCGGCTCTGGTGCTATCTTTTTCGTTATGTGAAGTTTCATCACGCACTATGGGAAGATATTTATTGATCTCATTGTGCTGACTCCATTTCGGTTTAATTCTCGGGTCTGTAACACCAGCCTTATTTGGGAGTTTTACATAAGTGGGTTCTCGTCTAACTAAGTCATAATCTTCCACATTGATCCCTGTGTCAGGTACGATCCACAAGTTTGGATCCGGAAGATTGGCTGTTGAGTCTTTAAAATTCGGAGTACCTTGTCCAATGGCGAGTAATTCAGGAAGTTTATCGGATGCGCTCATGATAGCGAAACCGGTGTTGTTGTTGATACGAAAAGTGTAACATGCCGGTTGTTCTTCGGAACTGCGGGTTAAAGGTTTACCTTCTTTGGTAAGGGGAGTACAATCTCCTACAAGGAGAGCAGCTTGAGACCGAGTGGTGGGTTCGATTTGTCCTAGAATTCGGATCAATCGCAATCGTGCGTTCTCAGCAGAAACGAAATCATTTCTTTTCTGAGAATTTTCGACATCTTTTTCTTGAAGCATGTCCTGGGAGCAAGAGACAAGGAAAAGCAGTGCCGCTAATAACATTAGAATTTTCTTCATCATGAGATAGTATTAGTTGACGTTGCAAAGTTAATCAAACTATTTTTATTTGACAATACTTTTTAATAAAAAATTCATTGGAGGGACGAATTTTTTTATGGACGCGGTAAGGGGAGGAAGCTGGATACAATTTTTCTGCCCATTGTTAAAATGCGTGATGTTATTGGTTTCTTCGGCGCTGTTTGGTTTGTCAAACAATTAATTTCCTGGTCGGTGAGGTTAAAATCATTTTTTAATTCGTTTATGGCTTCTTTTTTTTCTTTGTCTGAAGGTGCGCAGCGAATCATAGCGACAAGGA
>FR897866.1 GCA_000437495.1 Prevotella sp. CAG:485
CCGTCAGGCGCAGGCTTCAGCCGCGAATATCCCTCGCAGGGCAGCCGCTCTTACCCGCTTGCCCGCCGCTGCCAACGTGCGCCCCCCTTAAGCTCCTTAAGCTCCTTAAACTCCTTAAGCTCCTTACTCGCGTCCCTCGCGCCCCTCGCGCAAAGCCGCGCCAATGTTAAAAAACCTTAAAAAATTTAAGATTCTTCCCTTTAGCTATTGCAATTTTTCCAAAAGGTGCTTATCTTTGCCTCACAGTCTTATCACAGTAAGTTTAGTAGCGTAAGCCTTTTCGTTGCCATTCCCCCGTGTAAGTCTAAATTGTCAAACTATTGCCGTGGCGTGTAACAGCGTCCCTCCATACATAATAACCCCAAGCATTGAGCACATCTTTGCAGCCGCACACCCTGTCGGCAAACACTCAACGTATACCCGTTTCGCCCCTTTTTAACCCCAAAAAGAGGCGAAGCAAAACCCGTGTCTGAACGCATAGTGACCTAACACCTAAATAAACTTTTCCCTTTGGTCGGGAACAACAAGAACAAAGCAACTTTTTATTGTCTATAAAATCAAACACCAAAACACTATTTCTTCAAGCCTCATACGGCTTTGAAAATGCCAACAACAAATAATCTATTTCATTACTTTACAGTTAGATTATGCGATACCCTTCGCCGTGAGGCGCGGGGTGTCATTTTTTTAGTTACCTTTGCACCATGCTCAAGAAAGACATCACCGAACTCACACGCATCAGCCTGGCCGACTATCGCCTTCTCCCCAAGCTGCCCGTCTGCCTCATCGCCGACAACATCCGCAGCGCCCACAACATCGGCGCCCTGTTGCGCACCGCCGACGCCTTCGGCATCGCAGCCCTTCATCTCTGCGGCATCACACCCCTGCCCCCGCATCCCGACATCCACAAAACAGCCCTCGGCGCCGAAAACTCCGTGGAATGGCACCACTGGCCCACCACCCTCGAGGCCATCGACGCCCTCCGCGCCGACGGCTGGACAATCTGCGCCCTCGAACAGGCCCACACCTCCATACCCCTGCAGCTCTACTCCCCCGAAGCAGGGCAGAAAATCGCCGTCATTGCCGGCAACGAAGTCGACGGCGTCAGCGAAGAAGCTCTGCAGCGCGCCGACCACATCCTGGAAATACCCCAGAAAGGCACCAAACACTCCCTCAACGTCTCCGTGTCAGCCTCCATAGCCCTCTATCAGTTGGCAGTCATCTCGCCCCTCATTCACAAAAATTAACCCCGCCCGGGAGGCCTTTTCAGCGGCATAAGCGTTAGAATAAATATGAAAACACTTATGTCAATCACGGCTGTGATAGCCGCCACCCTGGGCTTCCTCCTCTCTCAGCCCGCCGCCCTGCAGCAGCAAGCCGAGCCCGAGCCCGAAACAGACCATTTTGAAACAGCCATAAAAATCATCAAGAAATACGAAGGCATGAGCACCCCGGCCCATTATCCGTTTGTGGGCCACGGACACCTCGTGCTCCCCGGCGAGAAGTTCCCGCGCCACCGCAGCCTCACCGTCGCCGAAGCCGACCGACTCCTCCGCGCAGACCTCCGCAAACTCATACGCATGTTCAACGCTTACGGCAAAGACTCCATCCTGCTCGGCGTGTTGGCCTACAACATCGGACCGGGCAACGTGCGCCGCTCCGCCGTACTCAAGAAAATTGCCGCCGGAAACCGCGACATACGGCAGAATTACCTGCGCCACACGCGCTATAAAGGCAAAGTGCTGCCGAGCCTGCAGCGCCGCCGTACCGAAGAATTCAACACCCTCTACATCCCCGACACCCTCTCATGAACACCTCCTCCGATAAACCTCAGCCCGCTGCCATTTCTGAAAAGCAACCCGAAATTCAGCCCTCGTTTCAGCCCGAAAGCAACCCCGCTGCCAAGCCCGACAATTTGCCTGAAAACAGGTCTGAAAACAAGTCTGAAAATGGGTTTGAAAACAGGCCTGAGCGCCGCCGTCGCCGTGTGGCGCTCATCCTCGTGGCTCTTTTCCTGGTTTTGAGCCTCTGCGCACTACTTCTATTTCTGTTTCTGCGTCCCGCAGACCCGCGCAAGCCCTTTCCCCTGACCATCGACTACCCCCTGGAGCGCCCATACCCGCTCCCCGCCATCGTCACCCCCGAGCAGATGGCCGATTACTACCCCCTAATCCTCGACGACTCGCTGCTGCGCGTACTCGCCACCGCCTCCTGGCACCCCGACGGCTGAGCGCCGCCGCCCTGCTACCAAGCCCGAGAATTTGCCCGAAAACAGGCCTGAGAATGGGTTTGAGAATGGGTTTGAAAACAGGCCTGAGCGCCGCCG
>FR897867.1:0-1151 GCA_000437495.1 Prevotella sp. CAG:485
CTGCCACGGAATTACGCCGCTGCCCCCCTTGATTCCCTTTAACCTCTCCTCCTTATCCTCTGTCATCCACCCTTCAAATGTCCTATCCTCTAAAAATATAATATCATCTCTCCGGCTATTGTGGCATCGGAGAGTTGAGACTTTGCGGATAATTGGTTAATTTTGCACCTGAGAGTGGCGCACGGAAGATGTGGCCTTGTTTTCAGGGCTTATGGCTTTGGGTGCCCGCTAATGGAGAAAGAGAATGAAGAGACCGATAATCAGACTTATCGTAAAGATAGGCATCGGCTGCCTGCTGTTGTTAATCGGAGTAATTGTTGTCTGTGATGTCCTCGTGGTGCGTAATGCATCCGGTCGCACCTTCGACAATATAGAGACTGTGCCTCATAATAAAGTCGGAGTGTTGCTGGCGACCTCACCGGTAACTATCGACGGCACTCATAATTACAGCTTTGACAACAGGATTAAGGCAGCTGATGAATTGTTTCGCAGCGGCAAAATTGAATACATCATTGCCAGCGGCGGCGATTACACCAGAGATCAGAAGTATGGATGCGATGAGCCTGCCGCCATACGCGATTCATTGATTGCCCACGGCATACCGGCCGATAGAATCATCCTCGATTATGAAGGCACCCGCACAATCAAATCCATAGCCAATGCGCAAAATATCTATCATCTTGACAGCGTAACGTTCATCTCACAGAAATATCACAACGAACGCGCCCTTTACCTTGCCGACAAATATGGCCTCCATGCCATCGGCTATAACGCAGCTCCCTCTCCCATACGCCTTCGGCGCTTCAAAAGCACTATACGCGAATACCTCGCCCGCCCGAAAATGTTCCTGGATCTCCTCACTAACAAAGTACAATAACCTATAGATGGCTGAAGCGCAAAAGGACATAATCGGAACGGCGGAGGAAGAGAGTAAGTCTTACGCCGGCGGCAAGATAGGCAAGAACTCGCTCTTTCTTGTTTTGCGTACCGTGCTGATAATGTTAGTGAGTCTCTATACTTCACGCTTGGCGCTCCGTTTTCTTGGTCAGACGGATTTCGGCATTTATTATCTCGTTGCCGCGTTCGTTATCTTCTTCGGCTTCCTGAACGTATCCATGGAGCGCGCCATCACACGCTTTTTTATATACGAG
>FR897867.1:1186-9148 GCA_000437495.1 Prevotella sp. CAG:485
ACAGGTACCGAGGCTTCGCTGCAAAAGCTTTTCAATGTGGCTTTGATTACCCAATTCAGTATCGTTGCCGTGGTTATTGTAGCCGCTGAAACCATTGGCCTTTACTATATCAACCATTATACCAATATCCCCGCCAACAAAATCTTTGCAACAAACTGGGTTTATCAACTGTCGGTGATAACCCTGGCTTTCAATATTGTCAAAGTGCCGTACAACGCCATGATAATAGCATTTGAAAAAATGTCGTTTTACGCCTTCTTCGGCTTAGGCGAGGTCATTCTCAGGCTGTTGGCTGTGCTTTCGCTCGTATTGTTCTCACGCCATTTACTGATTATCTATTCGGCGCAATTTTTGCTTGTTACGGTGGTGGCAGTTTATACCTACAAGCTTTACTGCACACATGCCCGCGTCTTCGGCAGAGTATGCCGTTTCCGATGGTTTTGGCAGAAAGACACCTTTGTCAGCCTGATTACCTTCAGCGGTTGGAACACCTTGGGTTCATGCGCCACAATGGGTGCATTTCAAGGCACGTCACTCATACTGAATCGCTATTTCGGAGTAGTGGCGAATGCGGCATTCGGCATCATGGCAATGCTTCAACAAGCCACTTACAGCATCCTTACAAGCTTTCAGACCGCGTATTCCCCGCAGCTTGTTACCCTTTATGCCAGGCGCTCGGTTGATAAGTTGCGCGAGTTCATTTACAGCCTCGGCAAATATTCCTTTTACATAGCCTCGGCTTTGTTGGTGCCGGTATGTATGAACATAAACCTGGTGCTTCGCATCTGGCTCGGCAACGACGCCATACCCACATACACGGCAGCTTTCTGCGTGCTTTGTCTGGTGAGCAACGGCATCGATTGCGTTGCCGCCCCCGGACTGGTCTGCAATCAGGCCACCGGAAGAATCAAGATTTATAACATATTCTGCGGTGTGATTATGCTCTCAACCCTGCCGCTGGTGTGGGTAACGCTCAAATTTACCGGGGTGGCTGCCACAGCCTTTGTGGTGAGATGCATCATAGCCTCAGCCATGTTTATCTTTACCATCATCCTCATGCGCCGACAGATTGGGTTGAGTGCTGTGCGTTATATTTATGTTGCCTTTCTGCGTCCCCTGATAATACTCTTGCCCTCATTTGCCGTGTCGTGGTGGATTTATTCTCAGTTCGACTCAGATGTGTATGCCGCCATAGCCTCCATTCTTTCATTCTGGGTTTTGGAAGCCCTAACGGTTTTGTTCTTAGGCTTAACAAAGACAGAGCGACAGACTTTGTTCAGCAGATTGCGTCCTGTGCCTGCGTCATAACGACTTATGGCGTCTTCCTTCAACCCCACAAACCAACATTTGGTGAGGGTAGGAGTTAGTGTCGTTACAATATAGACGCCGCAAATTACGTTTAGATTATGAGAGCGAGTTATCATCAATTCGGCAAAGCGATTTCTCCTAAGCGTTGACGTTTCTGTGTTCCTTTCGGAACCTGACTAATTAAGGCTCGCCCTGTGGCTCAGAATACATTCATTATCGGCTCAGCGGCCGGTACTATAACTCTGACTTAAAACATGACTGACACACCACGTCCCCGGATCAGCATCATCATACCGGCCTATTGCGCCTCCGACCATCTGCATCTGTCGGTGGAATCGCTTCAGGCACAGACATTCACCGATTTTGAAATCATCATTGTTGAGGATAACTCGCCCGACGACGGAGCAACCTTAGGCAAGGCGCATCAACTTGCCGAAGCTGACCCAAGGATAAGAGTTGCCCGAACCAAAGTCAATTCCGGCTGCGGACCCTCACGCAACGTCGGCCTCGACATCGCCCGCGGCGAATATGTTACCTTCCTTGACGCTGACGACTCCCTCGCTCCGGTGGCATTAAAGAACCTCATTGACCTGGCCGATAAAAATAATGCCGATATAGTGTGCTTTGCCATGGAACGCGTTTATCCGTCGGGTAAAGTCCTTGGTCATGTAGAGAACGCACAGGCCTCGGTATACGATGACCCTGAAGAAATTTCCGAAATAGCACTCAATGCCTTTTCCCCGTCGGTGGGTCATGGCCGAAAGACATATCCCATACATACCATCTCGCGTCTTATCCGCCGTTCGCTGCTTGATGAGGCCGGAATACGGTTTCCCTCCCTTCCGCATCTTTTGAGCGAAGATTTACCCTTTGTCTACGCCGGAATGCGCAGAGCCAAAGTCTATGTCTTCACCCCCGATACCTATTACCGTTACCTGCAGCGTCCCGGGTCCATAACCCACGACCCGCGCCCCGACATGATTCAGCGTTCTGTGGCGTCAGCAGAGAAATTCTCCGAATTTCTGAGTCAGGAAAAGGATGCTCCACAATATGCACAGGACAACGCCATGGGTTATGCCCTGTTGGGTGTGAGAGCTTACGCCAAACTGATGTTCACCTCAAACAGCTCTTTCGCTTACAAGCGCCGTTGGGTGAGAGAACAGGCCGACATTCCCTATTTCCGTACCGTATACGAAAAATATCCCTGGCGAAGTATGCCCTTCAAACACAAAATAGGCTTCTGGGCCTTCTACCGCAAACACTCGTTGCTGTTGTATGCCCTCATCGTGGGCCAGGAGAAATTGCGGGCGCTCTTGGGCAAGAACTAACCAGCGCAAAGAACGGAAAAATAGGTATTTGGTGAAGTCTGAAAGGTGCATTGGGGTGCAGTAACGTGAATCAAAATACAATCAAATAATGGCTAAGAAAAAAGACAGAACTTACGACTCATTGCAGAATCCGTTTGATGGATTCGATTGCTTTCCTAAGGGGGAGGTTGAGAACGTAAAACTGATGCTTATGACAATGGCATCGCACACCGGAATAACCCCTGAGGAATATGCAGCTTTCATTGCTCAAGGCGGCATGAGTGCTTTCCAGGAAAGACGAGTCAATGCGTATGTCGATGAATATCTGAATAACAGCTGTTCCAATCCTGAGGAAAAAGCCCTGCCTGATGCCGATCAAAAATCCCTGCGCCTCAAAATTCAGATGAAAGGCGTCTCCAAGCCGCCAATGTGGCGTGAGATAGTTATTCCGGCAGATTTCAATTTCTTCCAGCTTCATCTTGCCATCCAAGCTGTAATGGGGCTTTATGACGCACATCTGTGGCAATTCCAGCATAAAGCATACGACTCTGGTCTGCAGATAGGAATCCCGGCTGACGATAACGACGGCTTCGGTCTGTATGAATATACCAATGATGCCAACTCAACCCCCGTAACGAGCTACCTTTCAGAAAAAGGAGACAAGCTGGAATATGTTTATGATTTCGGCGACGACTGGATTTTTAAGGTCAGTGTTGAGGAAGTCATGGACCACCCTGTCGATGGGGCTCATTGTACCCGATGGAAAGGCGATTTGCAGCCTTTGGAAGACACCGGCGGCATTTGGGCTTACACCACTATCAGGGATGCTTTTGCTGACGGTGTGAAGCTGACTGCTTCTCAAAAAAAGAAATTGGCCCAGGATTTAGGCTTTATGTCATTCAGGGAATTATCCGAGCGTGTTGAAGATGCAGACTTTGACATAGAAGTAGTAGCTGCGGAGCTGGCTAACATCCCTGAAAGCGGACAGATGTAGAATTCTGACTGGCAGAGTGAGCCTCTGCTTGCAATAATTGCTTTTACGGCATAGGTGAATAAGCCTTTGCCGTGAAGGCCTTTTCAGGAATGTCCGAAATAATTGCTTAACTTTGTAAAAAATTCCCCAAACACTCTATATCATGAAACATGTAATTGTCGGTGGTGTTGCGGGAGGAGCGACTGCCGCCGCACGTATTCGAAGGAATACAGAAAAAGATCAGATAATACTGCTCGAGAAGGGCGACTATATCTCATACGCTAACTGTGGCTTGCCATATTATATAGGCGGAGTGATAGAAGACCGCAACCGTCTCTTTGTGCAGACTCCGAAAGCCTTCGGCCGCCGCTTCAATATCGATGTGCGCGTTCGCTCGGAGGTTACGGCTGTCAACCCTGAGGAGAAGACCGTAACAGTGCGTAATGCCGACGGCTCAACATATACCGAATCATACAACAGGCTGTTGCTCTCGCCCGGAGCCTCGCCCGTGGTGCCTCCACTGTCAGGAATCGACAGTGAGGGCATTTTCACCCTGCGCAATGTGGCTGATACAGACCGTATCAAGAATTATATGCAGAGCCACGCCATTAAACGCGCTGTGATTGTAGGCGGCGGATTCATCGGTCTGGAAATGGCCGAAAACCTGCATCACGCAGGCGCTGAGGTGAGCGTTGTTGAGATGGCTGACCAGGTGATGGCGCCTATTGATTATTCCATGGCTGCCATAGTGCATGAACATCTGCAGGAAAAGGGCGTAAAGCTCTATCTGGGTCAGGCCGTATCGGGCTTCGAGAAGAAGGGCGACTCCCTGACGGTGAATTTCAAATCGGGCATTTCGGTGGAGGCTGACCTCGTGTTGCTCTCTATAGGCGTTCGAGCCGAAACGCGTCTTGCCTCGGAAGCAGGTCTGGAGCTTGGTGAGATGCGCGGCATAAAGGTAAATGAATTTCTCCAGACTTCCAACTCCGACATCTATGCCGTGGGCGATGCCATAGAATATCCGCATCCGCTCACCGGCAAACCGTGGCCCAACTTTCTGGCAGGTCCGGCCAACCGTCAGGCGCGTATAGTGGCTGACAACATGGTGTTCGGCAACAGTGTCAGATATGAAGGCTCCATAGGCACGTCCATAGCCAAAGTTTTCGACCTCACCGTTGCCGCTACCGGTCTGCCGGCCAAGCGTCTCAAACAGTTCGGCATGCCGTATCTCTCGGCCACAATCCATCCCGGCTCTCATGCCGGCTATTATCCCGGCTCGCTGCCGTTAGATATTAAGATTACCTTCTCGCCTGCCGACGGGCGTCTTTACGGTGCGCAGATTGTGGGCTATGAAGGCGTCGACAAACGAATCGACGAATACGCGCTTGTGATAAAGCATAAAGGTACTGTATACGACCTTATGGCGCTGGAACATGCCTACGCACCCCCGTTCTCGTCGGCCAAAGACCCGGTTGCCGTGTCAGGTTACGTGGCAGGCAATATCCTATCGGGCAAAATGAAACCTCTCTACTGGCGCGAACTTAAGCAGACTGACCCTGACTCCATTTTTCTGATAGATGTGCGCACAGCCGACGAATTTGCCCTCGGCAGCATTAAGGGCGCCGTCAACATACCCCTTGACGACCTGCGTTCGCGATTAGGCGAGATTCCTCATAACAAGCCCATTTGCCTCTTCTGCGGTGTGGGATTGCGCGGCTATCTTGCCTCAAACATCCTCAGAGAGAATGGCTTTACGGATGTGCGTAACCTCATAGGTGGCCTCAGAACCTATAAAGTGGCTGTAAAGCCTGTTGAAACGCCGACTTCTGACATTCCGTCGGCTAACCGGCAGCCGCAGGCTTCCCTTCCCGCCAAAACCGCATCGGCCACAAAGACCCTGAAAGTGGATGCTTGCGGCATTCAGTGTCCCGGTCCGATTATGAAATTGCGCAAGAGTATGGAACAGCTTGCCGACGGAGAGCAGCTGGAAATTACCGCAACCGACAAAGCCTTCCCCCGCGACGCTGAGGCTTGGTGCCGCACCACCGGCAACCGCTTCATTGGCACCGGCTCGGAGAAAGGGGTGTATAAGGTAATTGTGGAGAAGTCATCTCCCGCTCCTCAGGCCGCAGCATCCGTGCCGGCTGAGCAGGGCAAGACATTCATTGTGTTCAGCGATGACCTCGACAAGGTGCTCGCCACCTTTGTCCTCGCCAACGGCGCAGCCGCAACCGGGCAAAAGGTTACCATGTTCTTCACATTCTGGGGTCTCAATGCAATCAAGAAAGAGCGCAAACCCAAAGTTGAGAAAGACATCTTCGGACGAATGTTCGGCATGATGCTGCCTTCAAGTTCGCGCAAGCTCAAACTGTCGAAGATGCACATGGCCGGAATCGGAAGCCGGATGATGCGCCATATCATGCGCAAGAAAGGCATAGACTCGCTCGAAACCCTTCGCCAGCAGGCCATAGACAACGGCGTAGAGTTCATAGCCTGCCAGATGTCAATGGACGTCATGGGCGTCAGCAAAGAAGAATTGCTCGACAACGTAACCATCGGCGGCGTAGCCACTTACATGGAACGCGCCGTAAAAGCCGACGTCAACCTCTTCATCTAACCAATCCCCCCATTACCTACTTCCCCTACTGCACCCTAAAGGTCTGATAAAGGCTTTTGGGGTGCAATTCGCCTGTCTTGTCTTTTTACTTTAATGCCATTTTGTTGAACTAACCTCTCTCAAGACATCAATAACTATATTCTCTTAGGGGGGTATCTAATTCGATTCCCTTTCTCCTTTTGTAAAGCGGCCTTTTGCCATTATCCAATGATTTCCCAATGACCGCCCTTGGTCTTGCCTATGCGCTTTATTTTACCGGCTTGTCTAAGAGCGGCGATAATACGATTGACTTTTCTCAGTGAGAATCCTGAAAGTTGTGCCAATTTGGGCTGAGTTATATAGACGTTCTCTCGAATAGCGGTGAGGATAGTTTTATTCGCGTCATTATTCTCGCCATTATTCTCGCCGGCTTTTCGAGAAATCGAGTTGGCAAGTGGGTATTCCACGGCTGCCACGATGCGGTTAGCTCTATCCTGCTTTTCTTCCCACATTTCCTGCATCTGCGGATCGCGGATGATGATACCAAGTGCATTTGTGGCTTCGCCTCCACGCCGCGGCGACCAAAAAAAAATCAAAAACATGTTGTAAAACATATAATTTTAGTGCAAATATATTTGCACGGGTGAAATAATTGTTGTAACTTTACTCTCTGAAATAAGCTATGTTATGGCAATGACAACCAATTCCTCACCGGTTCTCAAGGGTAAATCTGCACGAATTTTTCATCAAGGATGCGGAATGCGTAGTCACGTTACAGACACAAACACCGTGTTTGCCGTCTGATCGAAAAGCCCAATTGTGCATTACCGTTTGCGTGAATTATTCGTATCTCTATTCAATCGGTAGAATGGTTAATAGCCATGGTTTCAGTTTGCAACATGAAGCTTCGATTGTAGGCGAAAAACGGTCTCCCGGTTCTTATGGAAGATGCCTATTCACAAATAGCTTTTTAGAAGAAAAATACACTGAAGAATCAACAATTGCTATCGCATGAAAAGAATAATACTGTTTGCTTCGTTCATCGTTTGCTTTTTCTTGAATGTGGGTGCTAAGACACCTATCGTGCAGATGATGGAGGGTGAAGTTAGGGTCGGTATGACAACGCCCCTCGGAGGCTATCACGACGGTAAGGCGAAACTGAGTGCCTCTCTCGGCATAGAAGGTCGTTATAATTTCAGGGGTACCCCGTGGGATTGCGGCCTCATGTTAGACCTTTCAACCGCACGCCGTGACTACGAACATTTGTTTAACGATGGCGGCGACCGCTGGCAAAGTAACCGCACATTGGCTCTTGCGCTGACGGGTGATTACAATTTCCGCCAGGGTACAAAAATCAATCCATTTGTGGGAGCTGCCTGGGGTGTGGCATTTAATGATGTGGTTGGCGATAAATATTTCCCCTCTGAAGGCACATCAATGTTGTTCGCACCTCGTGTGGGAGTGGAGTTGTTATACCATATCCGGCTGATGGCACAGTTCAATATCAGCCGCAAAGGTTACAACAATTTCAGCCTTACCATAGGATTCGTTCTCGGCGGCAGACCGAAAAAATAATCAGCTATTCTTTGAGATGAAGGAGTTCAAGGAAGCGGTTTACGGTGGCTTTGTTGCCTGAGTATTTGCCGGATTCCTCACTCAGCTTGCAGGTGTCGCAGTAGAAGGGCCACGACTCTGTGATTTTCACTGCTATGAGTTTGATGACTATATTCATTGGTTTGACGCCGGTGAAATCGGGGCAGCGGCGTAATTCCGTGGCA